>JBMOPI010000096.1:0-8705 GCA_049324975.1 Bacillota bacterium
CGGCATCCGGCTGCAGTATATCTCGGTATACCCGACAGAAACATACGGTAAATTCATTCCCAGGGAAACACAGAAACCCGAAATAAAGCTTGTTTATGCCTTAAAACCGGAAAAGCCGGCCAACATCGATGCCAACACAGGCAGGTTATTGAAGTATGACGGCAAGCCTTTTGAGGCCGGCGGGGTCACCCATTACGCCGACATTAAGGGCCATTACGCGGAGAACCAGATCAAGGTGCTTGCCGAGTATGGCATCAGGCTGCCGGGCAGCCATCTGAACCCTAATCAGAATATTACCCAGAGGGAGTTCCTCTACCTCCTGTTGAAGGCGGTTAACCCGTACATTGAGATGCCTTTCCCCGAAAGCATCCAGGATGACGACAAGATGTATGATGCGCTTATGGCCGAGGGCATAGTAAAAGAGGGGGAAAAGGCGTACAAGGCGCCTTTAACCAGGCAGGATGCGGTGAAATTTATTGTCCGGGCCCTCAGGTACGACAAAGTAGCCGAAATCAGGGGCATCTATACCCTGCCGTTTAAGGATGGGGACAGGATTAAGCCGGACCTTTACGGTTACATGGCCATTGCCTATGGGTTAAAGATCATCCAGGGCAACAACGGTTACTGTAACCCCACGGCCAACCTGACCAGGGCCCAGGGCTTCGTGCTGCTGTTTAACTTTTTGAATGTTGAATAGGCGGAAAAGTGAAAACAGCGCAGTTAATTCAGGCGGTCCGGCAGGACCGCCTGTAATTTTACCTTAGATAAAACAAAAGATAGCCTTTAAGGCTATCGGAATTTTCTTTGGCAGGCCTGCCATTTTTTTTAATAAAACTTGTCCGAAGATTGTCTATAAGATGCTCTTTGAGGCCCGATCTTCCCGGCACTTGATCATTAATGGACACTAGGTGTCCTGCATTTCCGGCTGCGGGCCTTCAGAAGACTTGTTATGCTCCTCGGACAACCCCGCCCGGTCTATCCGACCCTGTGCCGCATCCCACAGTCAATGAACAGAACTAAATTGCCAGGTATTTTTTTGGCTGTTTCGAAGATTTTGAGTACAGGCCGGCTTGTGTCCAGAGCTATGATTTCATCAACTCTAAGGTACCTGCTACTCACCTCATCCCTCCTTATCAGTTTTACTGATATATTCGCTAATACCGTGGTAAAACCTCCCAATAAGAAGGGGAAACAGATTAAAATTTACCGACATTATCTTACTCTTTTTCACATGGTTTTTCCCCGTTCTCAGGGGCTAACTCTTCTCCTGCCTCAATGTCAACTGCGGGTCTCAGCCCTTCCGGCATCCTGGCGGGGACCGGCGCTCCCAACAGGTTCCGGAGGGCGGGCCTTTTGCCGGATCTCATCAGCATATAAGCCTTATAGGCTGCATAAGTCAAAGTAAAGAACACCACCAGCAAAAGCCCTGCCACAAGGCCCGACCCCTGCCCGGGGACCAGGGGCATGCTGGCGATGATGGCCACCAGGGCCAGCAGGCCCAGAATTGAGGTATACGGGAAGCCGTAAAGCTGGCAGTGGCCTTTTGGCGGGCACCCGTGCACCTGCCGGAACCTGTAATGGGTGGCCATAATGATTACATAAGTGAACAGCAGGGCGAAACCGCCGGAACTCACCAGGAAAAGGTAAATCCGCTGCGGGAGCAGATAGGCCAGGCCCACCCCTGCCAGCATCCCGGCGCCGGAAAAGAGGATGCCGCGCTTGGGCACCTCCCGCTCCTCCTTTAACCAGGCGGGGGCATAGCCTACCTCGGCCAGTGACCGGACCATCCGGCCCATGCCAAACATAGCTGCCAGCATGGTGGACAGGATGGCTATGACCAGAATCCCATTGATGGTCCCGGCTGCCCAGCCCAGTCCCCTGGCCGTTAAACCGGCTACCAGCGGGCTTACTGTCTCCGTGAGCCCCGGTGTCGGGACCAGGGGCAGGAGTACCGATATGGACAGGGTATACAGGCCCACCAGGCCCAGGATGGTAAAGAGGATGGCCCGCGGCACGGTCTGATGCGGGTTTTTGGCCTCAGAGGCCGCCAGTCCGATCACTTCAAACCCCGCGTAGGTGAACATGACGATCAGCATGCTGCCGGCAATGCCTGCCAGACCGCGGGGCAGTAACGGTTCTGCCGGCAGGACGCCCAGTCCCACCGGCGCCCGCCCCGGAAACAGGCCGGCAATCAGGGCCGCGGCCAGCACGATAAATGCCGCTATGGCAGTGAGCTTGATCAGCGCCAGGCCGCTTTCCAAAGTGGTCAGGGTTTTGGCGCCCACCAGGTTGACCAGTGTTACCACAACAATAATTATTACTGCCATCAACGGCAGGGACAACCCCGGGACCCAGGCCCGCAGGAACACCGATGCCGCTGTCGCCTCACTGGACATGGCCAGGGTGAGGCCGGTCCAGTAGACCCAGCCGATGATAAACCCAACCGCCGGGCCATACATTTTTTCCGCATGGGACCGGAAGGAACCGGGCGCCTGGGAAGCAACGGTCATTTCAGACAGCGCGGTAAGGACAATATAGACCAGGATGCCGCCCAGGATGAAGGAAACCAGGATGCCCGGTCCTGCCGTCCTGATGGCGATGGCCGACCCGAGAAAGAAGGAGCCTCCCACCACCGTCCCCAGGGCCAGCATAGTCAGGTGCCAGACGTCAAGTCCGCCGTGCTCTTTAGCCATACTAATGCTCCTTTGCCGTGTTTTTATAAGTAGTATGGCCGTCAGCAAGCTTTATTATTAACAAAGACAAGGCCCTGATTTTTTCGGATGCAGTTTGGTTTTACTGCTGCACGCTGCTTTCCCCCGACAGGGCGGTGAGGCCTGAAATTGTACCGAGTCCCATGGTTTCCACTGCCGTGCTGGGTACAACCACCAAGGCGCCTTTTTCTTTCAGGCCTTCATAAAGGATATTCATGGCCCGGAGCTGCAGAGCCATCGGGTTACCATGGTAAGACCTGGCCGCCACGTTGAACATTTCGGCAATCTCAGTCTCCGCAGTACCGAGGATAATCCGCGCTTTTCTTTCCCGTTCCGCCTGTGCCTCCCGGGACATGGCGTCCTGCAGGTTGGCCGGGATGAGTACATCCCTGATTTCCACCGACTGTACCGATATGCCCCACGGCTCGGTCTTGGCATCGATAACCTTGCGCAGTTCATGGTCGATTTTTTCCCGTTCGGCCAGCATTTCCGAGAGCAGCGTCCGCCCGATGATGTCCCGGAGAGCGGTCTGTGCCGCCCAGGAGACGGCGTGCCTGTAATCCTTCACCTCCAGGGCCGCTTTCTCGGCGCCCCAGGCCGTCCAGAAAAGTACGGCGTCCACATCCACCGGCACGGTGTCTTTAGTCAGCGTCTGTTCCGCGTTAAAAGGGGTTACCTGTACCCGCTGGTCGACCCAGGTGACGACGGAATCAATGACCGGGAAGAGAAAGAACAGCCCGGGCCCGGCCAGCTTTCTGTATTTGCCGAGCCTCAGGACGACCGCCTTTTCCCATTGTCTGGCCATCCGTACGGCGGACAGCACGAACAGGGCGGCGGCGCCAAAACCGATGGCGTAAGCCTTGCTGCCGGTCAGGGCGGTCAGGGCCAGCCCGCCGCCGGCAATGGCGGCAGAGAGAAAAAGTGCGAAGAAATTCATGGGGACATCCTCCTTTGACAGCGTTTTATTTTTAATTATAGATTGTTATCCCTGACAAATCTTCCTGTCACCTGCCATAAATCATGGGGTCATTTGCCCCGGATAATTTGACACATCACAATGCTCCCGGCGGCAGGGTATAATTATCCTGTCGGATAACTGCATAAAACCTGCGGTATAACCGCTCAGACCCGGAAAACAACAGGAAACCCGGGTTTTATTGACCCGGGAGGCGTCCCTGATATATATTGAAGGAAACTGAACCTGCCGACGGAGGCCGGGAGCCTATGAGTGAAATTATTCAACTGAACGTGGTGCTGTTGTATTTCGTATATGGCTTATCCTTTTATACCATGGGTGTGGCCATTGCCCTGCAGTACCGCAGCTACAGCAGCATCCGGATGGCCTACAGCTTAAGCCTTTTGGCGGCTTTTGCCCTGCTGCACGGGTTAAGCGAATGGGGGAGCGTGTTTATACCGGCCAAGGTGCCCGACTTCGGCGATTTCCCGCTCTGGAAGCTGGTGGCTATCCAGCGGATGCTGCAGTCCGTGTCCTATTTTTTCCTCTTTATTTTCGGGGCAAAATTGATTGCCGACTCCCGCAACCGGGGTTTCTACTGGTGGATCATCCTCCCTACCGCGGCCTTTGTGGCCTGGCTAGTCTATTTTTCCCGCTTCATTTACCTGGTAGGCTCCGGGGAACTTATCGAATGGCTTGTTTACAGCGAGTACTGGTCCCGCTACCTGCTGGCTTTCCCGGCCGGGGTGGTTACTGCCTACGGGCTTTACCTCCAGCTCCCGGAGGTGCAGAAGATCAGTAACAAATCGGTACTGATCAACCTCCGGGCGGCAACGGTGGCTTTCAGCCTGTTTGCACTGTTCAGCGGCCTGGTTGTGCCCCACGAGTTTGGATGGCTTGGCAAGGTAATTAATGCCGATAAATTCCGCTTTGTCACCGGCCTGCCCATTGAACTGTTCCGGACAGCTACCGCCCTTCTTGCCACCTGGGCCATCACCGGCATGCTGGCCGTTTTTGACCTGGAAAAACAGCGGCAGGTAACGGAGAGCCGCCGGCTGGAGGCAGTCTACCGGGAACGGGAACGGTTCGCCCGGGACCTGCACGACGACGTTATCCAGTCCATATATGGTGTGGGCCTGCAGCTGCAGACCACCGTCCCTTTAATAGAAAAAGACCCGGCCAAGGGGGCCGGGCAGGTCGCCCTGGCGGTCCGGCAGCTAAACAAGGTGATTCATACCCTGCGCGCTTACATTCACGGCCTGAACACCCAGGAAAACGGGCAGGAGCTGCAAAAAGTGCTGGAAAACATGGTGGAACAGTTCAGGAAGAAAACCGGGCTGATGATAACTTTGGATTACCGGCTTTCCGACCTGGCCCCGGTCAGTCCTGTGAGCGGGGGTGAGGACTGGCGGCAGGAGCTGCAGCAGGTCATCCGGGAAGCTTTGAACAATGTTGTCCGGCATGCCGGGGCATCCAAAGCCCGGGTTGACATCGGGCTGGAAGGGCAGCGCCTGGTCGTCACGGTAGAAGATAACGGCCTGGGACTGCCGGCAGGGGAGGACAGGGGGAGCCCTCACCCCTCCCGGGAGGGCGGCCGGGGCCTGGGCTTGGGTAATATGCGGGCGCGGGCCGCACTCCTGGGCGGAGGGCTGGAGATTTTTTCCCGGCCGGGGGAGGGGACGCGGCTGGTCATCAGTATTCCGGTCAATTAGTATTCTTCGGTATTATTGAAAGGAGATACGGGTAATGGAAAAGATTAAAGTTCTGGTGGTGGATGACCATGAGATAGTGCGGACGGGGCTGACCTATTTTATGGAGCAGTACCCGGACCTGGAGGTGGTGGGCGGCGCCGGCAGCCTGGGCGAGGCCCTGCTGAAGGTAGGGCAGTGCAGGCCCCATGTGGTGACCATGGACATTTGCCTTAAGAAAAGCAGCGGCATCGATGCCTGCCGGGAAATCTGCAACCTGTTCCCGCAAACCAAAGTAATCATGCTGACTTCTTTCGGTGACGAGGAAAAGTTGATGGAGGCCATCTATGCCGGCGCCAAAGGCTACGTGTTAAAAGATGTGGGCAACGACGAAATCATCAGGGCGGTGCGGGCCGCCTACCGGGACGAGTCCCTTTTAGACTCGGTGGTTACCAGGAAGCTCCTGGACCAGATGCGGCGGAGCGGGCAGAAGGCCAAGGATTCCCTGGACCAGTTGTCGGCCCAGGAGAAAAAAGTGCTGGTCCTGATCGCGGAAGGGAAGACCAACAAAGAGATAGCCGATACCATTTATTTAAGCGAGAAAACAGTACGGAATTACGTCAGCAGCATCCTGGCCAAACTGAACCTGGTCAACCGCACGGAGGCCGCGGCTTTTGCGGCCAGGCGGAACCTGGCCGACAAGGCCTAGTTAGTTTCAGGATAACCGGGTGTAATATCATGTGCAGATATTACACCCGGTTTCTTGTTTGTCCCGTGCCTTTTGGGACAGTTGCCCATGACATTCCCGTTCATTTTGGGGACTGTTGACATCTGACCTTTTCCGCCGGCCTCAATTATAATGGGGGTAACATCGGGAAACCGGTATCGAAGCAGGATTGGGAGGTGGGAAGGTGGCAGGAAGAAGAGATGAAGGAAGCAGGGAAGGCGGCAGGCCATTTTATGAACAGGCGGTTTTTCGGGTGGGAGTAATCCTGGTTTCTGCACTGTTAGGCTTCCTCTTCGTCCGGCAGTTGATGATCCCCGATTCTTTCGGCCAGTACGGGCGCTACCGGGGGGACAGCTTGGGCGAGGCGGCCGCCCTGGCGGTAAATTACGCCGGCGGCAGCGGCGACTGCGGCGAATGTCACCGGCAGGTGTTTAACCGTACGGCACAGGGTGAGCACGGCGGGCTGGACTGCCAGTCCTGCCACGGCCCGGCTGCAAAGCATGTAAAAAAACCGGCGGCCTGGTCCCCGGTGGTCAAAGCGGATGCGGAATTATGCGCTGCCTGCCACCGGCAGATTACCGGCAGGTTAGATGAAAAAATCGCTGCCGTCAAACCGCTGATGCACAGCGGAGGCCTGGACTGCGGGCGCTGTCACGACCCGCACCGGCCGCGGGCCGGCTTAGGGGGAGAAAAGTCATGAAAAAAGAGATGCCCCGCCGGGATTTTTTGATTACCGCCGGCAAGGTGCTGGCAGCAGGCATCCTGGCCCCGGCGGGCGGACTGACCATATTGCAGAAAACCACCTTTGCCCAGGGGGCGGGGGAAACCGACTGGGAACAGGTCTGGGCAGGAAAACGATGGGGATTTGTTGTTGACACCCACAAATGCATCGGGTGCGGCAGGTGTGTGGGGGCCTGTAAACAGGAAAACAGCGTCCCCGCTGACAAAGAAGTGTTCCGGACCTGGGTGGAACGGTACATTGAAACCGCCGGGGGGGTGAAGGTTGACTCGCCCAACGGGGGACAGGAGTTCCCGCCACTGGAAGAAACCGGGGAAAAACAGTTTTTCGTCCCCAAGCTCTGTAACCAGTGTGAAAACGCCCCCTGTGTCCAGGTCTGTCCCGTGAGCGCCACATACAGGACCGGCGACGGGGTCATCTTGGTGGACGCCGGGCGCTGCGTAGGCTGCCGCTACTGCATCCAGGCCTGTCCTTACGGGGCGCGGTTCCTCCATCCGGAAACCCACGTGGCGGATAAATGTACCTGGTGTTACCACCGGATAGTGAAGGGTATGCGCCCGGCCTGTGTCACGGTCTGTCCCGTGGGAGCCCGGAAGTTCGGCAACCGTAAGGACCATCACGGTGAGGTAACCAGGATTGTCGAAAGGGAACGGGTAAGGGGGCTGAAACCGGAAAAAGGCACCAAGCCGCAGGTATTCTATTTGGGACTGGATGAGGTGGTGATGTGATGACAGGCTTTGTTTATCCCAACGAACTTGAAATCAACTGGGGGCTGTTTATCGTCCTCTACCCCTATTTAACAGGGCTAGTGGCCGGGGCGTTCATAGTATCGTCCCTCTACCATGTTTTCGGCGTATCCAGGTTGAAGCCCGTATCCAGGCTGGCCCTGATTGCCGCCCTGGCCGTGCTCCTGGTAGCGCCTATGGCCCTCACTTCCCACCTCGGAAAGCCTTTAAGGGCGCTGAATATGATGTGGACCCCCAGCCCCACGTCGGCCATGGCCGGTTTCGGCTACATCTACAGCTTTTACCTGATTATTGTCCTCCTGGAGATCTGGTTCATGTACCGCAAAGACCTGGTGGAGTTTGCCGCCACGAAGCCGGGTTGGCAGGGAAAGCTGTATAATCTCCTGACCCTGGGGGCCAAAGATGTTTCGCCGGCGGCTTTACATACCGACCATAAGGTGGTGGGCATCCTGGCCATCGTCGGGATTCCGTCGGCGGCCTTCCTGCACGGTTACGTAGGATTCATCTTCGGGGCCGTCAAAGCCAACCCCTGGTGGTCGACGCCGCTGATGCCGGTAATCTTCCTGCTCTCGGCCATCGTTTCCGGGATTGCGCTGCTGATCGTTATCTATGCGGTAACCTGCCTGATCCGGCGGGTGAAAATTGATTTTGACTGTATGATGACGATGAACAGATATCTTTGGGTTTTCCTCATCTTTGCCTTTGTCCTGGAAGTGCTGGAAGTCATCCACATGGCTTACGAGGCTGAGGAGGAATGGCCGGCGGTGCGCGGCCTGATTACAGAAGTTATCCCATCCAGTTATTTCGGCGTCCAGCTGGGCGGGATGGTGCTGGCCTTCTTCCTGCTGATGGTTGGCCGGGGGAAGGGCATCCCCCGGATAGCCGGCCTGGTGGCGACCATCCTTTCGGGGGTGCTGATCATGGCCAGCGTGCTGGCCATGAGGTTTAACGTGGTTGTTGGCGGTCAGCTGGTTTCCAAGAGTTTGTTAGGTTACTCCAAGTTTCATGTACCCCTTTGGGAGGAAGGGATTATCCCCACCATCGGTTTCCTGGCCCTACCCTTTATCCTCCTGGCAGGCATGGTCCGGCTGCTGCCGCCGTGGTTTGATGAGGAAGCCGGGCAGCCGGGACCCGAAAGA
>JBMOPI010000097.1:0-8633 GCA_049324975.1 Bacillota bacterium
CCCTGCTGATGATATTCTTTATCCTGATGTACACCATCAGTAACGTTAATTCCAAAAAATTCGCCCAGCTTTCCGCCTCATTAAGTGAGGCGCTGGTGGGCAATAACAGCGGGTTTTTTATGGGGGAAGCCCCGGGACCGGTCCAGATAGACGGTAAAGTGGTAACGCCGGGCAGCGCTACTGAGCAAAAAGCTATGGAAGATGCCAAAAAACAGATTGAAGGCATGTTAAAGGAAAAGGGCGTGGACGGAAAAGTAGATGTTTCTTTTGAGGAACGGGGCCTGGTGGTCAGCCTTAAAGAAACCCTGCTTTTTGCCCGGGGCTCGGCAGAAATTAACCCGGCATCCCGGGAAGTCATCAAAAAGATCGGCGAAGTGCTGGTGAAAATGCCCAACGCTATCCGGATAGAGGGTCATACCTGTGACCTGCCCATCAAAACGGTTCATTTCCCCTCCAACTGGGAACTGTCCACTACAAGGGCTACTAATGTGGTAAAATTTTTAATCGCGGAAGTCAATTTTCCTCCAAAACGGCTTTCGGCCACCGGTTATGCCGAAACCCGGCCATTGGTGCCCAATACTACCGAAGCCAACCGGCAGAAAAACCGCCGGGTAGATATCGTGGTCTTAAAGACGATCTACAGAAATGTGGAACCAAACCAACAAAATCAGTAGGAATCAAGATGGCAGGGATGCCCGTAACAGGGGCATCCCTGCTTTTTCACCAGAACATGGACAAGGTCGAAGATTTTCGGTGGTGAAATATGGAAATTATGTCGAAAAGAAGGGAAATTAACCCGAAGTGGCTAATATGACATTTGTATGAATATTTAGAAAAGTTGTTTTGGGAAGGAAGTACCCCCATGCAGTTGAAATTTATGTACCAGGGAAAACCGGTTGACTGTGCAAAAGAATGTAACGTTGATTTTTGCAGCCGGGACCTGCTGATGAAGGTTCTCCGCAGCCTGGTAAGTCCGCGGCTGGCGCCGGTAATAGACCGGATTTTCCAGGTCCAGGAACTGTTTATGCTGGCTGATGTGGTCTCGCTGGGAGAAAATCAGCTGCACCACGTCATTAGAATATGTGAGTATGCCGATTCTCTCAGCGATGATGTTTTGGCTGTCCTGGAAATTAGCCGGGAAGACCTGCTGACCGCCGTTATGTTTCACGATGTCGGCAAGGGGCCGGAGGTCGACGACCGGAACATCGAAGCGGCGGCAGGCAAACCCGTCAAAGTGCCGAAAATCCTGCGCAAATGCGGAGTTCCGGCCTGGGTGGAGATCCGCCATCCCATTCATGAGCATATTGAAAAAAGCCTGCAGGTGGCGGAAACGTACCATTTAGGCGCACCGATACTGGAGGCCATCGCTCTCCACCATCATGTAAAAATAACCCCGCCGGTGCTGAAAGAGGTTGCCGGCGGGCTGGTGCTGGCCCCGATGATTGCGGAGGATATCCTGCACCATGACCCTGAACAGTATGCCGCCAAAGGCAGTAACCTGGCCCAGGTCATAGCCATATTGGACCAATTATGCGCCATCGAGCGGAAATTCCAGGGGCGGATTTGTTTTATCGGTGAACCGGATAAAATGGAGGATGAACTGGTCAAGGATTTGGTTATCGGGGTCAGCGGCCCGGACGACCCCCGGCTGAAGGCGCTGGGGCTGCTTTTTGAAGGCAGTGAAACTGTTATCCTCCTTGACCTGCGCTCTTTTGGGGCTTTTGTACAGCTGCACAGCGAGTACCAGGTGCAGGCCACCAAACGGGAAATTTTAAACACCATCCGCTCCGTGGTACGGGTCCAGGACCACCACCGGGTCAAAGACGCCGTGGGTCTGGTGGGCGGCGACGAATATGTGGTAATTACCAAGATGCAGGACGATATGATTTTGGAAAAAATCATCGAGCGCATCAAGGGGGCCGTTAAGGCCCGGACCGGTTTCAGTCTGCGGGTCGGGTACGGCAAAGGGAAGATAATCCCCGAAAATTTTCATGAAGCAAGAACAAAAGCCAACCTGGATAAAAAACCAAAATTGATCAAATAGGGGAAATACGGTTTTTGACAAATTTTGCGCCAAAAAGTATAATGATATAAGTTATGTTAGAATAAATGGAGGTTTAAGCCAGGTGCTGAGTGAGAAAAAACGTGAATTTGAAGCTATGGCTGCCCGCATTGAGGAATTGAGGGTTTCTCTTTGACGTAGCCGGCAGGGAACAGCAGATAAAAGCGCTGGAAGAACAGACTGCCGCCTCCGGGTTCTGGGATGACCCGGCCGCGGCGCAGAAAACCATGCAGAAAATTACCGCCTTGAAAAACCGGGTTGAGCTGTACCTGGATGTAAAAAGGCATTTTGAGGACCTGAAGGCGCTCTGGGAACTCGGCCTGGAGGAAGGGGACGAGTCCCTGGAGGGTGAAATAGACCTGGGCCTGGCGGACATGGTCAACCGGCTGGACCGGCTGCAGCTTGACCTGATGCTCAGCGGCCCGTATGACCGGGGCAGCGCCATTATTTCGCTGCATGCCGGTGCCGGGGGCACCGAAGCCCAGGACTGGGTGCAGATGCTCCTGCGGATGTATACCCGCTGGGCTGAAGAAAAAGGCTATCGGGTGGCTACCATCGACCTGCTGCCCGGGGATGAAGCGGGGGTAAAGAGCGTTACCCTGTCTATTGAAGGTGAAAATGCATACGGGTACCTGAAGACGGAAAAAGGCGTGCACCGTCTGGTGCGGATTTCGCCCTTTGACGCTTCGGGGCGCCGGCATACTTCTTTTGCTTCGGTAGATGTGATGCCGGAAGTCGATGATGAAAATGAGATCAGCATAGATCCTGCTGACTTAAGAGTCGACACATACCGATCCGGTGGCGCCGGCGGTCAGCATGTCAATAAGACGGATTCCGCGGTGCGGATTACCCATATCCCTACAGGTATCGTGGTCCAGTGTCAGAATGAGCGGTCCCAGCTGGCCAACCGCCTGCAGGCCATGAAGCTTCTGCAGGCCAGGCTGCTGGACCTGCAGCTGCGCAAGCGCGAAGAGGAGCTGGCCGTCCTGCGCGGCGACCAGCAGGAGATCGCCTGGGGCAGCCAGATCCGGTCTTACGTGTTCCATCCTTACAGCTTAGTGAAGGATCACCGTACCGGTGTGGAGATGGGCAATGTAACCGCCGTCATGGACGGCGACATCGACCAGTTTATTTCCTCTTATCTCAGGCAGCACAGCATACATGGCTAAAAAACCTCCTGCTTAGGCAAAATAGTAGAGACTATTTTATCCTGGGCAGGGGTTGAGGCAGTGGCCTGGAAAATTATCCGGGATTACATTGGCATATCTGCAGGTGTCGTGCTTACCGCCATCGGGCTGGACATGTTCCTGATCCCGAACAAGATCGCCGCCGGCGGGGTAAGCGGTATCGGCACCCTGGTATACTACCTGACCGGTTTTCCGGTGGGTATAACCATGCTGTCCATCAACATTCCCCTGTTCATTATGGGGATCAGGGAGTTGGGGCTGGGCTTCGGTATCCGTTCCCTCTACGGAACTATTACCCTTTCCCTGGCTGTTGACCTGATGGCCGGCGGCCGGGTGCCGGTTTTAACCGAAGACCCGCTGCTGGCAGCCCTTTATGGCGGCATTGTGACAGGCATCGGGATCGGCCTGGTTTTCAGGTTTAAAGGGACCACCGGCGGCACCGACCTGGCGGCCGCCATCGTTAACCGCTACATAAAAGCCAGCGTCGGGCTGGTACTTTTTGTTATTGATGCCGCAGTGATCGTGGCCGCGGGTATTGTCTGGAACCCGGAACTGGCTTTGTATGCCCTGTTAACTGTTTTTGTCACCGCCCGGGTGATTGACGTGGTCCAGGAGGGCTTCGGCTACGCCAAGGCGGCCCTGATCATTTCCGAGCGGCCGGAGGAAGTATCCGCGGCCATCTTACGGCGCATGGACCGGGGGGCCACCGCGCTGCACGGCCGGGGCCTTTTTACAGGTGTGGAACGGGATGTGATTTTATCGGTGGTAACCAGGGCGGAGGTTTCGCTGCTCAAGGCCCTTGTTCAGGAAATAGACCCCCGGGCCTTTGTGATCCTGGCCGATGTTCATGAGGTGCTGGGGGAAGGCTTCAGGGCGAGGTTCTGAAAAGTTTTTTGGTGAAGGTTGGGGAATTCAAGATGACAAAGGAGATGACAGAAGTTCGATGGATGAGGCAAAAATCCGGGAACTGGCCGGGCGGGCCAAAACGATCAGGCGGCATATCATCAAAATGGTAGGGGAAGCCGGCTCCGGTCATCCGGGGGGGTCCCTGTCGGCAGCTGACATTGTGACCGCTCTTTATTTTCATGAAATGCGGGTAGACCCAAATAACCCGAAATGGCCCGACCGCGACCGTTTCGTTTTAAGCAAGGGGCATGCCGCCCCTGTCCTTTATGCGGCCCTGGCGGAAAAAGGTTTTTTTCCGGTGGACGAGCTGATGAGCCTGCGGAAAATCAACAGCCGCCTGCAGGGCCACCCCAGCATGAAACACCTGCCGGGGGTGGAGATGTCCACCGGCTCACTGGGCCAGGGGCTCTCCGCCGCCAACGGCATGGCCCTGGCCGGGAAGCTGGACGGCCGCGATTACCGGGTATATGCCCTGCTGGGCGACGGCGAGGTGGAAGAAGGTCAAATCTGGGAAGCGGCCATGGCTGCAGCCCATTATAAACTTGATAACGTGACCGCCTTCCTGGACCATAACGGCCTGCAGATCGACGGGCCTATCACCGAGGTCATGTCCCCGGAGCCGCTGGCCGATAAGTGGCGGGCCTTCGGCTGGGCCGTGCAGGAAATTGACGGGCATGATCTGGGACAGATCCTGGGCGCCCTGGAAAAGGCCAAAGCCGTCAAAGGGCAGCCGTCTATGATAATTGCCAAAACGGTCAAAGGCAAAGGCGTCTGCTATATGGAGAACGTGGCCGACTGGCACGGCACGGCGCCCAATGCGGACCAGGTCTGCGAGGCCCTTGAGGCACTGGGGGAGGTAGATGAGACATGAGCAAAATTGCAACCAGAGAAGCTTACGGCAAAGCCCTCCAGAAATTAGGGGCGGAAAATAAAGACATCGTGGTGCTGGACGCCGACCTGGCCAAATCCACCAAAACAGCGGATTTTGCCAAACTGTACCCGGAACGGTTTTTTGACATGGGGGTGGCCGAAGCCAACATGCTCGGCACTGCCGCCGGCTTGGCGGCCGCCGGCAAGATCCCCTTCGCCAGCTCTTTTGCGGTATTTGCCACCGGACGGGCTTTTGAGCAAATCAGGAACTCTATCGCTTATCCGGCATTGAACGTCAAGATCGCCGCTTCCCATGCCGGTATCAGCGTAGGTGAGGACGGCGCCTCCCACCAGTCGGTGGAGGATATCGCCATCATGCGGGTACTGCCCAATATGACAGTAATTGTCCCCGCCGACGGCACCGAAACGGAAAAGGCCATCAGGGCCGCGGTGGAGATTAAGGGGCCGGTGTATATCCGGCTGGGCAGGCTGGGGCTGCCGGTGCTTTTTGATGAGAATTATCAGTTTACTGTCGGTAAAGCTGTGACTTTACAGGATGGCAAGGATGTCACCGTTATCGCCTGCGGGCTGATGGTAGCTGAGGCACAGGAAGCAGCGGCAGCACTGGCCAAAGAGGGTATTCAGGCCAGGGTGCTGAACATGCATACTATCAAGCCCATCGACAAAGACGCCATCGCGGCGGCGGCCCGGGAAACCGGCGCCATCGTCACCGCCGAGGAGCACAGCGTCATTGGCGGCCTGGGCAGCGCTGTGGCCGAGGTGCTGGCCGAAACCGTGCCTGCGCCCATGGAAATGGTCGGGGTAAAGGATACCTTCGGTGAGTCGGGCAAGCCGGCGGAACTGCTGGAGAAATACGGCCTGACGGCGAAGGATATCGTCGCCGCCGTGAAGCGGGTAATGGAGAGGAAAAATTAGAGCGGTCTTATAAAAAATACAGCAGAGGGCCATCTCTGCTGCAAATGGGGTACTAGGGGTTCTTTTGCGAGTTCCTTCTGGTGCTCCTTTTATTTTTGCCTTTGCGCCGGGTTTTCGACTTTTGTTGCCTCTTGCAAAATGGCATTAATAAGATTAACATAAAGATAAGATAAGGGTGTGACAAAAAATGAAAAAAACTGTGAAGTTGGAAGATGCCATTAAAAAAAATCAAATGCGGTTTATTAAAACTTTACCTTACCTGCCCAATCTCCGCATGCCGCGGACCAAACCGCGCAGCGCTGAAGAAAGCACAGGGCTGGCAATGGCTACTGCCGAAGTAGTGCAAAAAGCATTTAAGTCGGGGAAGTTAATTAAGAACCCGAAGGGATATATATTGAAATGAGTTCAAAAGAACGTTTGTTGGAATGTCTGAAAATCGAAGACAGATTAAAAAGGCAAGTCAGTATTGCGGCAATAATAACCGAAGCTTTGGAGCCTCTGGGGATAACTCCGGTTGTTGTCGGCGGGCTGGCTGTGGAATTTTATACCCTGGGACAGTATTCCACAATGGACATAGACTTTGTTGGGGCTATCAATGTTGAAATGAAAAAAATAATGTCTGAACTGGGGTTTGTCAGGGATGGACGTTACTGGAGGGTCCCAGGTACTGATATAATGACGGAGTTTCCTTCCGATGAATTGGATGGAAGTGTGGAGAAAGTAAAGGTTGTAGAATACGAGGGCAAAAAAGCTTATTTTATTGGAATCGATGATCTGATTCTGAACCGGTCCCAGGAAGCAAAGCACTGGAAGGACTTAGACTCCGAACAATGGGCAATGAACCTTATGTTAGCCTATTATGACGATATGGATTGGCCTTATTGTCATAAAACCGCCAACAAGCTTGATTGCCTGGACAAATTTGAAGAAATTCAACGAAAAGTAAAAAGTATTAAAAATCAAATGGACAAAAAATAACTATTACATCTTCCCAAATGTGATATAAATAAAAATACGCAGCAGAGTTGCACCTCTGCTGCGTATTTTTATTTTTGTCTTTACGCCTTTATTGTTCAACCCCCCCCTTTTTTTCCTAAAAATTTACTAAAAATAAGAGGATTTTCAGGTATTGTGTCGAAAAGCAAAAATTAGTAGCGAAATGCAGCAAAAAGTACGTGTCGAAATAACTGCTACGGGGAGTGACGACAACTTAAATGATTCAGATGACCAATGTCTCCAAGAATTATCCCAATGGCACCAAAGCACTGTCTGATGTCACCGTCCGGATAAACAAGGGAGAATTTGTTTTTTTAGTGGGGCCGAGCGGCGCCGGCAAGTCCACTTTTATTAAACTGATTACCCGGGAAGAACAGGCTTCGCGGGGGCAGATCACTTTCAACGGGAAGAACGTCATCCGCATGAAACCGCGGGAAGTCCCTTACTTAAGGCGTTCCATCGGGGTTATTTTTCAGGACTTCCGGCTGCTGCCGAACAAGACGGTGGCGGAGAACGTGGCTTTTGCCATGGAGGTAATCGAAGCATCCCGCCGGGAGATCAAAAAAGCCGTGCCCAAGGCCCTGGAGATGGTGGGGCTGACCAAAAAGGCCGGTGTTCTGCCGTCCCAGCTGTCCGGCGGGGAGCAGCAGCGGGTGGCTATCGCCCGGGCCATCGTAAACAACCCGCCGCTCATCATCGCGGACGAACCCACCGGGAACCTGGACCCGGAAACTTCCCGGGAGATCATGAACCTTTTGCAGGATATCAATAAGTGCGGTACTACCGTAATCATGGCCACCCATGCCAAAGATATCGTGGATGACCTGAAAAAAAGGGTCATCGCCATGGAGCGGGGCCAGATTGTCCGGGACGAAGAGCGGGGGGCTTACGGCTATGAAGATTAAGACCATCGGCTACTTCACCCGGGAAGCCTTCACCTCAATCAGGCGCAATTTTTGGATCGGCCTGGCGTCCATGAGCACGGTGGCCGTTTCCCTGATTATCGTGGGGATATCCCTGCTGGTCGTGGTCAACACCAATTACCTGGCCGGCCAGCTGGAATCCGAAGTGGAGATTACCGCTTATCTGAAAAGCGATATTGGCCTGGCCGAAGCCGGCGCCCTGGAACCAAGAATAAAGGCTGTTTCGGGTGTGGAAAAGGCCACTTTTGTAAATAAGGCCCAGGCCCTGCAGGAATTAAGGCAGCAGTTGGGGGACAAGCAGAACATGGTAGACGCCCTCGGCGGGGACAATCCCTTGCCCCACCTGTACCGTGTCAGGACCGTCAGCGCCAAGGACGTAAATAAAGTGGCGGAAGCCCTGGCCAAGCTGCCTGAAGTGGAAGAAGTCGCCTACGGCAAAGGTGTGGTGGAGCGCCTGCTTTCCATCACCAAATGGGTCCGCGCGGTGGGCCTGATCGGCATGGTCCTGCTGGGACTGGCGGCCGTATTCCTGATTGCCACCACCATCCGGCTGACGGTTTTTGCCCGCCGGAAGGAGATCCAGATCATGAAAGTTATCGGGGCGACGGACTGGTTTATCCGCTGGCCCTTCCTGATGGAAGGCATGATCCTGGGTTTTGCCGGCGCGCTCATCGCTACCGGTGTGGTCGACTTATCTTACCTGGCTTTTATTAAATACATCCGGCAGGACCTCAACCTGGCGATGCTGGCTAT
>JBMOPI010000098.1:0-8628 GCA_049324975.1 Bacillota bacterium
AACTGGCCCCGATCACCAGTTTCTGATTTTCTGTGCGCAGCAGGCCGTCTACTTCCTTCTCCAAAGCCTCATGCATTTTCAATATTTCTTTGGCGTAATCATAGACCACTTTACCAACTTCAGTTAAAGTCACCCCACTGCTGCTGCGCTCAAATAACTGGGTTCCGTAAAAATCCTCGATGGAACTTATCTGGGCGCTTACAGCAGGCTGGCTTAAGTGCAGGAGCTTGGCCGCTTTGGAAAAACTTTTGACCCGTGCCACCTCGCAAAGCAATTCAAACTGGCTGAGGTTCATAAATAAAATACTCCTTTTTATGTTAAGTGCATTTTATTTTATTATAGTCCAACTATATTGCCGATTCAATGTTTAAAAAGGCTTCGCTGGCGCGAAGCGCCGAGTTAGCCTTTTTTATACCGCAGGCGCGATATACTTTCCTATGGTGTTAAAAAGGCTTCAAACCTTAATATTGAAGGTTTAAAGCCTTTTGACAAGTTTTCGCTAAGCTTTAATTAACTTTTGTTTTCGGCAGATGGCACTGTTTACAGGCTTCATTTTTAAAGCCGGTAAAACTTTCTTTGGTATGACCGACCCCTTTATGACAAGTCAGACAATTGAAATTTAGCTCCTGGTGCTGTTTATGGAAGTTAACTATTCTTTCACCGTGTTCCTTTTTATCGGTCATGTCATGGCATTTCGCACAGCGCTCCGGTGGAACATCACTCTGGACCTTCTCCATGTCCACTTCTTCAGTAAAATGAATAAACACTTCCCGCAAGCCATTAGCCTTTGTTTTTGCTTTGTTTATCAATCCTTCATCCGTATGGCAGCCGTAACAGTGCTGGGTCTGGTGGATGCCGTTGTCCCACCCTGTAAAAGCGGTGTTCATTTCATGACAGCTGTTGCAGAACCCCGTCTGTGACGTGTATTCAACTGCCCCGACACTGAAACCCACCAGCAGAACGCCCAGGACGATAATCACCAGCCGGAGTTTTTTGGCGTTTTCCATTTGTGTCAATCCTCTCCCTTATAAGAAAATCACTTATTGCTTCTTCTTGGTATGGTCATCATGACAGTATGTACAATTCATCTTGCCCTGCTGGTTGTCGAGTTGGCTATTGGGGCCCTGGTGACAGGCCATGCAGTGGGAATATTCGGTAGGAACTTTATACAGCGGTACGATTTTCCCTTTTTCCAGGGCTTCGTTTAACATTTCCGCAGCCTTTGCCGCCGTATCGCCGGACAGCTTGGCACAGCGGTCTTTCTTCCCTTTTTCGTTGATCTTCTCTCCGGCCTTATTGGCCCAGGTGCTGATGGAAATATGGCAGAGGGGTGAATTGGCCACAGTGGTGACCTGTTTCTTAATTTTGGCATATGATTCGTGCTTGTCGGAAGGGAATGGGAACTTGGTATACCAGCCGATTAACTCGTTGCCGATATCCGCGTGTTTGGCTGAAGCCAGATTAATAACCGCCATTGTCCCGTTCAACGCCCCGCATAATGTCCCCCAGCCGTAAGCGCCGCCGGCCCCATACTGGAACATGTCCATCGGAATGGTATCCCAGGGAGCGCCCGAAGATTCCACCAGCGTTTCCAGCAGAGCGGAGGCTGCTGAATACATACATCCGTATTTAAAATAGTTTTTGTAGCCTCTCTCCCTTACTTTGTCTACATCCAGTTTGTTATATTTCCAGGGTAAAGCCGGCGCTTTGCCGTTAGTTGCGGTTGCTTTGGCCGGTTCACCCGTGGCCCCCGTATTGGTTGGGGCGGTGCAGCCGGCTATCCCGGTGGCAAGCAGCCCGGTGGCCAAGGTCCCGGCGGTAACTAAGAATTTCCTTCTACTTAAGCTTTCATTCTTTTCGTCCAGTTTTGACATATTTAACTTCCCCCTTACATGATTAGTCTTAAACTTTGTTATAATTATAACATTTAAAAGTAGAAATTTGTCATAGCATTAGATTATAACCCTATCACTGTTGCTGATAAAAAGTTTTAGGGAAAAAGGATTTTTAAGCCCTGAAATCTAATTATCAGATTAAGAAAGGGGATATAAAATGGCAGAAAAATATTTGAACCTTGTCGGGGAATTCTGTCCTCTTCCTTTGGTAAAAACCCGGGAAGCGGTTGAAAAAATGAGCGCCGGTGATGTTTTACTGGTAAAAACCGACTTAAGCCAAGGTGTCCGGAACATTATTAAGTGGTGCGACAATCAGGGACATGATTTTGACCTGGACGAAGTGGAGAACGGCTTATGGCAGATTACCATTACAAAAAAGGTGGTCGGCCGCTAACCGCACAAACTTTTTGGCGGCGCCGTCCAGTTTGTTTGCGGCTTTATAGACCAGAAGGTAGTTGGTGTCAAAGGACTTATCCTCTATCAGTAACGGATGGACAAGGCCGGTGCGGATTTCCCTGCCCGCGGCTTTGCCGCAGCAGGCAGACAGACCCAGCCCGGCGGCGACAGCGACTTTGATTTCGTCCAGACTATCCATTTCAGCTACTATATTCAGGTCTCCCGGCACCAGGCCCTTTGCATAAATAATCTTTTCAAAAACCGCCCTTAACCCGGAACCCTTTTCCCGGGTGATGAAGGGCGTTTTTTTCAGTTCCTCCAGGGTAATTGATTTACGTCTAAGCCAGGGTTCCCGCGGCGGCGCAATAATCAGTATTTCGTCTTTTGACACCGGGTAGGTGACCAAGTCTTCCATCCCCGAAACCAGATCTTCTTCCAGCAAAGCCAGGGAAACCATATCGTTACTTAATATGGACAAAACAGTTGCCGCATTATTTATTTGTGATTCCATTTTGATTCGGGGGTATTTTTCCCTGAAACACCAGGTAAAGCAAGGCAGTATATAATTTCCGGCAACGGTGCTGGCGCCGATGGATAAACTTTGGTTTTCAGCTTCCGGTAATGTTTCGATTTCCTTTTCCAAAGTGTCGTGCAGTTTTAGGATTTCCTTGGCGTACCTGACTACCACCCGGCCCGCATGTGTTAACACAACCCCGCTCCTACCACGGTCAAACAGCCTGACCCCGTAAAAATCTTCCAAGTAACGGACCTGGTCCTCAACTTCAGACTGGTTAAGATGCAGCAGCCTGGCGGTTTTGGAAATGCTTTTGACCCTGGCTACTTCGCACAGTAATTCGAGTTTGGAGAGGTACATATGGATATCCCCTTTGAATACTAACTGCACAATTTCCGGATTGAAATAATTATAACATTCACCGGCAGATACCGGTCATAGCATTAGATTATAACCCTATCACCCGGGGTGATAAAGCAGAAAAATGGCTAGGGAACAAATCCCTAGCCATTTTGATTAAGTCTGTTAAAGTCAAGCAGACCGTGTAGTTCGGTCCACATATCGTCGAAACCGGGGAAGCCGACAAACCGTGGTCTGCCCAGGTGGTTCCCGACAATTTTTTTGATCGTGCCCGGCTGTTTGCTCATCACAGCTATCCTGCTGCCCAGGATGATGGCTTCCTGAATGTTGTGGGTGATAAAAACGACGGTGATCCGGAACTTTTCCCAGATGCTGATCAACTCCGCCTGTAAGGCTGTCCTGGTCTGGGCATCCAGGCTGGCAAAAGGCTCGTCCATCAATAATACCCTGGGCCTCAGGGCCAGGGCCCTGGCGATGGCCACCCGCTGTTTCATGCCGCCGGACAGTTCATGGGGGTAATTATGCATAAAATCGCTTAACCCGACCACCGCTATATACTGCCGGGCAATTTCACCGATTTCCTTTTTCGGAGCGGTTTTGCTTACTCTGAGCGGGAATTCCACGTTTTCCAGGACCGTTTTCCAGGGCAGCAGCTGGTCAAAACCCTGGAAAACCATGGTCCGGTCCGGACCAGGTTTTCTTACGGGTTCATCCCCCACCAGAATCTGCCCTTCCGTAACTTGCTCAAAGCCGGCTATACACCGCAGCAGCGTGGTTTTGCCGCAGCCGGAAGGACCCAGGATACAGAACATCTCACCCTCCTCCAGGTCCAGGTTGATATCCTTTAAGGCTGCAACCGGCTGGCTCTGGCCGTTATAAGTTTTGTTCACGTTAATCATGCGTAATGCCGTTGCTATTTTACTCACCTCAGGCTGTCATTCCCCACCGTCTGACGGTTTTTCTTTCAATTACGCCAAACAGCAGATCTTCAATTAGTATCCCGATAATTATGATGACTATCAGTGCGGCAAACACTCCGGAGATATCCATCAGGTACCGCTGCTTGTAAATATACCAGCCCAGTCCGCCGCTCACACCGGCAGTGCCAAAGACCATCTCCGCCGCAATAAGGGACCGCCAGGCCCTGGACCAGCCAATTTTAACACCGGTCAGCAAATACGGGAAAGCGGCCGGCGCCATAATGGATAAAACCAGCCTGGGGCCTGACAGGCCGATGTTCTGGCCTACCTCTTTGTAAATGGGGGGTACCGTTTTAAAACCGCTCAGGGCATTTAAGACCATCGGCCATAAAGTCCCGTGCACGATAATAAAAATTATTGCTTCCTCACCGGTGCCGAACCATAAAATAGCCAGGGGCAAAAGGGCAATGCCGGGCAGCGGGTCCAATACGGCAACGGCAGTTTCGACAAAATTGTTAAAGGTTTTGGAAACCATAGCCAATGTGGACAGCACAACAGCCGAGATTGCAGCGATGGCCAGGCCGGCAATAATCAGGTAAAGAGAAAAAACCGCGTTGCCGACCAGTTCCCCGCTCCGGACCCCCTCTGCAAAAGCCTGCCAGATGCTGGCCAGCGGCGGGAACAGGAGCGGCGGGAAGAATCCCGACCTGGCCGCCGCTTCCCATAGGATAATTAATAAAAGGATAAATACTGCTCTTTTTTTAAAAATGTCTGTCATTTTGCGTCCCTGTACTGGGCCTTTTCCACCGGCGACTGCCCGCCGGCCTTTTTGCCTATGGCGGCGGAAACGTTTTCCCAGCAGATTTCATCAAAGTTCCTGGGAACTTTACTGATATAACCGGCTTTTTGCATGAACCCGGCAAAGCCCATCAGGCCGTAAGGGGTTGATGTATAATTAGTCCCCGGCCAGGTTAGGTATTTTTCAACTTTATCTGCCGGCAGCTTGTAGCTGGGCGCCAAAATTTCAGCTGCTGCTTTGGGATTGGTGTTGATGAAGTAGATGGCTTCGTCCATAGCCATTACAAAGGCGGCATAGGCCATAGGTTTTTTGTCATGGAAGGTTTTGGTGGCCGGTCCGACCAGGAAACCGAATTCTCCCCCAAAGGCGTCTTCACCGTCAAGGACCTTTTTCAGGTTGGGGGAACCCAGTTCTTCATAGAGGTAGGGCGGGGCGGCAAAATGCGCGCTGATAGCCCGTTCACTGATCAACGCAGTCGCGGCATCAGGGTGCTGCATGGAAATCAGGTTGTTGTCGAGCGCCTTGGGGTCCCCCAGTTCCTTTTCCGCAGCCATGGCCAGCAGTATATGCTGGATACTGCCGGAGTAAGGAGTGGCTATTTTGTCCCCCTGTTTAAAATCCTTTATGGAATTTATGTCCTTTTTGTGCGTCATCAGGGCCAGGGGGGAACTCCCCAGGGCCGTGGCTATCTTCCAGTCGGCGCCCTTGTCCCAGGCGATAAAGAACGGTCCCTGGCCCATAAAGCCGATGTCCAGGTCCCCGGAGATCATGGCTTCCCGGATCATCTCCCCGCCCATCTGTTTCCATTCAACCACGGCGCCGGGCAGGTACTTTTCAATCAGCTTCTTCTCTTTGACTATCTGGACCGGGGCATAACCCAGGCCAAACTGGATGGCTATCCTGATTTTCGGTCCGGCCGGGCTGTCAGATTTGACCGCTGTTTCCTTCGGCCCGGCGGAACATCCGGCTAAGAGTAATAAAGACAGGGTCAGCACAATGGCAGCCGTTTTTTTGAATCTCTTTTGAAACATGTCAATCCTCCTTTGAATAATCAGAGTTGAAAAATGCCCAACCCCAGGAATATACACGCCATTCCCAGGTAATGAAACCGGTTTAACTTTTCCTTGAAAAACACTTTTCCACCCAGGCTGACAAAAACATAATTTAACCCGGTAAATGCAAAAGCCACCGATAAATCAAGCTTCTTGAGGGCCAGCACATAAAAAACCGGCGTTATCATGATAATCACCGCTGCTAATGCTATGTAGCGGTTAAAAAGAGCAAAGATGCTACCGTCGGAAGTATCCACCCCCTTTTTGGTTAAAATCTGACCGGCGGTAGTGAGTATTACCGTCAGTGAAATGTACAGATATCCCATCACTCCCTGCCCTCCGCCAGTTTACCCAGTGACGTAAAAATTACCCCGGCGATAATGAGCAGGCTGCCCGCAACTTTATAAACAGTGAAGGTTTCATTAAAAAAATAATATGAAGCAAGTAAAATCAATACAAAAGAAATGCTCATCACAGGATAGGCAAAGGAGATGGGCAGCCTTTTCAGCACAAAAACCCAGGCCAGACCCCTGGCCAGGAGAGCAGTGTAACCCAGTATTATATAAGTATTAACAAAAGAACCGGCCGCAGATCCTATCTTGGTCATAATCTGGCCTATGACCATGAGCGAAAGGGGCAGCAATATCAGCATATAATCCGCGGCCCTAAACCGCTTTGACACTTCAGGCATCTGTTTTACTCCCATATGTTATGTATTAACAGGTCATTGCTGTCCCGGTCATATAGCGCCATTTCCGCGTCAAATCCGGTCAACTTGCGGTGATACTCTTCCGCATCGTTGCAATAAATAGAAAAACAGCCCACCCGCGAGGTGGCATTTTCTATTTCTCCCAGTTCCTCACCCGGCCTGACAAACAGTTTGCCGCATTCCTTAAATTCATCCGGCACCTTTATTGCAGATACCGTTCCCGGCCTGGCCAGCATAAAAAAGATAGACCCGATGCTGGCCTTCTCCTTAATCATCTCAGGCTGAAACAAATTTTCCCCACCCGTAACCAGCTTAAAATATAAATCCAAAATATCAACTCCGGTAATCCGGGGGATGGTCTCCGACTCAAAACCGCCGCCTATCCGGTAGCCAAACTCAACAATCTGAATGCCCTTGATGCCGGCAATAGCCTGGATATACAGTGGCCCGTCCTGAATTCCGAAAGCGTCCACCAGCTTCCGGACAACGCAGTCAATTTCCTCTTCGCGGCCCCGGGCAGACTGGGAAGGATAACGCTGCTGTTTGCATATCCCCAGGGCAATGGCATCATCAAAATGCAGCCGGTCGGTGATAAGCAGGTTAAAGGCCCGGCCCGCCTTTACCCATGTGTTGACGGTGATTTCTTCTCCCGGGTAATATTCTTCAATAACTACAGTCCCCGTCCGGCTGTGCCCTTTTGAGGCTTCGAACAACCTTTTGACCTCACCGGGTTTTTCCCTGCCGTGCAGAACAAAGATGCCCCGCTGCCCCTGGCTGTCGGCAGGCTTCATCACCAGCGGGTAGTTTAAGGCTGCTAAATCAACCTCTGCAAATTCCGTATAAACCAGGAATTCCGGGCTGGGGACCCCGTTGACCCGCATTTGTTCCTTCATGAAGAGTTTATGGGTCACCATTTTCCCCTGCTCGGCAGTGATGGGATGGGGCAGGTTTAGTTTTTCGGACACGGCCGCAGCGGTGAGGACCGGCTGGTCTGTGCCAACCGTCATGACGTAGTTTATTCCCTTTTCCAGGGCATACCGGTAATTGTCATCCACAGAAAAAGTACTTATCTGCCTGAAGTCGTCACAGTATTTTTTTCCCGGCGGGTCTTTTAAATAGTCCGCCAGGTAAACCTTAAATCCCTCTGCCCTGGCTTTTATCATTAAAGGAATCTGCAGCAGCCCCCCGCCGAGGACCAATACCCGATTAACCACCGTTACCCTCCTCTTGCCGGACGTATTAAATATTAATAGCCTTATCCACAACGTAAGCCGGTTTCGCAGCGCCCAAAAGCCCCTGTATTACAGGCCACCTGGCAAACAGGAGACGGCCGGCCAGTTTGAGCATTTTCACAAGTGTATAATTGCTGCTGCCGGATTTTCTTTCCTGATGGGGGATTTCCACATTTACAACGCCGGACGTAACCCCGAATATCAAAACCGGGAGGTATGGAAACGGAGAGTTTTGCTGCAGCATCCCCTTAACTACGTCCCGCCGGAGCAGCCGGAAGGAAGACAGATAAATTCCCTTTGGCTTGTTCATCAGTATCTCGTTCAGCTTTTTCATTACATTGCTGGCCCTGGTCCTGTACCAGGCATGTTTTTTCTCAGTTAACATGGCGATTACAACCTCGGCCCCTGACAACCTCATCTTTTCAATTAACACCGGAATATCCTCCGGCCTGTGCTGCAGGTCGTCATCCATGGTAATGATGAACCGGCCCCGGGCATAGAACATCCCGCAAAGGGTGGCGCTGTGCTGGCCGAAATTGCCGGTCAGCCTGACCGCTTTTACCCGCCGGTCTTTTTGCGCCAGATGTTTTAGGGTCGGCCATGAATTATCACTGCTGAAATCATCGACAAAAATAATTTCAAAGTTACAGCCAATCTTCCCGAACACGTCACACGTCCTGCCGGTCAGCTCTTCAAGCACCGGGGCAGCGTTATAGACAGGCACAACAACAGAATATGTAACATCCATTAT
>JBMOPI010000099.1:0-8624 GCA_049324975.1 Bacillota bacterium
CAATCCCGCCAAAGGCGGAAACCGGGTCGGCGTCAAAAGCCTGCTTGTATGCTTCAACCAGCTTATCTGCGCCGGCCACGCCGCAGGGGTTATTATGCTTGATAATTACCGCCGTAGGCTCGGTAAATTCACGGACACACTCAAAGGCGGCATTGCTGTCCATGATATTGTTGAAAGAGAGTTCCTTGCCCTGCAGCTGGACAGCGGTTCCCACACCGGGCACGGTGGCGCCAGGGGTGCGGTAAAATGCCGCCTTCTGGTGCGGGTTCTCGCCATACCGGCAGTCCTGGGCCTTGACAAAAGACATGGCCAGGGCCTCCGGGAATTCCTGTTCCTTCTTGACCAGCTTGTTTAAGTATGTACTGATATAGGAATCATATTCCGCCGTGTGGGTAAAGGCTTCGGCCGCCAGCCTAAGCCTGGTTTCCGGGTTTAATCCGCCGGCTTTGAGTTCGGCCAGCACTTCATCATAACGCTCCGGATTGACGATGATAATTACGCTCTCGTGGTTCTTGGCCGCTGCCCGCACCATCGTAGGCCCACCGATATCGATGTTCTCGATGGCATCAGCCAGGGTCACATTTGGCTTGCTGATGGTTTCTTTAAAAGGATACAGGTTGACGGCTACCAGGTCAATGGCACCGATGTTGTGCTCGGCCAGCTGGGCCAGGTGCTCCGGTGTCCGCCGGGCCAGAATGCCGCCGTGGACATAGGGGTTTAGGGTTTTTACCCGGCCGTCCAGGATTTCCGGAAAACCGGTAATTTCCGTAACATACCGGGCCGGGACACCGGCTTCCTTGATAGTTTTAAAAGTCCCGCCGGTGGAGACGATCTCAAAGCCCAGTTCGTGCAGGGCCCGGGCAAATTCCGTTACCCCTGCCTTGTTGGAAACACTGATTAATGCGCGCTTTTTCATTCATCGAACCTCCTCAATTCTTGGACAGGTGAATTTAACTAATAAACACTTTCCGTCCCCTGACCTCCAGCCTGCCTTCGGCATAGAGCTGAATAGCCTCAGAATAAACTTTATGTTCCTGCTCCAGTATCCTTGCCGCCAGGGTGTCTTCCGTGTCATCCTGGATCACCGGCACCACGGCCTGCAGGATAATCGGCCCGGTATCCATGCCTTCGTCGACAAAATGCACGGTGCAGCCCGAGAACCTTACCCCGTAGTCCACTGCATCCTTCTGTCCGTGGGCGCCGGGAAAAGAAGGCAGGAGCGCCGGATGGATGTTCATAATTCTATTGGGATAGCTCCCCAGGAGAACTTTGCCCACAATACGCATATAACCGGCCAGAACTACAAGTTCCACCCGGTTTTCTTTAAGGCGCTGCACAATGGCCCGTTCATATTCTTCCTTGGTTTCAAAGCTCCCGGGATTTATGTAAATTGCGGGAATCCCGTGATTCCCGGCCCTCTCCAGGGCAAAAGCATTTTCCTTATCACAGATGACAACAGCAACTTCAGCGGTAACCAGACCGGCTTCGCATTTATCAATGATAGCCTGTAAATTGGAACCTCTTCCGGAAGCCAAAACCCCCAGGCGTAAAAGACTCACTATTTACACCTCCTCTGGCTTAAATTCCACTTCCGCCTTCCCTGCTGTCACTTCGCCGATCAGATAAGCGTCTTCCCCCCTGGCCGACAAGTCCGCCAGCACTGCTCCGGCTTCCCCGGCGCTTACCACCAGCACCATGCCGATACCCATATTAAAGGTGCGGTTCATTTCCGCCGGGTCAATCTTACCCAGCTGCTGAATGAGCCGGAAAACCGGCTTTTCCGGCCAGGCCAGGGGGTTTAAAACCACCTTTTTGCCTTCCGGCAGGATACGCGGGATGTTTTCTGAAAGCCCGCCGCCGGTGATATGGGCCATGCCTTTGATTGTAAACCTGTCCAGTAACGGAAGGATTTGTTTAACATATATTCTCGTCGGCTCGAGGATTTCCTCCCCGAGAGTGCGTCCAAATTCCTGGACATAATCATTTAAGCCCAGCTTACCGACTTCCAGCAGGACCTTCCGGGCCAGTGAGTAACCGTTGCTGTGCAAGCCCGACGAAGGGAGGCCGATGATTTTATCCCCTACTTCTATTTTACTGCCGTCAATAATCTTATCCCGGTCCACCACTCCGACCACAAAGCCGGCCACGTCATATTCATCCTCGCTGTAAAAACCGGGCATCTCCGCGGTTTCTCCGCCAATCAGGGCACAGCCGGCCTGGCGGCACCCCTCGGCAATGCCTTTCACAATATCGGCAACCCTGGCCGGAACCAGTTTCCCCACAGCCAGGTAGTCAAGGAAAAACAACGGCTCGGCGCCCTGCACCAGTACGTCGTTAACACACATAGCCACGGCATCTATGCCGATGGTATCATGCTTATCCATCAAAAAGGCAACCATGAGCTTGGTGCCCACCCCGTCGGTTCCGGAAACCAGTACGGGTTTTTTATATTTACCTGTATTCAGGGCAAATAAGCCGCCGAACCCGCCGATATCGGTCAGCACCTCGGGCCGGAAGGTCCTTTTCACGTGCTCTTTCATCAGTTTTACCGCTTCGTTGCCGGCGTCGATGTCAACCCCGGCGTCGGCGTAAGTTAAACCCTTTTCACCGTCTAAATCGTTATCTCCGGCCATTTAATACTGACCCTCCTTAACCTTTACGTCAAACACAGAGTACACAAAGATCTGTGGTAATTATTTATTCCAATAAGAACTTAATCTGTTCATCCGGTTCGGGTATTTCAATGGGATAATCGCCGTCAAAGCACGCCGTACAAAAACTGCATTGGGACATGTCTTTGCCAAACACCTTTAACAGCCCTTCCTGACTCAGGTAATGGAGCCCGTCGGCGCCGATAAACTTGCGTATCTCTTCCACCGGCATCTGGGCGGCAATCAGCTCCTTCCGGCATGACGTGTCGATGCCGTAATAACACGGGTGAAGAATAGGCGGCGAGCTTACGCACATATGCACCTCTTTGGCGCCACTTTCCCTGACCATATTGACCATTTTGCCGCTGGTAGTGCCGCGGACAATGGAATCGTCGATCATTAACACCCTTTTACCTTTAAGCACATTTTTGATCGGGTTGAGCTTCAGGCGTACAGCCAATGCCCGCATTTCCTGGGTCGGCTGGATAAAGGTGCGCCCGATATAACGGTTTTTCATCAAGCCGTCTTCAAAAGGTATCCCGGCTTCTTCCGCATAACCGCGGGCGGCGGCGTTGCCGGAGTCCGGCACGGAAATCACCAGGTCCACGTCCGCCGGATACTCCCGGGCCAGCTGGCGGCCCATTTCCCGGCGCACCCGGTTGACGTAATAACCGTCAATGACGCTGTCCGGGCGGGCAAAGTAAATAAACTCGAAAATACAGGTAGCCTGCCTTTTGGCCGCCATCTTATTGACAGACCTGAGGCCTTCGCTGTTGATCACCACGATTTCCCCGGGTTCTACGTCCCGCACCAGTTCCGCGCCGATGGTGTCCAGGGCGCACGACTCGGAAGCAAGGATATAAGCGTCACCCATCTTGCCTATGCACAAAGGGCGCACACCGTATGGGTCCCGGACACCGATAAGCTTGTTCTCGGTCATCACCACCAGTGAATATGACCCTTTAATGTCGGCCATACATTTAATAATGGCGTCCTCAATCTTACCCTGGCTGTATTTGGCAATAAGGTTCACGATTACTTCGCTGTCATTGGTGGTCTGGAATACAGAACCGGCCGTCGCCAAGGAAGCGCGGAGTTCGGCGACATTGGTCAGGTTGCCGTTATGGGCCAGCCCCAGCATACCCTTGGAGTAGTAACAAACGATGGGCTGGGCGTTTACAACAAGGCTGGACCCTGTCGTTGAATAACGGACATGGCCTACGGCCATATGGCCCGTTAACCGGGTCAGGATTCCCTCGGAAAAGACTTCGGGTACCAGGCCCATATTCTTATGCAGCCGGATGCCGTGGCCGTCGGTGACGGCAATCCCGGCGCTCTCCTGGCCCCGGTGCTGCAAGGCATATAACCCGTAATAGGTCAGCCGGGAAACATCCAGGCCAGGCCCGTAAATTCCAAAGATGCCGCACTCTTCTTCAGGTTTATCAGGCGTCAGGTCACTGTAGGTGCGTATACAGTTTTTTATTTGTTCTTTAAGCATCTGTTTTCCTCCGCCCTTCTTAAGCGGGGAGTGAGGAGTGGCTAACCACCGGCCACCAGCCACTAGTCACCGGCCCCTAACTAAATGGTCTCTCCCGTCAGTCGCTTCAGCACTTCCTGATAAGCCTCCTCGACATTACCCATGTCCCTGCGGAACCGGTCCTTGTCAAGCTTCTCCTTGGTCTCAATATCCCAGAAGCGGCAGGTATCAGGTGATATTTCGTCGGCCAGGATGACCTGTCCTTTATGCACGCCAAATTCAAGTTTGAAGTCAATCAGGTCGATGTTCTTGTCTTTGAGATATTCCCTGAGGATTTCATTTACTTTGAGGGCCATTTCGGCAATAACTTTCATCTGTTCGGGGGTAGCCAGGTCAAGCACCTGGATATGGTAATCATTAATCAGGGGGTCGCCGAGGGCATCGTCTTTGTAATAGTATTCCAGCACCGTCTTGGGCAGCATGGTGCCTTCCGGCAGGCCGATTCTTTTGGAAAGGGACCCGGCGGCAATATTCCGGACCACGACTTCCACCAGGATGATTTTAACCGCTTTGACAATCTCCTCCCGGTCATTTACCTGTTTAACCAGATGCGTGGGTATGCCCTTGCCCTCCAGCAGCTTAAAAAAATGGGTGGAAATCTTGTTGTTCAAAATACCCTTATTCATGATAGTGCCTTTTTTCTTGCCGTCAAAAGCCGTTGCATCATCCTTGTACTCCATCCAGTATAAGTCGGGATCGTTGGTTTTAAAAACCTTCTTGGCTTTACCCTCGTGAACCTGTTCAAGTTTCTGAATATCCATGAACATGACCTCCCTCTTTAATTTACAGCCCGAACCGGGCAAAAATCATATCCACATGGCGCAGGTACCAGTTATGGTCAAAGAGCCCCCGCAACTCCTCCGGAGAAATCAGGTCCATCACATCTCTATCAGCCAGAAGCAGGTCCAGGAAGTTCTGTTTGGTCGCCCATACCTGCATGGCATTTCTCTGCACCAATTCATACGCCCGCTCCCGGAGGATGCCTTTTTCCACCAGGGCCAGCAGAAGCCGTCCGGAGTATATCAGTCCCCTGGTCTTATTGAGGTTCTCTATCATGGCGTCAGGGTAAACCAGAAGGTTGTCGATTACCTTGATTATCAGGTGCAGCATGTAATCCAGCAAAATAGTACTGTCAGGAACGATAACCCGTTCGACAGAGGAGTGGGAAATATCCCGTTCGTGCCACAGGGCCACGTTTTCCATGGCCGCTAAAGCATTGCCCCGGAGCACCCGGGCCAGGCCGGCGATCCGTTCATTGGTGATGGGATTCCGCTTGTGGGGCATGGCGGAAGAACCTTTCTGTCCCTTGCCGAAATACTCTTCGGCTTCCCGGATATCGGTCCGCTGCAGGTTCCTGATTTCCGTGGCCATCTTCTCCAACGTGGCGCCGATAACCGCAATAGTGGACATATATTCGGCATGCCGGTCCCGCTGGACTACCTGGGTGGCGATAAGCGCCGGTTTAAGCCCCAGTTTGGCACAAACCCTGGTTTCAACTTCCGGGTTGATGTTGGCATAAGTGCCCACGGCGCCGGAAAGCTTGCCGACACTGATGGTTTCAACGGCCCTTTGCAGCCGCTCAATGTTCCTGTCGGTTTCCGCCAGCCACAACAGCATCTTCATGCCGAAGGTCATGGGCTCGGCGTGGATCCCGTGGGTCCGGCCAATCATCGGGGTGTATTTGTATTCCTCCGCTTTGGCCGCCAGTTTCTCCCGCAGTATCTGCAGCTTCCCCAGCAGATGCCCGCCGGCTTCCTTCATTAATAGGCACAAAGCGGTGTCGCCCACATCGGACGAGGTCATGCCCAGGTGGACATACTTGGAGTCTTCACCTACATATTCAGCTACATTAGTCAGGAAGGCAATTACGTCATGGTTAGTTACGGCTTCGATTTCCTCAATGCGTTTAACGTCAAAACCGGCCTTTTCCCTGATGTTTTTAGCCGCTTCCGCGGGGATTTCCCCCAGCTCGGCCATAGCCTCGGCGGCGGCGATTTCGATGTCCAGCCATTTCCGGAACTTGTTTTCCAGGTCCCAAATCCGCCCCATTTCAGGCAGGGTATATCTGTCAATCACTAAGGGTTCCTCCTTCGGCAGTTTTAATAACAAACCATTAAGTACACAGAGTTCACAGAGAACCCTACTTTTCGCTCAGGTAGCCCTCAATACCCAAGCGGTTAAGCTTGTCCGCCTTGGTATTGACTTCGTCGGCCAACTGCTGCTTATACATCTTGAGCCTTTCCCGGATTTCCGGGTATTTTACACTAAGGATCTGAGCAGCGAAGATACCGGCATTTTTAGCCCCGTTTATAGCCATAGTAGCCACCGGGATGCCGGGCGGCATCTGGACAATGGCATATAAAGCGTCAGTGCCGGCCAAAGCCCCGGACTGAATGGGTACGCCAATCACCGGCAGGGTAGTAAAAGCCGCAATGACCCCCGGCAGGTGCGCGGCCATCCCGGCGGCGGCAATAATCACTTCCAGGCCCCGTTCTTCAGCAGTTTTGGCATATTGGGCCGTCTTGTCCGGCACCCGGTGCGCGGAGGAAATAACAACCTCACTTTCAATGCCAAACTGTTTAAGTACGTCTGCCGCGCCTTTCATCACCGGCAGGTCCGAGTCACTGCCCATTAATATGCCTACAAGCGGTTTGGTCATACTGATACCTCCGAATATAAATTTAGCCCAGACAGGCAGATTTCATTCACTAAATCGAGTGAAACCTACCCGTCTGGGCTTTTATCCCGTCGGTGTGGTGTTCGAAAACACCTGTACCACTTGGACCGAACCCGGTGTTCACCGGTGGAACCCTAGGTACACTTTCCCTCGTGTTCGGGGCGTTCCCAAAGCTACGAGATTTACTTTTTTACTCTTTTATCTTAACAAGAAGGCCTATCAATGTCAAGAGAAGTTATTCTCCACCCAACATGGTATACCTCAATACAACCAGTACAAACAGGATATACATCAGCCAGTGGACTTCCTTTGCTTTCCCGGTGGTTACCTTAAGAAAGACGTGGGTGAAAATACCTGCCGCCACACCATTGGCAATGTTTGATGTAAAAGGCATAAATACTATAGTTAAAAAAGCCGGAAGGGCATCGGTCAGGTCAGTGAAATCAATATCCTTAATGGCGGAAACCATGAGCAGGCCGACCAGAATCAATGCCGGCGCCGTCGCTGCACTGGGAATCAAGACAAAGAAAGGGGCAAGCAGGATCGCCAGCAGGAACATTGCGCCCGTGGTGACTGCGGTTAACCCTGTTTTCCCGCCTTCTCCAATACCGGCCGCACTCTCTATATATGCCGTTACCGTACTTGTCCCCATCAAGGCGCCGAAACTGACACCGAAGGCATCCACCAGCATGGCACGGCCTATTCTGGGGTTGTTGCCTTTCTCGTCAAGCAGGCCCGCCTTACCCGCAGTACCGATCAGTGTGCCAAAGGTATCAAAAAGTTCAACAAAAGTAAAGGTTAAGATAACAGTAACAATCCCCGCACCAAGGGCGCCCATAATATCCAGCCCGCCTATGGCAACGTTTTCAAAGGTGGGCAGAACAAACTTGAATCCTTCAACTTTGGTAACTCCCATCGGAATCCCAATGAGAGTTGTGATAATAATACCCCACAGGAGAGACCCCTTAATCTTTTTCGCCATCAGGAATCCGGAAATAAGCAAGCCGATGACGGCCAATAAAGCTGGGCCGTGGCTGATATCACCCAGTTTAGGCACCCACTCGGTGGCGCTGATAACCCCTTTGCCGGACTTACTGATATTCTCAAGATTGCCGCCAAATTGGCCGGGCAGCAGTTCCAGAAAAATAACCGCCAGGCCGGAAAGTTTAACCCCGATAAAAGTAATAAACAGACCGATGCCCACGGTTATGGCCTTTTTCATGGAATTAGGGACAGCTTCCACCAGAAGCTGACGGACATTGGTAACAGTTAAAATGACAAAAATAATACCGGAAATAAATACCGCACCTAAAGCAACCTGCCAGGTCATCTGCCCGGAGGCCACCACCGCGGCAAAATAGGCATTAAGACCCATTCCCGGGGCTAGGGCGATGGGAAAATTCACAAAGAGGCCCATGGCAATGGTAACAATACCGGCCGCCAGAGCAGTAGCCAGGAAAACCGCGTTATAATCCATCCCCGCTCCTGACAGGATGATAGGGTTCACGGCAAGGATATACGCCATAGTCATAAAGGTGGTTAACCCGGCGATAATTTCCGTTCTGGCGTTCGTCTTCAGTTCCCGCAGTTTAAACAGTTTTTCCAGCAAAATTTTTTCCTCCCCGTAATTAAAGTAGCCTCTCGAAAACTCGAGATTCCTTTATGTTCAAGGCTTAGCGCCTTGGACTTTTTTGTTTTTTCCTCCACTTATTGCTTTGTCGAAAATTAGAACGATTGTTCTCTTGACAAATCGAAATCG
>JBMOPI010000100.1:0-8506 GCA_049324975.1 Bacillota bacterium
TCGTTCGCCGCTTAAATCAACCTTTACGACAGGTAAACTGCCCTGGCGGACATCGATGGAGATAAACATATTTTTTGCCAGCGGGTCCTCAAAAGCCATGAAGGCCCGCCGGAATTCCCCGGTGAGCATTAACAGCATGCGGGTTTCTTCACCGGTAAAGGTGCCCGTCATTTTATCCCCCCGGAAAACCGCGGTGCCCAAAAACTCTATTGGAACCCCCCCCCTTCTGGGGATGTCCCCCGCCAGGAAATTGGCCTCAGTCCTGGTTTTGCCCAAAACCTCCCGCCGCTCCTCATCCGGGTCCTTTTCCGAATCCTGGCCCCGGATCCCCGCTAACACGGCAACCGGATTATAGCTTCGGCTTTCCATGCCTAACAGGAACTGGTGGTACTGGCTCCGGGGGGTCAACCCGGTAAAAGTATAGAGCAGGCCCATCTCTTCGAACCATTTGGCGGAGTTGGCTTCCATTATCGATTCATAAGCTTTGATAAAGTCCGCGGCCCGGCCCCGGGCAACCACAATATTGACAGTCCGCCGCACTTCCCGGTAGCGCATGAAGGCCCCCAGGCTGGCGCTTACCCCTGTCCGGGCCTCTTCTTCCCCGACAACAATGGTTTTGGTATGCATCAGGTTGACCCGCCGGTCTACGTATCCGTTGATCAGGTTCAGAGCGGCAAACACACTCGGGGATTCAACCGATGTAACCATAAAAGTATCGCCGCCGCTGCCTCCGCCACCGCCACCGCCGCCTGCCCCGGCCAGGTTGCGGGGAATGGCAAACATCACGGTCAGCACCACACCTTTTGGGGTGTGGTCGACTCCGATAACCTGGGCGAAGGCCTGGTCTTCCAACTCTCTTTTGTCCCAGCAGCCGGCCGCTGCCAGCGGCGTCAGAATAAGGACTACCGTTAATAAGAAGGAGATTATTTTTTGTTTAAGTTTCCTGTGGTTCCTGCTGTCCACCGCCGGCCCTCCCTCCGCCTTTTTCCTGTCCGCCCTTTTGCCGGCCGTTTTCACCTATCCCCCGGATCCTGGCCAGCAGGAGCAAGAGCCCGGGCAGCAAAAATGTAATGCTCCAGCCATACTTGCGCAGGACTTCTGTTTCCAGTTTGGTGGCTGTAACATAATCCGGCGGCAAAAAAGACAAGCTGTAGGCCAGCAAAGCAAGGGGGAACACCAGCGGCCGGTATACCGGCAGCTTCAGTATCCGGGCCAGGATCACAGCCGAGGCATACAGGCTTAGAGAAATTTCAACCAGACCGGCAAATATCCACACAAAAATGAATAGCGCCTCAATCCGCTGGACAAAACGGCCGAAATAAATCAGCCGGGCGAGTTGGTACAGCGGCAAAATAGCCTCGTATTTAGCCCCCTGAGGGGTAAAGGTGCCGATTAAAACAACCACCGCCAATGTCATGGCTATACCGGATATCATAATGCTCATCAGGCCTATCCGGGTAAACTTTTCCCGGTCCCGGAGGGCCGGCAAAATCACCGCCAGCACCAGCACTTCCCCCAGAAGAGAACTTTTTAACATGCCAAATTTTAAAATCTCGGCCGGGCCGGTGCCCAACAACGGGAAAAAGTTGTCCGAATTAAAGTAGGGCAGCACACCGGCCAAAATAGTGACATACCCGAGCAGCATAAAAGGAAACAGCAGCCAGTTGCCCCGGGCAATGGTTTCGATGCCCATGTATGCGGCATATACCACAGCCGCTAAAAAAATTGCCGTAATCACACTGATGGGGGTCTGAGGAAGGGTGGTGGTGATCACGGTTTCTGCAAACTGGCGCAAAACCATCACCGTCAGGTAAAAGAAAAAAGCAAAGAAACTTAAGGAAATAACGGTCCCCAGGTATTTTCCGGCTACCGTTTCACTCACTTCAACAATGCTTTTTCCCGGGAAGCGTTTCATCAGGACGGCAATCAATCCGAAGCCCAGCAATCCCAGGGCGGTGGCGATCACCGGGATCATCCAGCCGGCGCTGAGACCAAGTTTCGCCTGCATCCGCGGAAAAGCCAGCAGGACTTTGATGGATGTAAAGGTGATAATCAGAGCGGCGGTTTCCCGCCAGCCAATATGGCCATCCTTAATTTCCGTCATTGCTTCCCCCACCTCCCTGGCCGTTCCCCTGACCCCGCTGCTGCCGGTCCGGTTCATTCGGGTCATTCCCCGGCGCCCAGGTTCTGATTACCGGTTCCTGGCGTTTTTGCTCCTTCAGCCGGAGATATCCGGGCTTTTCATTCATCATGTAATACGGGTACCTGGTCACCACATCGCCGCTGGTGGGCCGGAAGGGCGCCACCGGCGACATGAAGGGCACACCGAAGGACTTTTGCCCGCACAACTGCATTACCATGACAAAAAGGCCCACGGTAATGCCGTAAAACCCAAACCCGGCAGCCAGCAGGATGAACCCGAAGCGCAGGATCCTCAGGCTGAAAGACAGGCTGTAGTTAGGGATGGCAAAGGAACCCAGCCCTGTGATAGCCACAATTATGACCAAAATAGGGCTGACTACGGAAGCAGCCACCGCCGCCTGCCCCAGGATCAGCGCTCCGACGATGCCGATGGTAGGTCCGATGACAGTAGGGATGCGAACTCCCGCTTCCCTGATTAATTCAAAGGATATCTCCATCAGAACCACCTCAGCGATTACCGGGAAAGGCACCCTTTCCCGGCTGGCGGCAATGGCATAAAGCAGGTCGGTGGGGATCATCTCCGGGTGAAAATTGGTCATGGCAATGTAAAAGGCCGGGGTCAAAAGAGCCACGACAAAGGCCAGCAGCCTGATCCAGCGCAGCATGATACCAAAAGGCCAATAAAGGTAGTAATCTTCCGGGGAATGCAGCAAGCCCCAGAACACCACCGGCACCACCAGGGCAAAGGGGTTACCGTCTATAATAATGGCCATGTGCCCCTCAGCCAGGTATGCCGCCACCCGGTCCGGCCGCTCGGTGGAAAGGATACCGGAAATAAGGGCATAGGCGTTGTCTTCAATGATCTGCTGCAGCATGCCGCTGTCTGCCACATAATCAGTTTTGATGGCCTCAATCCGTCTTTTTACCTCTTTAACCAGCTTGGGGTTAATGATCCCGTCGATATACATGAGAGCGCAGTCGGATTTGTTCAACCGGCCTACTTTCAGCATTTCCGTAACCAGGGCGTCATTTTTGAGCCGCTTGCGCACCAGGGCGGTGTTTGTCCGCACATCTTCGACAAAGGCATCCTGCGGTCCCCGCACCACGTTTTCCGTGACCGGCCGTTCGACCCCCCGATGGGGCCAGGCTTTGGTCTCCACCAGAAAAACAGAGGGGTAACCGTCAACAAAAACAGCTGTGGTGCCGGCCAGGATACCCTCGATGGCATCTTTCATGTCATGCTTTTCTTCCACCTGGTTGCCGGGCAGGAGCCGCTGTTTCACTATCTCCGGCACCTGATTAGGCATGCCGCCCATGTCCAGATTAGATAAAAGCATCAACGGCTGGAGCACAAACTCGTCAATCATCTTGGAACTGGCTCCACCCTCCAGGAACGCCACCAGCGCTTTTACCGGCGGTTTTAAGGCAACCTGAAGTTCCCGGACGACGACGTCGGCATTCTCCGGCAGGTGAAACACCGTCTCAAGCATAATGAAGTTATCTTCTATATTTGGTGAAACCCTCCATTTATCGGCGTCGTTTTTTTCAATTTTGGCCTTAAACTGCTGTTCCCGCTTTTTTGAAGCCCGTTCCGGCTGTTTCAGCACGACCTTCTGCTGACGGCCGGCCCGGGGCTGCTTTTGCCCGCCCTGCCCCGGGTTTCCCCCTTTATCCTGCCCCCGTTTTTCCCCTTTGTCCCGGCCTGATTCCTTCCCTTCGTCCTGTCCGGGGGCAGGGGCCTGGCCGCCGGCGTGGTTCTCCCGGTCACCCAGGGAAAAGGTGTCATCCATTATACTGTCATCTACAGTTAACCATTCTTTGACAAAACCCCATAACCCCATGCTATATCCTCCCAAAATTGAGACGGCTTTCCGTTTATTATTTGTACGGTGGTAAGAGGTTATTCAGGAAAGTGGCAAACCCGCCTTTACGGCGGGTTTGCAGCAATCAATCACACTGTTTGGTAAACTTTTGTATGTTTACTGATGGCGATGTCATACAGTTCCATGTATTCGGCGGCCGACCGGTTCCAGGAAAAATCCTGTTCCAGCGCCGTCCGGATCAGCTTTTGCCACAAGTCCGGTTGCTGCCGGTAAACATGCAGGGCCCGGCGGATAGTGTCCATCATGGCGTCAGAAGAATAAGGCTCAAAGGAAAAACCGTTACCTACACCGGTATTAGGGTTAAAATCCACAATAGTATCAGCTAGCCCGCCGGTGGCCCGGACAATGGGGATGGTTCCGTAACGCAGGCTGATTAACTGACCCAGGCCGCAGGGCTCGAACTTAGACGGCATCAGGAACATATCGGCTCCGGCATATATCCGCTGGGCCAAAATGCCGTTAAAACCAAGGTAGGCGCCCATTTTATGCGGGTATTTCCGCCGGATACCGGCAAACAACTCTTCGTAATGCTTGTCCCCTTCACCCAATACTACAAACTGGATATTCTCAGCCATCATCTCATCGATCACTTCAGCAATCAGGTCCAGGCCTTTTTGGTTAACCAGCCTTGACACCAGGCCGATGACTGGCACATCCTCCACCGGCAGGTCCATTTCCTTCTGCAGGTCATATTTGTTTTCCTTCTTGTCGTCAATGGAATTGGCGTCATAATGCCGGAAAATCCGGGGGTCGGTTTTGGGATTAAACTCATGGTAGTTTATCCCGTTAACAATGCCGTGCAGGTCCTGGGACCGCTTACACAGCAGGCCTTCCAAGCCTTCCCCGTACTCAGGGGTCCGGATTTCCTGGGCATAGCGTTTGCTAACCGTATTTATGATGTCGGCGTACACGAGCCCCGCTTTCATAAAACTGACCTGACCGTAAAATTCCACCTTGTCCGGGTGGAAATACTCATCACCAAGGCCCATGAACCGGAGCACGTCTTTTGGGTAATTCCCCTGGTACAGCAGGTTATGTACCGTAAACAGCGTTGCCGTCCGGCTGTAAAAAGGCTCATAGCGGTAAATCTGTTTTAATAGCAGCGGGATGGGTCCGGACTGCCAGTCATTGCAGTGAATGACATCAGGCTGAAAACCAATCCGGGGCAGCATCTCCAGCACCGCTTTGGAAAAAAAGGCAAATCGCTCCGCCTCGTCGTAATGCATGTACATGCCCTCCCGGTCAAAATAGTGGTAGTTGTCGATAAAATATACCGGGATGTTTTTGTAGCCGGCGTCAGTCCCGGCTTCAATATGGGATTCCCGCAGCACGCAGGTTTCCCTGCGCCCCCCGGCTTCCACAGGGAAGTCCAGCGCCGTTCTAACATCTTTAATCGTGCGGTACCTGGGCATCACCACCCGGATATCATTGCCCATGGCGCTTAAGGCTTTGAGCAGCGAACCGGCAACGTCGGCCAGCCCACCGGTCTTGGCAAAAGGTACTACCTCCGAAGAAACCAGGAGAATCTTCAGGTTCCTGTCCAGCATCATATGTTACAACCTCCTTAGGTGAGTAGTCTGTGAAAAGATTTCCTTTTTTATTCCGGAACCCCCATAAAGCAGGCTTCCCCATCGATGTTATATAATATCTGGAAATGTCTGAAAGGGGTTCTCAAAATGTCAAAACTGCGTAAATATATATCGTTCCTGTTAATAATAATGATCGGCCTGTTGTTGAACACCGGATTTGTGCCTGTTCCCCGGAAAGACGCCGCTCTTAACACTGTAACAACAAAACCGGTCCCCTTTACTGACATTGCCGGCCACTGGGCCGAAGCGGCGATATCTGAAATGTACCTTAAAGATATCATGAAGGGTCACCCGGACAACACCTTTAAACCAAACAACCCGATCACCAAGATACAGGCGGTGGTAATGCTGGTCCGGGTCATGGGGCTGGAACCAAACGAAGAACTGGCCGATGACCTGCCGTATCTGCAGGAAACCTTTAATATCCCCCGCTGGGCTAACGGCTATGTGCTTACGGCGCTCAACGAGAGACTGATTCAATACAATGAACTTGAGACTATCGGCTCCCAGAAACCCCTGGCCCGCCAGGACGCGGCCAGACTGCTGACCCGGGCCCTGGGACTCAGTGAGGAAGCGGAGAAAAAGGATGCCGCCGGCCTGAAATTTATCGATGCCGGCGAGATTAAACCGGATTTTGCCGGCTACGTATCCGTGGCCGTGGAAAAAGGGCTGATGTCAGGTAATGTGGAAGGCGCGTTCCTGCCGTTGAACCCTGTTACCCGGGCCCAGATAGCGGTAATGTTCAGCCGGGCGGACGCATTGCTGCCGGAGCACGAACGGGAAGTTGTGGGCGCCTTTGTTTATGCTTTGGCCGACAACAAGCCGGAAATCTCCCTGACCAAAGATGACATTCCGTTGTCAGTTAAAATGGCTGACCAATACCTGCTTTTTAAAGACGATAAAACGGCCGGATGGCAGGATCTGCTTGCCGGTGACAGTGTTAAGGTAATTAAAAACTCCCAGGATGAGGGGGTGCTGGTCCTGGCAACATCGGCTCCAAAACCCGAGGAAAAAGCAATACCTTTTGAAATTCTGAAATTGGAAGCCGAATCAGTTGTAGTACAAAATTTCGTGGCCGAAAACAAAATTGCGGAAAATTACCTGATCCTCAAGCAGGACGGTTATCTGTATTTACTGGTGACCCGCGGCGAAAAACCTAACTTCTCCTACTCCGTTGAAATCACCAAAATTACCGGGGTTGACAAGGACAGGACCAGGGACCTGGTAGTGACAGTGGTTAAAACCGACCCAAAACCCGGTACAATCACCATGCCGGTATTGTCTTACCGTTACGCGCTGGTCAAACTTCCTCTTGACGGGAACGAGCCGGGCCGGGTAACCTTCGTGAACGAGACGGGTACGGTTTTAAAACAGATACCGTAAAACACATATAACCCTGCCGGGACAGGCAGGGTTATTTTATTTTTGGTGTTTGCCCCCGGGGATAAACTCTGCCGGCAGCCCCAGGTCCCGGAAAAAAGCGGTCATGCCTTTTACAGCAACCATCTCCGTGTGGTAATGCCCGCCGCCCACCAGGTTTATGCCCAGCCTGGCAGCCTTCTCCCGGAAAAAACGGTTGGCTTCCTGAACCGGTTCCAGTTCCACCTGTTCTGCCACCACCCCGGTGAAATACAGGTCACAGTGGTTTTCAGCGGCATCGTTAACTAAATTGGCATAACCCCCGCCACCGGCGATGACACCCACCCGTCGGACAGTATCAGCCCCGTTTAAGATCATCACCACATCCGGAGACCCGGTCACCTTTCTTACCAGTGAGGCAAAGGCGCTGACCGTCCTCACGGGCGGCCGTCCGTATACCCCTGTGGCCCGGTCCGCAATCCGGGCGAATTCCCCTTCGATTTCTATGCCCAGTGCTTCGGCGAGCTTCACAGAAGTGGACCATGGAGAATTAAAGTCAAAAGGCATATGCAGGCTGTAGAGGGATATACGCCGGGCAGCCAGCGCTTCCAGCAGCGGCGCCGGTATGGCCCGGAAACCCGCAACAGGATCATAGGCGCAGCAGTGATGGAAAAAAACGAAAATCCCGGGCTCCGGATCCTTTAAAATTAACCGCAGCACGTCATCGTCAGGGAAGACAGCGCAGTAAACCTTTTGCACCCGGTCTTCCCCCTGCATCATCAGCCCGTTGCAACTAGTCAAAAACGAAGAAAGGTAATACTTTTTTACCGGGATTGCCGCTTCCTGATTAACAGCCGGGAAGATAAAGCACAGGGGTTCCGGAGTTTTTCCCGCATCATAGGGGAAAGCCTTTTCGAGCGCGGCCGTAAGTTTTTTCAGTTCCATAGAAAGCCCTCCGCCAAGTAAAATCGTTTATTTCCTGTTTTTTCTCTGCCGCAATTTTTCGCTTATTTTCAGGTAAGCATCCGGATCGTAATTTTCATTCAAGGGACACATCTCGGTATCCTTAACACAGGCGAAACAGTTGGCGCATTCAGGCTTACCGTCTTTATCAGGCGTTTTTTTGTTTTTTGGCAAATTATCCGCCCCATTTTCCCTGTTTTATATTTGATTCTACTATAAAGATAGTTTCCCTGTCTATGGCAATGTTTAAGGACAATGTTTGAAAACGCTGTTTCGTACTCCTCATTGAAAAAACAGCTTATTTCAAACATTGTCCTTTAACAATAGCTAAATAGTAGTTAACTAATTCGGCCGGCGGCGGGCATATAACTGAAAAGTTTCCCCGTCGGCCCCTTTGGGCTGGTAATCGAACCCATAGGCTGTCAGCTGCTCGGCTATCCTGTCACTCTGGTGGGTGTCCAGGGTATCCATGGTAACCACCACTTCGTCATACGGCCCCATGCGGCTTAAGGTATCCTTCAGGTGTTCCACTTCTCTGTCCCCTATTTTGGGTCTGAAATCAAGGTGAAT
>JBMOPI010000101.1:0-8498 GCA_049324975.1 Bacillota bacterium
TGTAACTTCCGGATGCTCTTTATCCCCCACCACTACTACCTGATATCCTTGCTCATAAAGTTCCCGGGCCAGCTGCTGGGCTTTTTTTACGAAGGGGCAGGTGGCATCAACTATGTCCATCCTTTTCCCGGCTGCTTCCCTAAGGGTCTCCGGTCCTACACCATGAGATCTGATAATTACCGTGCCGCCGTCGATTTCATTTAAATTCTGTACCGCTGTAGCACCTTTATCCGCCAATTCCTGTACAACCTGGGGATTATGGATGAGCGGTCCCAGAGTATATACAGGGGCGGACCCGTCCCCGGTCCTAACCAAAGTAGCATCTAACGCCCTTTTTACCCCGAAGCAAAAACCTGCTTTGGGTGCCAGGATAACCTTCATTTCACCACCTCAAACTTTGTACCATAGCATTATTTTCGAGAAAAATTTATTAATTCCTCCAATTACCCTGATTATCACTTTTCATTTATAATATCTATCATTAATGCCACAACTTCATCAATTGTCATATTGGAAGAATCGACTAAAACTGCATCAGGAGCCTGGATAAGGGGCGCCATTTCCCGGCTGGAATCAATTTTATCCCGGGCCGTAATTTCACCGACCAGTTGTTTTATATCTACTTCATACCCTTTGGCTTCCAGGTCAAGTTTACGCCGTCTGGCTCTTTCTTCGATAGAAGCAGTCAAAAACATTTTAACATCGGCATTGGGCAGGACATATGAACCGATATCCCGCCCGTCCATCACAACGCCGCCTTCCGCCGCGAGTTCCCGCTGCAGGCGGACCATGGCGTGTCTGACACCCGGCACTTTGGCTGCCAGCGACACATGCTGTGAAACCCTTGGGGTCCTGATATCTTCGCTCACGTCCCGGCCGTTAAGGTAAATAAGCTGACAGCCATCATCATCAAAAGCCAGTTTTATCCTGGATGTTTCGGCCAGATCTGTCAATGCTTCTTCATCGTCAAAATCGATCCCGTTTTCCAGCGCTTTCAGGGTAATTGCACGGTACATGGCGCCGGTGTCAATATATATGTAGCCCAGTTTTTTCGCCAGCAGCCTGGCGATGGTGCTTTTTCCGGCGCCCGCCGGACCGTCAATGGCAATGGTCTTCGGCAAGTCATTCAACTCCTTGTGCGTGTAATAATTATTTTACCACGATTTTCATTTCTTTAAAGGGAATTTCGATAAAACCGTGAAAAATCCTTTGAAGTAGGGAAAAAAATCAATTAAGCAGGGGTATGGTATTAAATCTTCATGACGGTGCTTCGTTCGCAGTTCTGCTAACATTTCGCTCGTGAAAAAATGTCTGTTCTGTATTATCAGCAGCAGTTTCGGGAACCCAGCCAGACTCTTTTTTCACTCGCTTCATTAAGCAGGACTATGCTCACTACGCTATAGAGAGTCTTAACGGCGTAGTACGCCGTTAAGACTCTCTTATACTGCGCTGGCTAAAGTGGTAATACTAGCGCAGTGAATGTCATTCAGATTTAATACCATACCCCTACATATTCATTACTTTAAAATACTCTTCAACGTCTCCTCAAATCCCGGGAAGGATACATCAATACATTCACTGTTGTGAATGGTTGTCCGGCCATCGGCCACAAGGCCGGCTACGGCCATGGCCATGGCAATCCGGTGGTCGCCGTGGCTCTCACATTCCGCGCCATATAACTGCCTGCTCCCGTGTATGCGCATCCCGTCCGGCAGTTCTTCCATAGCTACACCAAATTTACTGAGTTCACGGATTACTGTGGTTATCCGGTTAGTTTCCTTTACTTTAAGTTCCGCCGCGTCACGTATTTCTGTAATTCCTTCAGCAACAGCGGCAGCCACAGCCAGCACGGGTATCTCATCGATCAGTCGGGGAATCACATGCCCTTTTACCGTCGTCCCTTTCAAATCACTGCCCCGCACTGTTATGTCAGCCACCGGCTCACCGGTCTGTTCACGCCGGTTATTTACCCTGAGGTCCGCTCCCATGGCCTGTAACACTTCGATAATCCCGTCCCGGGTCGGGTTTGCGCCGACCCCTTTGACTGTCACCTCAGCCCCCGGTACAATGGCTCCGGCCACCAGAAAAAATGCAGCCGAAGATATATCCCCGGGCACAGTCACCGTCCGGGCTTTTAAGTCCGGCTGGCCCACAACCTTAACAGCCAGGCCGTTAACATCAACTTCCGCGCCGAAGTACTTAAGCATCCGTTCCGTATGGTCCCTCGACTTTTCGGGTTCCCAGACACTGGTTACGCCCCTGGCATACAGTCCAGCCAGCATAATGGCAGATTTCACCTGGGCACTGGCCACCGTAGAAACAAATCTGATGGGTTTGACAAAACCGCCCTTTACAGCCAAAGGCGCCAGGTTTTCGTTATCCCGGCCCCAGATGCTTGCCCCCATCTCCATCAACGGCTCGGTTACCCGGCGCATAGGCCGTTTTCGGATGGAACTGTCACCGGTCACTGCCGCAAAAAACGTCTGGCCGGCCAGCACCCCCAGCATCAGGCGCATAGTGGTGCCGGAATTCCCTACATCAAGGACATCCGCGGGTTCTTTCAGGCCCCTGAGGCCAACTCCTTCAACATTAACCGTTTCGGTGCCGATGCCGGTATATTCCACCCCCATGGCCTGAAAACACCCTATAGTACTGAGGCAATCCGCCCCGGGCAAAAAATTCTTTATTTCCGTGCGTCCCCTGGCCAGGGCGCCGATCATGGCCGCCCGGTGGGAAATGGACTTATCACCCGGCACTGTGATTTCGCCATTTAATGATTTTACCGGATTTACAATCAAATCCATAGGGCCCTTCCTTTCTGTCATCTCTTTTTAACGCTGATACCCCGGCTTTGCAGGACTATATAAGCCTTCTCCTGGTCGTTCTGGGTACCGAACCCTAACCTGATGGTACCCCCATCCCCTTCCCGGACCCGGAGGATTTCAATGTCGCTGATATTAATGCCGACATCAGCCAGGGCTGACGTTATTCCGGCCAATACACCGGGTTTATCAGGAACTGTCACCACCAGTTCATGCAGCACCGGCAGGTAGCCTTTCATCTTGGCCGGCATAACTGCCCTGAGCTGCCTTGCCTTTACAAAATGCTCTTCTAACCGGTCCCCGGCGCAGCAGGCCACATCATGTTCAAGCTCATCCAAAACTTCCCGGAAAACCGCCATGACCTGCAGGATTTTATCTTTATTGGTCAGGCAGATATCCCGCCACATAACCGGGTGCCCGGAGGCAATGCGGGTAACGTCGCGAAACCCGCCGGCAGCCAGCATAAGTATTTTTTCGTGTTCATTTTGCAGTTTACCGGCCGTATTAACCAGGGCAGCTGCCAGCAGGTGGGGCAGGTGGCTGACCCCGGCCACAGCCAGATCATGTTCTTCGGCGTCTATTTCCACTACCCGGGCGCCAACGGCTTCGAACAAACGGGTTAATCTGATAACATTCTGAGGGTTATTTTCTTTAGTCGGGGTGAGGATATAGACGGCATTTTCAAAGAGGTAGCGGTCGGCTCCTGCCACCCCGGCCTGTTCAGACCCGGCCATGGGATGCCCGCCGATAAATTCTGTTCCGCCAGGCAATAATTCCCTGGCCGCCTGTAGGATTTTAGCTTTGGTGCTGCCAACGTCGGTTACCAGGGCGCCCGGTTTCAGGTGGGGGGCAATTTCTCTGAAGATGTCAGCTGTTATCCCTACCGGAGTTGAAATAATCACTAAATCGGCATCCTTTACCCCTTCCGCCGGGGAAGCTGCTCCCCGGTGCACAGCGCCGGAACTGACCGCCAAATCCAGGTACTCCTGGTCTAAGTCCACACCTACCACTTCGCCTGCCAGCTGCCGGCCGATAAAGGCCATCCCCAGGGACCCGCCGATGAGACCAACACCAACGATCGTTATTTTTTTAAATAACCTGTCCATACCTCTTCTCTCCTATACTTTCCGCCCCATAATCTCCGCAATCCGTCCCAGTTCGGCCATCATGCTCCCGAAATTTTCCGGTGTCAATGACTGCGGCCCGTCACAGAGGGCCTGAGCCGGGTTCGGGTGAACCTCGATCAAAAGCCCGTCTGCTCCGGCAGCAATCGCGGCCCGGGCCATGGGATGGACATACTGCCACTTGCCGATAGCATGGCTGGGGTCAACTATTACCGGCAAATGGGTTAAAGATTTAGCCACCGGCACCGCACTTAAATCAAGGGTGTTACGGGTATAAGTCTCGAAAGTACGGATACCCCGTTCACACAGAATAACATTGTAATTGCCCCCTGACATCAGGTATTCGGCAGACATCAGCCATTCTTCAATTGTCGCCGAAAGTCCCCTTTTCAGCACCACAGGTTTGTCAACTGTAGAGACCTCTTTTAAAAGGAAAAAGTTCTGCATATTCCGTGCACCGATTTGCAGGATGTCGGCATATTTGGCCACTAACTCAACACTGCGGGGGTCGACCACTTCGGTAACGAACAGCAGGCCGGTCTCTTCCCTGGCCTCAGCCAGCATTTTTAAACCCTCTTCCTCCAGACCCTGAAACGCATAAGGCGACGTCCGGGGTTTAAAAGCGCCGCCCCGCAAAATGGTGGCGCCCGCCGCTTTCACCAGCCGGGCTGTTTCCAGCAGCTGCTCCCGGCTCTCCACAGCACAGGGGCCGGCCATGACATGAATCTGCTCCCGGCCGAATTCCAGCGGTCCAACCTTGACCACGGAATCATGTTTTTTGAATTCCCGGCTGACCAGCTTAAATGGCTGCAGGATAGGCACTACCTTCTCCACGCCCGGCATTGCTTCAAGGCCTATTTCTTTTATAATTGTCTTGTCACCGATAGCGCCGATAATGGTCCTTTCCACGCCTTCCGACAAATGGATACTGAAACCAAGGCCCTCCAGCCTGTCTATAACTTTCTGCACCGCTTCCCTGCCGGCGCCGTTTTCCATAACAACAATCATTTATCTTCCTCCTCTTCTTCCGCAGATAATCCAGATATGAACATTATACCCTTTAATAACCAGCCTATGTAAGAACGAAAAAAGCACCCCAAAAAGGAGTGCCAGTCATGCATACTTCACCCATGTGCGTCCTCCCTTCCTACCGTCCTGCAATAACTTTTTAGGGACTTATTGGTTAACCTGCCATCCTACATTAAATATCCTATCACATTCCAACCTGTTTGACAAGGTTTTATCCGGCTGCTCAGCCGGCATGGAACGGCCTACCGCTGCTGCCACCGGCACCAGTTCAGCCATCAGTCGGGCGAAATTGCCGGGTGTCAGGGATTGGCTGCCGTCACATAAGGCCTCCGCCGGATTAGGGTGGACTTCAATAAGCAGTCCGTCGGCCCCCGCTGCCACTGACGCTTTGGCCAGAGGCGCCACCATCCCCCACCGGCCGGCGGCGTGACTGGGGTCTACAATTACCGGCAGATGGGACAGATGCTTTGCCGCCGGAATCGCACTGATATCGAGGGTGTTCCTGGTATGGGTCTCAAAGGTCCGGATCCCTCTTTCACAGAGGATGACCTGTTTATTGCCCTCTGCCATAATGTATTCGGCGGCCATCAGCCACTCTTCGATGGTGGCGGAAAGACCCCGTTTCAATAACACCGGCATGCCGGACCGGCCTGCTTCTTTCAACAGGATAAAATTCTGCATATTACGGCTGCCGATCTGCAGGATGTCACTGGCCTCCGCGACCTTCTCCACGTCCCGGGTATCCATGACCTCGGTGACTACAGCGAGATCCGTATATCGCCTGACTTCCTGCAGTATATCCAGGCCGTCCTCAGCCAGGCCCTGAAAAGCATAGGGAGAGGTCCTGGGTTTAAATGCCCCGCCCCTTAACACCTGTACCCCCATATCCTTAAGCTCCAAAGCTGTGGCCAGGTACTGTTCCCGGTCTTCGATAGCACAGGGGCCGGCCATCATCACCAGGTCACTGCCGCCGATAACGGCGCTACCCACCCGGACAACCGTGTTGCCATCGGCTTTTGTTCTTTTTACCAGCTTATAATGTGACACTGTTAGCCCTCCCTGTGCAACCGGACCCTTTGACAGCCTCCTTCATAGTCCTTACATATCCGCTTATTGTCTCCAACATATCTATTGATCCGGCATGGTCATTAATAGTTTTCACCAAAGCGCTACCAACTATGACGGCGTCGCAGCTCCCAGCCACAGCAGCAGCCTGGTTGGGGTTGGAAATACCAAAACCTACGGCCAGCGGCAGGTCCGTAGATGCTCTGGCTGTAGCCATAAATTCCTGCAGTTGCTCGGGAACGGTTTCCCGGATGCCAGTAACCCCGGTCAGGGAGACACAGTAAACGAACCCGGCAGCGCCAGCGACAATCCTGCCTATTCTTTCCCTGCCGCTGGTAGGTGCGATCAGGGGAATAAGACAGAGTTTCTCCTGTTCCATCAGGCCGGCCAGTTCGCCAGCCTCCTCCATGGGCAGGTCCGGCACAATCAGGCCGTCTACCCCGGCGCCGGCGGCGTCATTAACAAAACCCGCCAAACCATACTGCAGCACAGGGTTGTAATACGTCATCAGGATAAGCGGCACCTGGGTTTTAGTCCTCAGCTCTTTGACCAAATCTACTACTTTGCGTAGAGTTGTACCGTTATTCAGTGCCCTTAAAGAAGCCTGCTGGATCACCGGCCCGTCAGCCAGCGGGTCCGAATACGGTATCCCCAGTTCAATAATGTCCGCTCCGGCCTGTTCCAGGCCCAGCACCAACCTGGCCGTCGTTTCAAGGTCAGGGTCACCGGCGGTGACAAAGGTAATCAGGCCCTTCTCACCTTTCTGCTTTAGGTCCGTAAATTTACGGCTTATTCTGTTTTCTGCAAAAACCTTTTTACCGTCAGTCATCTATTTAACCTCCAAAACCGCGGCTATGGTCTGAACATCCTTGTCCCCGCGCCCTGACAGGTTGATGATTATAATCTCATCTTTACTAAGAGTAGGCGCCAGTTTCAAAGCTTCAGCAATGGCATGGGAACTTTCCAGGGCCGGGATAATCCCTTCCGTCCGGCACAGCACCTGAAAACCGGTAAGCGCTTCTTTGTCGGTAACCGACGTGTACCTGACCCGGCCGGATTCCTTCAGGTGGCTGTGTTCCGGCCCTACGCCGGGATAATCAAGCCCGGCGGAAATGGAGTGGGCCTCCTGGATTTGGCCGTCGGGCGTCTGCAGCAGGTAACTGTATGCGCCGTGCAAGACACCTTTGGTGCCGGCAGTCAGTGTAGCGGCATGGTAGGGCGTATCTGTCCCGTGACCGGCAGCTTCTATCCCAATCAGTTTGACCTCCCGTTCTTCCAGGAAAGGGTAGAAAATACCCATGGCATTGCTGCCGCCGCCTACGCAGGCCAGGATGTAATCCGGCAGGCGGCCTTCCGCTGCCACAATCTGTTCCCTGGTCTCTTCACCTATAACCTTCTGGAAATCCCGGACCATCATCGGGTAAGGATGCGGCCCGCCCACTGAACCAAGTACATAAAAGGTGGTGCGGACATTAGTCACCCAATCCCGGATAGCTTCATTCATGGCGTCCTTCAGTGTCCGGCTGCCTGACTTGACAGGTTCTACCCGGGCGCCGAGGATCTTCATCCGGAAAACGTTAAGTTCCTGGCGTTTGATATCCTCCTCGCCCATAAAGACCACACATTCCAGGCCAAACATCGCCGCCGCGGTAGCGGTGGCTACTCCGTGCTGGCCAGCCCCGGTCTCGGCGATGACCCGTTTCTTGCCCATCCGCCGGGCCAGCAGCACCTGACCGATGGTGTTGTTGATTTTATGCGCCCCGGTGTGGTTTAAGTCTTCCCTTTTTAAGTATATCTTGGCGCCCCCGCAGTGCTCAGTTAACCTTTCCGCGAAATATAACTTTGAGGGGCGGCCGACGTATTGTTTTAAGTAATAGTCCAGTTCCTGCTGAAATTCCGGGTCATTTTTTGCTTCATCATAAGCTGCTTCAAGTTCATAAAGGGCCGGCATCAGGGTTTCGGGCACGTAACGCCCGCCAAAAACCCCGAAATGACCATTCTTATCCGGTAGTGTCACAGCTGCTCCTCCTTACTTCTTCAATAAACTGTTTTATTTTGACCAGGTCTTTTTGCCCATTGGTTTCCACGCCGCTGCTGACATCTACTGCGTACGGCCGGGCCTGGCTGATGGCGGCCCCGACGTTCTGTGGATTAAGTCCTCCGGCCAGGATAACAGGAGCAATTTTACCGGCGGCCAAGGCAATGTCCCAGTTAAAAGTAGTGCCGGTGCCGCCCGGTTTCCCCGGTTCATAAGTGTCCAGCAAAAACCCGCTGACTACCCCCGAATAATCCGGCATCTGTTCAATGCTCTGCATGTCCCGGACCCGGATGGCTTTGATGGTTTTAACCTGCAGCAGCTTACAATAAGCCGGGCTTTCCTGGCCATGGAGCTGGACGTAATCCAGCCGGCAATAATCGGCAATTTCCTGCACACGGAAGGGGTCCTCATCGACAAAAA
>JBMOPI010000102.1:0-8496 GCA_049324975.1 Bacillota bacterium
GTTGACCAGATATTTAATTATTATAATCAGCAGCTTCCTGCTTTGGGATGGATTTTGACTTCCGGGGCGCCGGCAGCCGGTGTAAATACTTTGGCGGCGGAATTCAAAAAGGCGGACAGGTCATTAATTGTTATGGCATACAATACAGAGGACAATACCGGCAGAGAGGAAGTTGTTGCGACCGGTTACAGGTTAGAAATATGGTATCGTTAGTTACGGGTTTAAAAAGGCCGCGTGGAAACGCGGCCTTTTTCATTTGAGCAAATTGCGGATTTTAGAAAAAGTTCTTTTGGACATGTGCTTAAGACTTTGGAAAAAGTCCCGGAAAGTCGGGACTTAAACTTAGGAAATCAGAGTCTTACGGCACATGTTTAATATTTTTAAAAATGCTATATTGTTTGTGAAAAACAAAACTAGGCAAAGTATTGCTTAACCGCACCCGAACCTGAGGGGAGGGATTACGGTGGCAGAAAAACCCAGATCCACCAGAATAAAAGTCGCAGTTGGAGTTTTTGGTCTGTTTATATTGTTCGCGCTTAGCCTGAAGGCCGGCAAAGACTATGTGAACAACAGCGGTTTTTGCGGCCTGTGTCACGAAATGAGGCCTGAGATTGTGACATGGCAGGCCTCGTCCCACAGCAAAGTGGAGTGTGTAGAATGTCATGGCAGTGTTTCATTCATACCGGAACTCAATACCCATTACCAGAAAAGCTACCTTTTGCCGATTACCCTGGATAAGCCTCTTCCGGATGCAAAGTGCACACGCTGCCATGCGGGGAAGAGGCATGTTTCTCCTTCGGGAGATTTAATTATACCCCATAATAAGCACGTACGAAGAAAAATAAGCTGCAGCGAGTGTCATAGCGGTGCCGCCCACGGCAACATTGCCGTCAGGCAGATGACTATAGACGGCAGCTTTAACCGCTGGACCAAAGACTACGGCAGGGAACAGATGGCTGCAAACTATACCGGCATCGCCATGGATGCCTGTATCGAGTGCCACCGCAACAAAAAGGTAACCACGGGTTGTGAAGCCTGTCACCGGCAGATTGTCAAGCCTGCGGACCATAAAACCGGTGAATGGACGGTCCGGCACGGAAAACAGGCAAGAAAAGATATCAGGAGTTGTGACCGGTGCCATTCCGTCACGGTCGTTTTCGAGGTTACCAATATCAGGGATCCTGTTATTGAGTATATACAAACTAACACTCTTTGTTGGCAGTGCCATCAAAAGAAGCCTTTGAGTCACACGGGAAACTGGTCGGCGCAGCATGGTCTGCGGGCCAGTACCAACAGGGACGGCTGCATGGTATGTCACAGCCGGACCAGGCCGTTAAACTCCTTCAAAGGAGCCAAGACTTTTTGCATGAAATGCCACCAGGGGAAACACCAGGGATTTAACCGCGAGCTGCACCCCATTCCTGTTCCTTTAGGGACTAAACCGGCTGCGGCGTGTGAAAAATGTCATAATTTAAAAGTTTGTGCCGGATGTCATGTTAGTTTAAGCAGTAAAAATAATTAAAGGGGGAAGTTAAAAAATGTCAGTTGTGCTGAGAGCCAGACCCGAAACCCAGTATGTTAATCCGTATCTGGCATGGGCGTTGATAATTGCCTCCACACTCATCTTTTTAGTTGGAGGGATAGTGGTCGGCAAGGTGTTTTTCTGGAACAACAATGCGGGAATTCAAAGCGCTCTTGCCAGGCAGTTGACCGTCGCCCAGGAAAGGACCAAAACAGACCCAAAAAGCCCGGCCAACTGGGTTAACCTGGGTTGGATATACTTCCAGCAGGGACAGCACAACCAGGCCCTGGCCCAGTATAAAAGGGCCATGGACCTCGATCCAAACTACTACCCGGCTTATTACAATCTCGGATTGGCTTACATGCAGGTAAAGAAATTTGATTTGGCGGCTGAGACCCTGAAGCGGGCCATCACTTTGGAACCAAAGAGCGGGACAGCGTTCCTCAACCTGGGGGTAAGTTACAACCAACTTGGTAAATATGATGAGGCCTTAAAGTACCTGCAGCAGGCGTATAAATTCAACTCCGGTTCGGTAGAAGTGTTATATCAACTGGGTTATGCTCTGGAGAAGAGCGGGCGTAAAGAGGAAGCCATCTACCAGTATAAGGCGGCCAACGGTTTTGACCCTAACTATAAACCGGCCAAGGAAGCTTTGGCCAGGTTAAAATAACCGGACAGGAGGAGAGTACATGTCATCTGTATCGATAACAGCGAGGGATATTTTCTGGAAATTTGACAAGCACAAGGTCCGCCGCATTATCCTGGCTATTTTTTTAATCGAACTGGCCATCTTTATTTATCTCTATCAGACCAACCGCAACCTCATTAATACGGCTGACAATTACCTGGGCAGGGTGCAGGCGCCCGCCCTGCTGTTTAACATTTACGGGACGGATAAAACACCGCTGACCAGACCAATGTCGGTAACTGTATCTGATAATAAAATTTTCGTGGCGGATACGGGTAACCAGCGGATCCAGGTTTTTAGCAGTAACGGTGACCCGCTTTTTACCTTCGGCAAGAACGGCACAAGCAAGGGGGAATTCAGATTCCCCTATGGTATCGTGGCCGATGACTCCGGCAAGTTATATGTGTCAGACCTGTATAACGGCAATATTCAGGTCTTTTCAAAAGACGGTAATTTTATCAGGTATTTCGGCAGTTCCGCCGATTTCCGGAAACCGACCGGATTATTCATGGACGGAAAGCAGTTATATGTTACTGACGTAGCTACCCATAAGGTTTCAGTATTTGACCTGCAGGGTAAAAAAGTCAGGGAGTTCGGGAAAAAGGGCAAAGGCCCCGGCGAGTTCAATTCACCCAATGCAGTTGCAGTAGCCAACGGCAACATCGTTGTCAGTGACAGCGGCAATGACAGGGTACAGGTATTCAACAAACTGGGCCAGTTTGCCTATTACCTGGGTGAAAGCCCAAAAGGCGGGAAGACGTCATTCATTAATCCCAGAGGTGTCGGCGTTGATGCCAGGGGCACCATTTATGTAGTCAACAATATTGTCAACCAGGTAGTCGGCTTCAACAATAAAGGAGAGAAGTTGTTTGTGTTTGGTTCAATGGGCAACCAGCCCGATCAGTTCTATCTGCCTAACGGATTATTCGTCGATGGCCAGGGCCGGGTTTTCATAACCGATACAGTTAATCAGCGGGTAGATGTTTACCAGAATTAAACCGGGTTACCCGAGGTGTTAAATACACCTTGTAAGTTCAATCGGCCCGGGAAAGGAGGCGCCGCGGCACAGGGCGGAACATGTTACCAAAGGTTTCCAGGTTTCTGATGAAAGGAGGATAATTTATGTCAGGATTCAAAAGGGGTTTGATTTTGCTCCTGGGCATCCTGGTGCTGACCCTTTTTGCCGGGACAGCCATGGCCGCCCAGCAGAAATTAGACCCCGCAGGAAGTGATACCAAAGGCAGTTACTTACCGACTCCCAAGAGTTATACTGCCGACAACAAGAGCAACTATCCACAGGAAATCTATCTTCCCAATGAGCTTGATCCATCAGCCTACCGGATCCACAGTAATTACTCCAAGAACACGGACGCCTGTGCTTCATGTCACGCGACCCACACCGCGGTCGGAGCAAGCTTGCTGCAGTGGGGCACCGTCTATGATACCTGTATCGCCTGCCATGACGGCACCATCTCTTCGACTTATGACGTTGTAGGCGGCAATATTGCAGGTACCACCAAAGTAACTTACGGTGGCATGTTCGGTACCGGCAAAGAAGGTTCCTTCTCCAGCCACAATGTAAAGGACGCGGTCAACATTTCCGCCGCTCCCGGAGGTACCAGCAGCAGTTCCAACATTAACCCGGTGACCGGGACAGTGGCCAGCTGGAATGTTGAATTCGGCTGCCAGAGCTGTCACTCGCCGCACGGCCAGGGCGGCAATACCCGGATCCTTAGTCCCGACCCCAACGGTGTTGCCTGGGAAAAATACAATAAAGGCACCACCAAAGGCGTTGCTCTTACCGAAATCACTGCCGGTGAATATAAGACCGTTGACAGTGAAGGCAAGGCTTATTTCTGGATTAAGGGTTATCCGTACAGCCTGAAAACCGTAATTTATGAAAACGGTTCCCCGTTGGCCAGCGACAAGTATACTGTCGACAATACCAACGGCCAGTATACCGTAATCAAGTTCAACAAAGGCTATACCCCGTCCGGCGCCCTGACCGCCGATTTCATCCCGGCCCTTAAGGTTGACATGCAGGTTACCGATTACCTGAAAGAAACTGAAAGCATTGCTTATAAATCAGGAATGAACGGTTTCTGCGGCGCCTGCCACACCGATTACAACACTGAGAAAGTTGCAGGTTCCGGTCACTCTTCTTCAGGGACATACGCCGACGCTTACCGTCACAAGGTAGGCTTTGACTACAGCTTTGCGGCCACAAAACTTGCCGCGAAGAATATGGTCCTGGAAAGCGGCAAGGCCACCTGTACAACGTGTCACTTTGCCCACGGCGCTAACGAGACCCTCTGGACCAGGACGCTCGGCGCCGACTGGGGCGGTGAGCAGGGCGGCTCCTCCGCTCTTAAGCGTCTCCCCAACATGGGTACCTGTGAAACCTGCCATGAAAAAGGCGCCGGAACGGAAGGCTACAACACCCTGGTTGCCTCCAGTGCGTCTACTGCCATGAATGTTCCCGAGGCTCAATATGTAGGCTCAAATAAGTGCCAGGGCTGCCACAGCAAGCAGACCAGCGGTTGGAAAGACACCCTGCACAGCCAGATGGTGCGCACCGAAATCCTGGCTGCCGCCAAAGACCCGAATTCGGCTACCGGTTGGAAAAACGGCCAGGTGCTCAAGGGCAACCAGACCGGTATCGAGTACAGGCCTGAACAGGTCACCGCGACCATCGGCAGCAAATGGAAACAGCGCTTCCTGGTGGGCAACGAGTTCCTTGACAAGCAGTGGAACATACCAAAAGGCGTATGGGAGTCATACGGCCAGAAAGCCGACTGGGACAAGCAGTGCATTACCTGCCATGCCACCGGCTACAGGGTTAACAGTTACACTGAAGACCCTGTTACCGCTACTGTAACCTATGACCACAGTTATACTGAGAAAAACGTCGGCTGCGAGGCATGCCACGGCCCCGGCAGCAACCACGTCAAGGCTCCTTCCGACTTAAACATCTGGAGCCCGGCCAAACAATCCGCCCAGGCTCAGAGCCTGGCCTGTGGATACTGCCACGTCAGGATGGAAAGTGCCGTCTTCAAAACCAAGAAGGGTACAACCCTCGGCTGGCGGGAAGACGCCGCAGCACCTGCAGGACAGATCTACAAGCCCGGTGACGACTGGACCCAGTGGGCTACCGTGCCCGGTCTGGACGGCAATTTTACCGACTACTATGCCGGTTCTCCGACAACAGCCAATGCACCTGCCGATTTCCAGGGCATGTTCTATGCTGCCAACGGTTCCGGCAAATATGATTCCAAAAAGCACCACCAGCAGTACCAGGATTTTGTACAGTCCACGCATTTTGCTTCCAATACCATGAGCTGCAGCACCTGCCACAGCTCCCACAGCAGGAATATTTCCAAAGAACAGCTGAAGCTCAGCAGCGCCGCAACCTGTGCTTCCTGCCACGGTACAACTATGAACCTTACCCAGTTCATGCCGATGCTCGGTAAGACCGCCGGCGATGTATATGTACGTTCCCATACCTTCAGCCAGACCGGCATACCACAGCCGGCCGGCGCAGTTGAACCGGTTAACCCCTAGAATCAGAATCGAAAATTAGTTTAGTTACGCCAAGGTACCGTATTCCGGTACCTTGGCGCCCTTTTAATTTTATTGCGCCCCACCGGGGCAGGGGGGTCAGGAGGAACAATGAGAAAACTGATTACTATCAGCGTATTAATTGTTTTAGTTATCACTGCAGGATACAAGGCGCTTCCGTATCTTCCCGACACTATTGCGCAAAAGTTTAATCATTTTTTGGAAAAAATCACCGGTAAAGAACCCCGGAAAACCGTATTAATGTTTTATGAAGAAGTAAATAAAAAAGAATATGCCAAAGCCAGTGAATTTTTTGCTTTAAACAGCCGGAAATTTTATAATCCGGAATACCTGAAAAGAATCTTCGACAAATCCGGCCGGCCGGAGGTAACGCGGTCAGATGAAAAAGGGAAAACCGCCGCGGTTTATTATCAAACGGAAAATAACCAGTCTCTGATGGCTAATCTCATAAAAGAAGACGGGCAGTGGAGGATAAAAGACATCTATGATGACCCCAGTGTAACTGTTGATTAATAAAATTCTGGAATTGAAGGTAGGTAGCTGATGATGAAAAGGAAACTGCCGGTAATAGCGATTATGGCCTTGTTCGTTATAGGTGCGGGAATATTTTATTCCATCTCAGTTTCGGATGCCAAAGTTGATCAGAGCGGAGTTGTGATAAAAACAGGAAGCCCGGAAGAAACTGTGAAGACGTATTATGAACTGATATCCAAAGACAGGTATGAACCAGCTGCCGCTTTACAGACCAAGCAATCCCAAAAAACAAATAAAGCCAAGGATTTGAAAGCTCAATATAAACAGGTGAGGTTGACAACCGCAAGGTTGGCCAAGGTCTTCGACGCCGTTTCAGAAAAGGACATAGCCGTAGTCGGAGACATCAGGCTGGTAAAATTCCCCGGCAACAACTATGATTCCGCTATTGTCAGTGTGACTGTTCTGACCAATAGGGTTGATAAAAATAAATGGGAAATAGTCAATTCCCTTGAAGAAGTCGGGAAAGAAAACTTTCTTACATTATTGGAAATGTTAATCAAGCTCGACAAACAGATGAAGGATGCTAACATAAAAGCTGACGGTTTTACAGATGTTCAAACCGGGATGATTGCCCAACAGCTAAAAGGAATCAGTAAGTTTCATAAGGAACAACTGGACGAATACAAGTCCTATTTAAAAGGGAACTAAACGATGCATTCAGGCAGAAAAAAATTAATGTGACTTTGCAAAAGCTGAAATTATTAGATTTTGGCGGAATTAATTAATAATGATGGATAAAAACTTAAAAAGGCTGGTGGATTAAGATATGTGACCGCAACCACTGAGATACATGTATGAAGACCTCACAGGAGGTTCGCTGGTGCTTTGGGTTGGCAAGTCGGATAATCTAGTCCATAAATTTGACCTGCACCTGAATTACACTGATTTCAACTATGAAACAGATCAGGAAGAACCCGGTTTTGCCCATGTTACTATGGAACTTTCTGATATTAACCAGGATTTTAAAGTCCAAACCCCGACTGATTTTAAAAAATAGTAAAGTTAAGGGGGACTCCAGTCAAGGAGTCCCCCTTACTCATAGAAGAGCTAATTTTCAGCTTTTAGCCTGGGCGGTTTGGGACCAAAGAACTGGTAGAAATTACACTGGATGCGGCCATTGTATAATTTCCGCTTTTTATCTGCCTGGCGGCCAAAAATCTGTTCAAACTTAGGATGGGAGGTCAGGATGTAAAAGGACCAGGTATCCAGCGTCCGGAAAGCCTGGTTCATCTCCTTATACAAAGCTTCCGCTTCCTTAAGTTCCCCCAGCCGCTCACCATAGGGAGGGTTAGTGATGACCCAGCCGTATTTGGCCTGGGAGCCGATCTGGGCCAGGGGCCGCCGCTGGAAGTGGATGTGCTGTTCAACCCTGGCCTGGCGGGCGTGATAGCGGGCCAGGCTGATAACTTTTTCGTCAATATCTGTACCGGTAATCTTTAACTGCCTGTCCTGGTGGATTAAACGCTCCGCTTCCTCCCGGGCCTGCCGCCATAACTCAGAACTTAGGTTGGGCCAGCTTTCGGCGGCAAACTGACGGTAGAGGCCCGGGGCCATATTTAACCCGACCATAGCGGCCTCGATGGGAATAGTGCCGGAGCCGCAGCAGGGATCAATCATGGCCCGGTCCGGGAACCATCGGCTGAGGAGGACCATGGCCGCAGCCAGGGTTTCTTTTAAAGGCGCAGGGGCGGACAGTTTGCGGTAGCCCCGTTTATGCAGCCCGGCGCCGCTGGTGTCGATAGTCAGGGTGGCCGTATCTTTTAGCAGGGCAACTTCTATGGTATAACGGACGCCCGTTTCCTCAAACCAGGGCCGCTTGTATTTTAATTTCATTTTTTCCACCACTGCTTTTTTTACTATCGCCTGGCAGTCGGGGACACTGAACAATTGTGAGTTTATAGACTTGCCTTCCACCGGAAAATTAGCGTCTGCAGGGAGCCAGTCGGTCCATGGCAGGGCTTTGGTTTTTTCAAATAATTCCTCAAAGGAAGTCGCTTTAAATTCCCCCAGCTTAATGAGGACCCGGTCGGCTGTGCGCAGCCACAGATTAGCCCGGCTGATGGCCGCCTCGTCAGCCCTGAAAGTGACTTTTCCGTTTTCCACCTTCACATCCTCATAACCCAGTTGGCGCACTTCCCGGGCTACCACAGACTCCAGACCAAAAGCTGCAGTG
>JBMOPI010000103.1:0-8459 GCA_049324975.1 Bacillota bacterium
TGCATCTTATCTGGCAGGTTTCAGTGATTTATAAGGCGAAGATTAAATAGGCTTCGCTGGCGCGAAGCGCCGAGTTAGCCTTTTTTATACCGCAGGCGCGTTATACTTTCCTATGGTGTAAAAAAACAGGCACCTTTTAAGTGCCTGCTGCTTCCTCCTCTTATTGTGCGTATATCAGATTTCAATCAATCCGAGACTTATCTCAATGGACTGGCCTACCCGTTCCATGACATCCTCGTTGAGGGACGCCACTTTTTCCATCAGGCGGCTCTTGTCGATAGTCCGGATTTGTTCCAGTAAGATGACGGAGTCTTTCTCCAGTCCGCTGATCCGGGCGGAAACTTCTACATGAGTCGGTAACTTGGCTTTGCTGATTTGAGATGTAATGGCCGCTACTATAGTGGTCGGACTATATTGGTTACCGATGTCGTTCTGTAAAACCAGCACGGGTCTGGTGCCTCCCTGTTCCGACCCGACAACCGGGCTCAGGTCGGCAAAAAAGATATCGCCTCGACGGATCAGCATACTATTTGCCCTCCGCCAGTCTTTCTTCAAAGAGGCGCGTTACCTCGTGTTCGATTTCAAAATTTTCCCCTGCCAGCGCCAGGTTTATTTTGGCCATTTCAAGGTAACCCTTCTTCATCTGCTCACGAATGGTCCGCCGCTTTCGTTCCTGGATATACAGTTTCATGGCCTCACGGATGAATTCGCTCCGGTTGAGCTTCTCCGCGGCCGCGATACCGTCCACTTCGCGCAATAAATTATCCGGAAGGCTGATCATAATCCTCTTAACTTCCGCCACTAAGCGCACCTCCTAAGTGTAGCAAAGCGTATATACGCACATATATACTATATTATACACATTAATCTGCTATTATGTCAATACGACCGGGCCTCCACAAAACTTTTCCGTACACCATCCGAAATATCAATTCATAAAATAAATCAAAGAGGAAAAATGAGGAGGAAAACCAATGCATACTGATTATAGAAGACATGGCCCGGTAATAAATCTGTTGTTTGCCGAACGGCCCGCCTACCGGGCCGGTGAACCGGTGGACCTGACCCTGCTCAAGGCCAACCTGTCGCCATTCCCGGTTTATTTCACCTATCCCACTTCCCAGCGGTATGATTTCGCTGTTTACAGCAACGGTCAGGAAATTTGGCGCTGGTCTTTCGACAAAGTCTTTATCCAGGTCGTGGAAACGGTTACCCTAAACCCCGCCGAAACCGTCACTTACCGGATAACCTGGCCCCAGGTCAATAACCTGGGCCAGCAGGTACCGCCGGGATTGTATACCATCCGGGCCTGGAACCCCTTTATCGGCTTTGAAGTCCTGCCCTGGCCGGAGATCCAAATCAGGATTCTTTAAAATATACCACAGAGAGCACAAAGAAAAATTAATTAATATATAATTTAAATCTCTGTGTATTTTGTTACCTCTGTTACCTCTGTGTTATCATTTAAATTTTAATTCTAATAATGCACGTACATATTCCCGTAAGGACGGTGGGAAACAGGCACCAGCTTGATAAACTTTTCATTCATGATTTCCTTCAGGTCCATATCGAGATCCCTGCAATATTCCGTGAGGATCTCTTTTATTTTGGCCTTATCTTCTTGGGTCAGTTCAAAAACGGAAACCTCTCTGCCAAGACGGCTTTTGTCTACTTCACCGCGGACGTAAATAACGCCGCCGTGCATACCGGTACCGAGGTAATCACCGGCGATGGGCTCGCCCGGTTTCCGGCCCAGCCCCAGCAGGATCATGATACCTCCGGCCATATACTCGCCGAAAAACGCCCCGGCGGTACCGCCCGCTACCAGTACAGGCACCTTGTCTTTGTACTCTTTCATATGGATGCCTACCCGGTAACCGACATTGCTTTTGATAAAAAGCTTGCCGCCGCGCATGGCGTAGCCCAGGACATCCCCCGCATGGCCATGCACCACGATTTTACCGTCGTTCATGGTATTGGCGATGGCGTCCTGGCCGCTGTCATGGACGATAATGGTGGAACCGTCCATGTAAGCGCCCAGGTCGTTGCCGGGCACACCGTAAATATCGATATGCACCGGCCGGTCCAGCCGGGTGCCGATGTACCGCTGGCCATTGACATTTTCCAGCACGATATTTTGAACACCGTCTTTGGCTGCCTGCTGGATCTGGTCATTCAGCTGTTTGTAATATACGCCTTTGGCGTCGATTTTCTTCTTCTTCATCCTGTTATACCCCCAGTCAGCCGGTCCTGCCTGAATTCCTGCGGAAAATGGACATAGCCGAAATCGGGCCGGGCAAGACTTTCTTTATATTCTCCGATATTCACTTTGTCCCTGATCAAACCGGTGAGGATGCCCGCCCGGTCCACTTTGTTCAGGCAGATATACCCTACCAGCCGGTTGTCTTTGATAACTATCTTCCGGTAGGTCCGGGTAGCCGGATCGGCCTCGGTAAGGACCTCGTAAGCATCAGAATCCGGTTTGATAATCCCGGCCGTCAGCATGGGCAGGTCATAGAACCCGATGGCATTCATGGCCATGCCGCCGGCAAAGACGGTCTCGGCCCCGGCCATGTTGCGGCCGGCCACCTCGCCTTGCATGTAAGCGTTGGGGAGAAGCGGCAGTACCCGGTTGGCGCCGGATACCAGGTCAAAGCCTTCAGCCACGTCACCGGCAGCATAAACATTGGCGCTGCTGGTACGCATATGTTCATCCACAACGATGCCCCGGTTAACCTGAATACCGCTGTCCTTTATCACGTCGGTATTGGGCTGGACCCCGATGGCCACCACCAGGAGGTCACAGTCTAACTTTTTGCCGTTTTCCAGGGTCACACCGGTGACCTTCTTACCACCGCCAACTTCTTTAACGGTAGTGTTCAGTTCAAATTTGATGCCGGCATCTTCCAGGCAGCCCTGGACCATGGCCCCGGCGCCTTCGTCAAGGATGGCGCTTAACACCCGGTTAGCCAGTTCCACTACGGTGATGTCCAGACCCAGCTTAAGGAGCGCTTCGGCAGCCTTCAGGCCGATTAAGCCGGCGCCGATAACCACCGCCTTTTTGCCGGGGGCGGCCACTTCCTGAATCGCTTTGACATCGTCAAATTTAATAAAGGTGTACACGCCTTCTTTGTCCAGGCCTTTCATCGGCGGCATAATGGGCTTACCCCCGGTAGCGACAAGCAGTTTGTCATATTTCACGGTGTCACCGTCGTCCAAAACCACCTTTTTGCCTTTGGGGTCTACGGATACAGCCTTACGGCCCAGCAGTGGGGTGACGCTGTTAGCTTCATAAAAACTGCCGTCCCGGTAAATCATGTTATCGGCCGATACTTTACCGGCCAGCCAGTAGGAAATCAGCGGCCTGGAATAAGTGTGGTACGGTTCTTCGGAAATAATGGTGATCTGTCCCTTTTTATCAACCTGCCTGATCCCTTCCACGGCGCCGATGGCAGCAGCGGAGTTACCGATGATTACATAATTCATCTACAGCACCTCCTTATTCAGGCCCGGCGCTGTTTCGGCAAAAACCAGGGCCCTGTTGGGGCAGTGAGCCACACAGGCCGGATTGGTGTCAAGATTGCTGCAAAGGTCGCACTTGGAGGCCACCTTTTTGCCTTTGTCATCCCGCATAATGGCCCCGTAAGGACAGGCCAGGATACAGGTCCAGCAGCCGACACAGCGTTCTTCATTATTCTTCACCACACCGGCGGCGTCTTTGTGCATGGCCCCTGTGATGCAGGCCTTGACACAGTATGCCTCTTCACAGTGCCGGCACTGAAGGGCGAAGGTCACCGGCCGGTTTTCCTCCACAACTACCCTGGCAACGGGCCGGGGTTGCTGTTTTTTAAAGGCCTTGACAATATCATTCGGGTAATCGGAATGCGCCACAATGCAGTGTACTTCACACAGTTTGCAGCCGGCGCAGTATTCTTCTCTGGCATAAACTCTTTTCATGTCTACCTCCTTACTCCCCGGCCATCTTGACGCCAAGGATTTCCAGCTCTTTCTCGGACAGGTTGACGCCCCTCAGCATCAGCCGGTTACCCCGCAGACTCTCCAGGGCGTTGATACCCATCCCGCCGAGGAGTTCCTTGATCTCGTGGGCCCAGGCCCGGAGCAGGTTGGCCGCCCTTTGGGCGCCAATCTCAGGATTAAGCCGCTTGGTCAGGTTGGGGTCCTGGGTAGCGATACCCCAGTTGCATTTATTGGTATAGCACTTCTGGCACATGTGGCAGCCCAGGGCAATCAATGCGGCGGATCCGATATATACGGCATCGGCGCCAAGGGCGATGGCCTTGACAATATCGGCGCTGTTCCGGATACTGCCGCCGATGACCAGGGAAACACTGTTCCTGATCCCCTCGGCCCGCAGGCGGGAATCCACCGCGGCCAGGGCCAGTTCGATGGGGATACCGACGCTCTCCCTGGTCCTAAGAGGGGTAGCCCCTGTACCGCCCCGGACACCGTCTATGGCGATAATGTCCGCCCCGGCCCGGGCCATCCCGGAAGCGATGGCGGCCACGTTATGCACCGCGGCTATTTTAACCGAGACAGGCTTTTCATAATTGGAAACTTCTTTGAGAGAATAGATAAGCTGGCGGAGGTCTTCAATAGAATAGATATCATGGTGGGGGGCAGGGGATATGGCATCTGAACCCTGGGGGATCATCCGGGTTACGGAAACCTCGTAGCCCACCTTTTCGCCCGGCAGGTGGCCGCCGATACCCGGCTTGGCCCCCTGGCCGATCTTAATCTCGATGGCCGCGCCGGCGTTGAGGTATTCGGACTGTACCCCGAACCGGCCGGAAGCCACCTGGGTGATGGTGTTCTTACCGTATTTATAGAGGGTCCGGTGCAGGCCGCCTTCCCCGGTGTTGTAATACGTCCCCATCTCTTCCGCCGCCATGGCCAGGGAGGTGATGGCGTTTAAGCTGATGGAACCGAAGGACATGGCCGAAAACATGATAGGCACATCCAGTTCCAACTGGGGCGGCAGTTTTTCCGCCAGTTTGCCGTCCTTCACTACTACCTTTTCCGGCTTCCGGCCCAGGAAGGTTTTCAGTTCCATGGGCTCCCGCAGGGGGTCGATGGACGGGTTGGTCACCTGGCTGGCGTTTAAAAACAACCGGTCCCAGTATATCGGAAAGTCATTGCTGTTACCCATCCCGGCCAACAGGATACCGCCGGTGGCCGCCTGCTTGTAAATCGCCTTGATGGCGTCCGCGGTCCAGTTGGCGTTACCTTTAAATTCATGGGGGTTTTGCCTGATGGTAATAGCATTGGTGGGACACAGTTCGGTGCAGCGGTGGCAGTTTACGCACCTGGCCTCGTCGGACACCACTTTGCCCTCTTCGCTGTCATAGACATGGGCCTCGTTAGCACATTGATTGACGCAAACCTGACAGTCGATGCAGCGGTCCCTGTTTCTTTCAATTAAAAATTCCGGTGCGCCTAATTTGAGACTCATATCATTTCCACCCCTTCCAAAAGCCCGATAACCGGTTCGCCGCCTTTGGGCACCCATACTTTGTCAGGATCCGGGCAGATTTCCCGGATGGCTGATTCCTCACTGGCCACATACAGGGTGTCCTTTTTGGTAGCCGCCACCAGTGAACGCAGTTTAATCCGGTCATTAAGAGCCACAATGCCGTTTTTGGTCCCGAGAATAATGGAGAAGGGCCCGTTCACCAGGAGGCTGCTGTAAACCGTCCTAAGGGCTTTGATCAGTTCTTTTTTGTCTCCTTCCATCCGGTCGATTTCCTTCCAGAGCGGAGCCGCCACGGTGGACACGGCCACGTCCAGGGGCAGGCCGTGCCGGCGCAGGAGGAAGTCGAAAATATAGGTGATAGCTTCGGTATCAGTCTGCAGGGTACACTTGTAGCCGTACATTTCCAGGAACCGGCGGTTGGCGTCGTAGGAAGAAATTTCACCGTTGTGGACGATAGACCAGTCGAGGAGGGTAAAGGGATGGGCGCCGCCCCACCACCCGGGGGTATTGGTGGGGAAACGGCCGTGAGCCGTCCAGGCATAACCCTTGTACTCGTCCAGGCGGTAAAACTCGCCGATGTCCTCGGGGTAACCTACCCCTTTAAAAGCGCCCATGTTTTTGCCGCTGGAAAAGATGTAGGTGCCTTCATACTCGCTGTTGATCTTCATCACACAGCGCACCACGTATTCCTCTTCCGTCAGTTCGGAAGACACCAGCCGGTTCTTTTTCGGCTGGACAAAATACCGCCAGATAATGGGCGGATTGGTAATGGCGCTGCACTTGCGGGTGGGGATCATTTCACTGACATCCACATTGAAATGCTCGTTGATGAATTCCTCGGCCTTAACCCGGCTGTTCAGGCAGTCGTAAAAGACATGCAGGGCGTAATAGTCGCTGTACTCGGGATAAATACCGTAGGCGGCAAAACCGCCGCCGAGACCGTTGGAACGGTCATGCATAAGCGCAATGGACTTGATAATATCGGTCCCGGAAACCCGTTTGCCCTTTTTGTTGATCATCCCGCTGATCGCACAGCCGGACGGTATTCTGGGATAACTTTTCATTAACATTTCACCTGCCATTTACTTTTCTTTGTAGGCTTAAAGCCGCCTACTTTATCCCTTTGTTTTTCCTTTTCTGTAATTTAATTACATTCAATTGATAATAATGAACCGGCTAAAGTTGAACTTAGCCGGTTCGCAAAATTCCTAAATCAAGGCCATCCTTTAAATTTAGGGATACTTTCTAGTACTTTGCCAGGTACTCGTCAAGTTCCCAGGGATGGACCTGGATCCGGAACCGGTCCCATTCAATCTGTTTCGCTTCCACATAACGGTTGAAAATATGCTCGCCGAGGGCTTCCCGGATAACCGGGTCCTTCTTCATTTCCTGTACGGCTTCATACAGGTCGGCCGGCAGGCTTTGAATGCCTTCAGCGGCCAGCTCCTCTTCGGTCATATGATAAATGTTCTTATCTGTGGACGCGGGGGGTTGGATTTTGTTTTTGATCCCGTCGAGCCCGGCCTTCAACGCCACGGCGATAGCCAGGTAGGGGTTGCAGGAGGGGTCGGGGTTCCGCAGCTCAATCCGGGTGCTTAAGCCCCGCTTGGCGGGAATGCGGATTAACGGGCTGCGGTTGCTGGCCGACCAGGCAATGTACACCGGGGCCTCAAACCCGGAGACCAGCCGCTTGTAAGAGTTAACCGTGGGGTTGGTGACAGCGGCCATGGCGCGGGCGTGTTTCATCAGGCCGCCGATGTAATAAAGACAGTCCTCGCTTAACTGGTCCGGCTTGGTGGGATCCCAGAAGGCATTCTTGTCCCCTTTAAACAGGGACTGGTTCATATGCATGCCGGAACCGGCAATGCCATATACCGGTTTCGGCATAAAAGTGGCATGCAGGCCGTGCCGCTGGGCGATAGTCCGGACCACAAACTTGAAAGTCATGATCTTGTCGGCAATATCCAGGGCATCGTCATACTTGAAATCTATCTCATGTTGACCGGGCGCCACTTCGTGGTGGGAAGCCTCGATTTCAAAGCCCAGTTCTTCCAGGGTCAGCACCATGTCCCGGCGGGCGTTTTCGCCCAGATCAACAGGGGTCAGGTCAAAGTACCCGGCCTTGTCATGGGTAATGGTGGTAGGCCGGCCGGCATCATCGGTGTGAAACAGGAAAAACTCGGCTTCAGGTCCCACATTCATGGAATAACCCATCTCCGCGGCTTCGGCCATGACCCGCCGCAGAGTGTTCCGCGGGCAGCCTTCAAAAGGGGTGCCGTCAGCATTATATACGTCACAGATCAACCTGGCTACAGAACCTTCCCGGGGACGCCACGGGAAGACGGCAAAGGTGTTGGGGTCCGGTTTTAAGCACATGTCCGATTCTTCAATGCGGACAAAGCCGTCTATGGAGGAACCGTCAAACATCAATTCCCCGTCCAGGGCTTTCTCCAGCTGCTCAACGGTTATCGCCACATTCTTCAAGACCCCGAAAATGTCGGTAAACTGCAGGCGGACAAATTTCACATCCGCTTCCTGCGCTTTTCTTAGTACATCTTCTTTGGTTAACGCCATTGTTAACACAACCTTTCATTGTTTTGTATTTTTGTTGGTATAAATTACCTTCCCAATAGCCGCCAGGCTGTTAAAGGTAACCCCCTTTCGGTTAAACTTATGTAAACTTAAATTTGGGAAGTGATGAAATTAAAAAACTCCTAAAAACAGGTAGCCTGTAACATTTTACCTGTTTCTAGGAGCGCCGTTGCCCCAAACCCGCCGGAATACGCCGTTGTATCCCGGAATATGTACTTGAGTATATAAAAGCGCATTGTCTGAAATTTATTATAACACAGCCCACTTAGATTGCAATATTTTTTTTGCATTATATATTGTATACAATCATATTCGGAGGAAAAATGTCGAATTAAGGCGAAACTCAATATTAGTGGTTAGTGAGGAGGTTTTTCTT
>JBMOPI010000104.1:0-4435 GCA_049324975.1 Bacillota bacterium
AGGGTTACGGGTAAAGGCCACACCGGTGCCGCAGTCGTCACCCATGTTACCGAAAACCATGGACTGGACATTGACGGCAGTGCCCAGGTCGTCAGGGATTTGGTTTAAGCGGCGGTAGACAATAGCCCGCTGGTTATTCCAGGAACCGAAGACGGCCTTAACGGCGCCCAAAAGCTGTTCCATGGGGTCGGAGGGGAAATCCCTGCCGGTTTCCCGCCTGACCACGTTTTTATATTCTGCCACAATCTCCCGGAGGTCCCCGGCGTCAAGTTCGGTATCAAAATGGACGCCCTTTTTCTCCTTCTGGGCTTCCAGCACACTTTCAAACTTATAGTGTTCAATGTCCAGTACAACACCGCTGAACATCTGAATAAAACGGCGGTAGCAGTCCAAAACGAACCGTTCGTTGCCGGTGGCTTTGATCATGCCCTCGCAGGTGGCATCATTGAGGCCCAGGTTCAGAATGGTGTCCATCATCCCCGGCATAGAGAATTTGGCCCCGGAACGGATGGACAGTAGCAGCGGGTTATTGGTGTCCCCGAACTTCTTGCCCATCTTCTCTTCCACCACGGCCATCTTTTCCCGCAGTTCTTCTTCCAGGCCCGCCGGCATCTGTTTACCCTGGGCGTAATACTCATTGCACGCCTCCGTGGTAATGGTGAGACCGAAGGGTACCGGCAGCCCGATGTTGGTCATCTCTGCCAGGTTGGCGCCCTTGCCGCCGAGGAGTCCTTTCATGTCCGCTTTGCCCTCGTTGAAGAGGTACACATACTTCTTACTTGCCATATCCATCCCCCTTATTAATAATTTCCAAAACTTTGCTAGCCGTTTCTTCGACGGCTTTGTTTGTAACATCGATAATCGGGCAGCCGGCCTTCTTCATCACCCCTTCGGCGTATTCCAGTTCCATCAGGATCCGTTCCAGGCTGGCATAGTCTGAACCAGTCCTGAGCCCCAGGGTCTTTAACCGTTCCTGACGGATTTCATTAAGCTGTTCAGGCTTGATAGTCAGCCCGATAACCTTTTTGGTATGGGCAAAAATTTCTTCCGGCGGGGCCACCTCCGGTACCAGCGGGATATTGGCGGCTTTGATCCCCTTGTGGGCCAGGTACATGCAGAGCGGTGTTTTGGAAGTCCGGGAGACCCCGATAATCACCACGTCGGCATATAATACACCCCGGGAGTCCTTGCCGTCATCGTATTTTACCGCAAACTCGATGGCCTCCACTTTGCGGAAGTAGTTTTTATCCAGTTTATGCAGCAGGCCCGGTTTCATTTTGGGCATCCGGTCCAGGGCCCGGGCCATGGTATCCATCATCGGCCCCATGATATCCACCGCCGGCACCTCTTCTTCGGCCGTCGCCTTAATCATGGCCTCCCGCAGTTCGGGCAGGACCAGCGTATAGGCAATGATGCCGGGGGTGGCTTTGGCCAGCCGGACAATTTCGTAAATATGGTCGGCATTGTTTACAAAAGGGATTTTCCTGATATCGACATAACCGGAATCAAATTGGCTGATCACCGCTTTGACCACAACTTCAGCCGTTTCCCCCACTGAATCGGAAACCACGTAGATTGCCGGTTGCTGTTCCTGGTCGATAGAAATGCCCCTCACCTCCCTCAATTACTTTGACCCAGTTCCACGAAAAGTCTGGTTATGGTTGTTTTGGTGATCCTTCCGACCACCCGGAGCTTTTCCTCGCCGCCGGCGCCGGTAAGCACTTCAATTACCGGCAGGGCATCGATTTCCCGCGTCATTAGTTTTTCCGCCGCCCGGACAATGGATTCATCAGGTGTGGCGGTAACCACGTTAGGCATGCGGGTCATCACCACGCTGACCGGCATTTTGTTTATATCAGCGCCGCCGATAGCTGTCTTCAGGAGGTCTTTCCTGGAAACAACCCCTTCCAGGTAGCGTTCCGAATTAACGACAAACAGTGTACCGACATCCTCAAGGAACATGGTTACCACAGCATCATAAACCGTGGCGGTTTCCTTGATGACAGTCGGTACCGATTTGATGTCTCCCACCCGCATTTTGTTGATGGCCCGGGAGACCAGATTGGCGGTGGTTTTGCCTGTGTAATAATACCCTACCCGGGGTCTGGCTTCAAGTATTCCGGCCATTGTCAGCAGTGTCAGGTCCGGCCGCAGGGTAGCCCGGATTAGGGAAAGCTTCTCGGCAATTTGTCGTCCGGTAATTGGCCCTTCTTCTTTGACGATTTCCACGATACGCTGCTGTCTATTGGTGAGTTCCATTGGGTCACCATCCTTTGGCGGACAATGTGTTATACTATTTCCGGAATAATACTATATTATTATACTATATTTGTCCCAAATGTCCTCCTTAATTTTACAAAATTTTGCGAAATTCCATATGGAAAAGTTGCCCAGCAATAAATCTGTTGTTACTCCACAATTTTAGTCAAATCTGCCACGGGTTCAAGCAGTGACGCAATTTGTTTCAGGAGGGCCAGGCGGTTATTTTTGACCGGCTCGTCCTCTACCATGACCATCACGCCGTCAAAAAAGGCGTCGATAGACTGCTGCAGCAGGGCAAAGCGCTGCAGCGACTGCCGGTACTGGCCCTGGTTGAGATAAGTCTGGAATTCCTCCCGGGCTACGGCAAAGTCCCGGTAAAGGTTCTTTTCCACATCCTCGGCCAGCAGGTCGGGGTCGACCTGGTCGTCGACCGCCTTTTTTGCCAGGTTGGCTACCCGGTTGTAAGCCGTCAGCAACTTGCCGAAAATCTCCTGGTTGCGCAGGGCAGCCAGGGCTTCCGCCCGGTTCAGGGTATCCACAAAGTTGTCGTACCCGACGGCCAGCACGGCGTCCACCACATCGTAGCTGAGGCCGCGGTCAGCGAAGATGTTTTTCAAACGCTGTTTGAAGAACTCGCTTATTTCTGTCTTTACTTCATCAAGGCTAAGCTTTGCTTTGATCTTGCCGGCATAGTTACTGTATGCCCGGTCAATCAGTTGCTCAAAAGACAGGTTATACCGGCTGTCCAGTACAATATGGCAGATACCCAGGGCCTGCCGCCTCAGAGCATAGGGGTCCTGAGAGCCGGTAGGCTGGATCCCCACGGCAAAACACCCTACTATCGTGTCAATTTTGTCGGCAATGCTCACCATCCGCCCAATATCGGTGGCAGGCAGGATATCCCCGGCAAACCGCGGCAGGTAATGTTCAAAAATCCCTTCCGCCACTGCCGCCGGTTCCCCGTTATAGCGGGCATATTCCCGGCCCATGATGCCCTGCAGTTCCGGGAACTCGTAAACCATATTCGTTACCAGGTCCGCTTTGCAAAGCAGGGCAGTCCTTTTTATGTCCGCAAGGGTTTCCCCATCGGCAACCCCGGCCGCTTCAACCAGGTATTCACCCAAATTCATGAGCCTTTCCACTTTTTCGTAAACTGTGCCAAGGCTTTCCTGGAACACAATCTTCTTAAGTTTTTCAACGTTTTGAGCGAGAGGGGCCTTAAGGTCTTCCTCGTAAAAGAATTCAGCGTCCGCGAGCCTTGCCCGGAGCACCTTTTCGTTGCCCTCCCGGACAATTTCCAGGTAAGCGTCGGTACCGTTCCGTACGGTGATAAACTTGGCCAGGAGCTTGCCCCCGGCGTCCACCACCGGAAAATACCGCTGGTGTTCCCGCATGGGTGTAATCAGCACCTCTTTGGGCAGCCGCAGGTATTCCCGGGCAAAGGTGCCGCACAGCGCCGTCGGGTACTCCAGCAGGTGCGTGACTTCCTCCAGCAGCTCTTCATCCGGTTCTACCCGGCCGCCTTCCTTTTCGGCGAGCTGCTCAACCTGATCGCGGATCATCTGCCGGCGCTCTTCCTGGTCCACGATAACATAGTGCTGTTTGAGTTTGTCCACATATTCGCCTGCTGAGGAAACGTCAATTTTCCCTTTGCTCAAAAATCGGTGGCCGTAAGTAAATTTGGCTGATGACAGCCCTTCCAGTTCAAATTGCACCAAATCACTGCCAAATAAAGCCAGCAGCCAGCGGATGGGCCGGGCAAATCGCATTTCCTTGTCCCCCCAGCGCTGGGGCTTGGGGAAAGAGAGTTTATGAATCACCTGCAGGCAGAATTCCGGCAGTACCTCCATAGCCGGTCGGCCGGTGTGCTTTTTGACCGCAAATACGTACTCGGCATTACCGACTTCTTTGGTTATTAGGTCGCTGATCGCCACACCCTGACTCCGGGCAAAGCCCTCAACAGCCCTGGTAGGGGCGCCGGTCTCGTCAAAAGCCGCTTTCCTGGCCGGCCCTTTGATTTCTTCGGTCATTTCCTTTTGGGTTTCAGCAAGTCCGGTTATGTATAAGGTCAACCGGCGGGGCGTCCCGTAAGAAGCGATCTTTCCGCTGTCCAGCCGTAAATCCGCCAGCATGCTTTCGGCCAGGCTGACCAGCTGTTCTAAAGCCGACGGCA
>JBMOPI010000104.1:4445-8418 GCA_049324975.1 Bacillota bacterium
CCGGGATCTCCTCAGTGCCTATTTCTAAAATGAAATCCTTAGCCATTGACCGCACCTCCCTTTTTCAACAGGGGGAAGCCCATCTTTTCCCGCTGTTCGACATAAGCCTGGGCGCACAGCCGGGCCATGTTCCGCACCCGGGCGATGTAACCCTGCCGCTCGGTGACGCTGATGGCGCCCCGGGCGTCCAGCAGGTTGAAGGTATGGGAACACTTCAACACATAATCGTAGGCCGGCAGCACATAGCCCTGATCAATGACCCGCACGGCCTCTTTTTCAAACATGTTAAACATACTGAAGAGCATGTCCGTGTCAGCGATTTCAAAATTGTAGTGGGAATGCTCCACCTCACCCCGGTGATGGACATCGCCGTATGTAATGTCATCCACCCAGATGATGTCAAATACACTGTCCTTCTTCTGGATAAACATGGCCAGCCGTTCCAGGCCGTATGTAATTTCAGCACAGACCGGTTTGCAGTCGATGCCGCCGCACTGCTGGAAGTAAGTAAACTGGGTAATCTCCATCCCGTCCAGCCAAACTTCCCAGCCCAGGCCCCAGGCGCCCAGGGTCGGTGATTCCCAGTTGTCCTCAACAAACCGGATATCATGCTGGTCCGGGTCGATGCCGATGGCCCGCAGGCTGTCCAGGTAAATCTCCAGGACATCGTCCGGGTTTGGCTTCAAGATGACCTGGTACTGGTAATAGTGCTGCAGCCGGTTGGGGTTCTCCCCGTACCGGCCGTCAGTCGGCCGGCGCGACGGCTCGACATAAGCCACGTTCCACGGCTCCGGTCCCAAAGCCCGGAGAAAAGTAGCCGGGTTCATGGTCCCGGCGCCCTTTTCGATGTCATAGGGCTGCTGGATGATACAATGCCGGTCCGACCAGAATTTGTTTAGGGTTAAAATCAACTCCTGAAAATTCATGGTTTCCTCCTCGTTATTGGTGTTTTTTTATTTGACTATGAAATTTAAGCTTGGTCAATGGTTTGAAATAAGCAGTTCATTACGGAGCATTATACTTGTACTTTGGTTGGCGGCCGGCAAAATCAATGCAGTCGACAAGAACGTCGACCGCCCGCCGCTAAGACAAGGATGTCGAATCGGCGGGGTACATTGATTTTGCCGGAGGCCAACCTTAGTACAAGTAGATGCGGAGTACAGAACTGCGTTTTCAAGCCATTGACCACCTGCTTATATGTCGACGGTCCCAACTAAAAACCTCCCGCCCATGGCCTAAGCCAGGGACGAGAGGTTAATTCCCGCGGTTCCACCCTGTTTGACCGCAAAACGTTTCCACTGCGGTCCTCTTTCAGGTTGCAGGCTTTACTAAGTATCCGTCGGTTGTTTTTGCCCGGCGCCGGACCTTTTCCTCCTGCTGTTCGGGAGGGCCTTCCCCTAACACGCCGGCCGGGTTCCCACCACCCCCGACTCTCTTCACAAGCGTATACTTAAGGTACTCGTCTCCGTCATCACAAGTTATCAATTTTAATCATTACTTTACCAAAACCGCTATTAAAAGTCAACATCAGTGTTCCGCCCGGGGACCTCCGTCCCTGTCACCGGTTTGGTTTTCTTCTCCCTGGTCCTTTTTGTCAAACTCCAGAGTCACCTGGTTGGCCATGGCGGCCACCGTCCCGATACCGGCCGCGACAGCCAGCGGCGTGCTGGCCAGGGCGCCGATTACACCCAGGGCGCCCAGGGTAGCAGGTATTTCAAAAAGGGTCTTTTCCCCCTGTTTTACTTTGATTTTGGTGTGATTGCCTTTTTCCATCACGGTCTTCACCTGGGCCATAATTTCTTCGCCTCGTTCCTGGAGCCGCCCGGTCCAGCCGCTGTGCTGTTTCTCCTCCAGCCAGATGAGGGCTTCCACCACATCGCCGTCCTTCTCCGCCAGCGCCTCCCTGGCTTCTTTATAACTGACCCCCAACCGCTCCCGGATAACATCGATTTTCTCCAGTTCGGTCACGTCAAACGCCTCCTTACGATTTACTCTTAAAAGACCTACCACCTATCACCTATTAAATAGTATTACCGGATATGCCAAATTGTTGCGTCCCGGTCAAAGAATGCAGGAAATCCAGTGACTTGACCCGTTTCTCCAGCCGGCAGTGTATGTAGGCCCGCATCAGCCGGGCCAGCAGTTTTTTTGCCGGCGGCGATATCTTAAGCACCTGCAGGCGGCGCAAATCAATCTGCAGCAGCTTTTTTAAGACGTTTATGTCCCCCGGGCTCACCGCCACGGCGCCCGTGTCCGGTGCAGCGCAGTCCGGGCACAGCACGCCCCCCAGCGCCGGGCTGAAACGCACCTGCCCGGCCGGCCGCGGCCGGTGACAGGCCACACAGTTCTCCAGTTCCGGCCGGAACCCGGCATTGGCCAGGAGGCGTAGTTCAAAAGCCCGGGTCAGCACCTCCGGGTCCAGGCAGCTTAGAAGGTGCAGTGACGTGACCAGCAGCAGGAAAAATTCCTCGTCAGGTTCGTTATCCATCAGAAAACCATCCGTCAGTTCAGCCATGTATGTGGCATAAACCAAACGGTCCAGGTCATTGCGCAGGTCCTGAAAAGAATTGATTATTTCACACTGGGTGATGGTGTCCAGGGTCCGGCCTTCGTGCAGCATAAACCCGCCGTAGGTAAGCAGCTGGATGGCCCCCCGCTTCCTGCTTTTCAGTTTCCGGGTACCCTTGGCGACAGCATGGACCTTGCCCCGCTCCCTGGTGAACAGGGTCACCAGGCGGTCTGCTTCCCTGTAATCGCGGGTCCGGATAATGATGGCATCGGTCTTGTAAAGCTTCATAAAACCGGCCTACTTTCTAAATAAGGATACTTAAGTGTTCGACATCAAAAAGGTTTTTCCTTTAATTCTCTCTGCCGTCAAGAGCCGCCCCTTCCTCCTCAGTACCGCAAAAATCTTTATAAAGTAAATAAGCACCGATATGACCGGTGGCTTCAAAAACCTTCCACAAAGCGTCGCTAATCACCATGATGACATCATCCTTTCGCTTTGGAATGTATTTGCTTCTCAGGCAGTATTATAGTTTCCAAAAAAAAAACGGTTTATCCCTTGGTTTTTTTCCTTAGTTATTCCCCTCGAACCAAATATTGGTTATAATAAGAATGATAGGCCATTTTGTCAAATGTTATCTATTAGGCAAACTTAAAGGTGAATTTTGATGAACGATCATTCCTTTGATGAAAAAAACCATGACACCATGTTCCTGATGCGGCAGAGCACTATAGCCTGGAGGAATATGTGGCTTATCCTCGTAGTAGGAGCTACCCTCACCATTGTAATTAACCCGGCGGCCTTCAAATCGCGTTTTTTTGCCGGAGGACTGTTTATTTACATCATTTGCTGTATGTTAAGCACTTTCCACCTGCAAAAAGCAGCCCGTCTTACTAATGTCCTGGCTATCTGGTATTTCCGTTTCACCTGCGAATTGCTTTTCTTATTTCTGGTTATTGCCTATACCGGCCGGGAAAAGAGTGTAATGATCATCGGGGTTGGCGCCATGTTCCTGCGTTTTATCGTCTGCCGGCCCTATTTTAAAGAAGTTTTATTCATGGGGCTATTGATAACATTAGCGGAAACCACAGTCCTTTTGACCGGCCGGCAGTCAACCGCCTTTGCTTTTTCCAGGTTCTATCCGGCAGCCCTCTTTTTATTCTGGTTTACAACCATATACGCCTACTGGGCCGTTAAACAATATTACCGGGAAAAAAACAGCCTGGTCCGCAAAAACATCGAAAACCAAATGCTGATTAAAGAACTGCAGTTGGAAAAGAGACTGCATGTTTCCGAAAAATTCGCCACTATCGGTCAGCTTGCAGCGGGACTGGCCCATGAAATCCGCAACCCCCTGACCGCAGTACAGGGATTTATCCATCTGCTGAAAAACAGGGAACTGGGGGACAAAGAAAGAGAATACCTGGGTATAATCGACGAAGAAATGCAGCGGATCGGCAGCCTGGT
>JBMOPI010000105.1:0-8324 GCA_049324975.1 Bacillota bacterium
GGTCTCGGGCACGGTTTGCCGCTGCTTATTGTCGGCACTTTTACCGCTGTTTTAAAGAGTTTTGCCGGGTTTCAGCGCTGGGCAAAGTATACTACTTATGCCAGCGGGATCCTGCTGATTATATTCGGCCTGTATTTTTTAACCCTAGCCAGGTGGTACTAATTACAACGGGGGGATAGATATGAGCTGGCTGGAAGGATACCACGAAGACCATATGGCGGTATTGCTGCTGCTCGAAAAGATGGAGGGCAATATCCAGTACCTGGAGGCCGGTCAGGCCGGGCCGAACATGATTTATGACTTTAAGGAGTTGCCTTTTCCGGTCATATAACATTTATACATGATGCAAACCCCTTTTAACAATAATAAAGTTAAAGGGGTGTTTTTATTATGAACGACGAAGAAGTCATCGAAACCTTGAACTATCTGCTGCAGGGCACCTATATCGGTATAGATGCGTATAACAGATATTTAAACTATGTTGAAGATTATGACCTCCGGCACCGGCTGGAAAAGCAGGAACTGCTGCAGGAGCGGATCGCCCATGAGCTGTCCTCCCATATCCGCGATCTGGGCGGAGTGCCTAAGGACAATCCGGGCCTTAAGGGCACCATGGCAAATTTCATGGTCAACCTGCACCTGGCCGGCGGCCGGTCGCCCTTTGAAATCCTCAACTTTATAGCCGACGGCCTGCGGAACGCCATTGACCACCTGGAAGAGGCGGCAATGGGACTGGACGGGAATTCCAAGGCGCTGGTGTTAAAGCACCTGACCCAGGACCGGGCAATGTTCAAGGAAATCGAGGAGTACAAGCGCCGGCTCCTGCATTAAAAAATTTTTTGGCCAAGCTGTCATAAAAGCATGTCTCCCTTAATATAGTGTAGTGAAAAGGACAAACAATATTAAGGAGGGACAAGTTGTGAATCTTAAGGAGAGCGGAAAAAAACTGTTGGTGGGGGTAGGGATTTTACTGCTGTTGGGGTTGGCGGCGGGGTGCAGCGCCGGTGAAAAAATATCCTGGCGGGACCTGGCCAAAACCCATGAGGACCTGATTTACGGCAGGATTCCGAAAAGCGGGGCAGCAGCTAAAAAAGAATCCGCAAATGTTGAGCAGCAGGCATTAGGCGAAGATAAGGCGGCGGATAAAACCGGTGCGGCAAACACGGACGGAAAGGCCGACGCAGGGAAGAAAACGCCGGCCAAGGTCAAAGTTACCCTTTATTTCGCTAATTCCGGGGGGGACATGCTGGTGCCGGCAGTAAAGACTATCGATAATGTTCCCGGGATAGCCAGGGCTACTTTGGAAGAACTAATGAAAGGCCCCGGGGCCGGCAAGGACCTGGCTCCCACCATCCCGTCCGGCACCAGGCTGAAAGATATTGACATCCACGACGGAGTGGCTACGGTGGATTTCAGCAAAGAATTTGTGGACAACCACTGGGGCGGTTCCTCCGGTGAATTGCTGACAGTTTATTCTGTTGTTGATGTCCTTACCCAGTTCCCGACAGTAGAGAAAGTTCAGTTCCTGGTGGAAGGCCGGAAAGTCGAAACCCTGGCCGGCCATATGGACCTGGCCCAGCCGGTAATGCGTAATACCGAGTATATATTGGATAAATAGACCCTTCTCCGGAAGGGTTTCTTTTTTTGTCAAATTTTCACGATATACGGAACAAAAGGGATAGTTTTTTCGTATTAATTTTTAGGCATAATTTACCGAAGAATATAACAGCCTGGTCTTTTTTCATGCTTTTGTCTTTTTTACCTGAAAATAGGCAGGAATTTCGACATTTTTGTCGAAATCATTAAAGCAGTGTTTTCTGTACAGGGGGTGATTAAAACGACAGAAGCACAATTTTCAAAGAAATACATAAGGATATTTATTGCCCTGGCAGTTGTTTTCGCATTTATGACGCTGGCGGTTTCCGAGGCCAGGGCTGCTTTTAAAGTAGCTGTGGTCAGGAGCGAGACCCTGAATGTACGCTCCGGGCCCGGTACTTCCAACAGTAAAATCGGGACGGTTAACAGAGGGGACAAGCTGCTTGTCATTAAAGAGTCCGGCACATGGCGGCAGGTAATTTTAACCGGCGGGAAACTGGGCTGGGTTTACAAGCCTTACCTGGCCGTACTGAGCAAAGGCCCGGGTCTGCCGGTCAAACCGGACCCCCGTCCCAAACAGCCGCCTGCTCCGGGGCAGCCCAAACCACCCTCCGGGCCGGAGCAGTGGCCGGCCGACCCCGGCAAGGGCCAAACGGCTTTAGTAATTGCCGAAAACGTCAATGTCCGTTCCGGGCCGGGAACATCCTATCAGATATTGGCCGTTGCCACCAAAGGTACCCGGATCACTGTCTTTACCCTGAGTAACGGCTGGTACAGCGTACAGCTGCCGGACGGGACCAGGGGCTGGATATCCGCCCGCTATGTGGATACCCGGCCAGATGTATCCAGGGGGGGAGAACAGAACCCATTACCTCCTGCCGGCGAACAGCCCGGCACCGGCCAGCCGCAAGACCCCGCAACCCCTGCTGAACCGCAGCCGGCACCTAAATTGTTGAAACTGGAAGCTGTGCGGGTGGATACCGGCGGGGAAGCACTGGTTATAACCGGCGAAAAGGCTATCAGCTATACGGTCTCCAGGCTTAAGAACCCTGAACGGCTGGTTATAGATATCAACAACGCGGACAAAGGGGATATCGGCGACCTGACCCCGGGTAATTCCGATTTTATCAGCCAGGTGCGGGCTGCCCAGTTCAGTCTGACCCCGATGACTGTAAGGTTAGTGCTGGACCTGAAGAAAATTCCGGCTTACAAAGCCGGCCTGTCCGGTGACGGCCTCACCCTGACGGTAAGCCTTACAGAACCGACGATAAAAGGCAAGACTATCGTCATCGACCCCGGTCACGGGGGTTATGACCCGGGGGCTGAGGGCGTTACAGGTTTAAAGGAAAAAGAGGTCAACCTGGACATTGCCCTAAGGGTACAGAAACTACTTACTGAAATGGGGGCTAACGTAATTATTACCCGCAGCGATGATACTTTCATCGCCTTAAACCAGCGGGCGGCCATTGCCAATGATGCCAATGCCGACGTTTTTGTGGCCATCCACGCCAACTCGTCCACCAGCGCCACACTCGGCGGCACCTCTACTTATTATTACGCACCTTCATCAAATCCGATATTATACAGCCAGTTAGCCCAGCGTTCAAGCCTGGCGTCCAAGGTGCAAGGCCAGATGGCCCAAAACCTGGGCATCAGGAATATCGGCACCTTGACGGCGAATTTTGCGGTGCTGCGGGAAACCATGATGCCGTCAATCCTGGTGGAAACCGCCTTCCTTTCTAATAAGGCCGAGGAGGCGCTGTTAAAGGACGACGCTTTCCGGGACAAGGCCGCCCAGGCCATCGCCCAGGGGCTGGCGGAGTATTTTGCGAATCCTGAGTAAGGATTTCGATTGAACATAATATTTTGAAGGAATCTAACGCCACTCTATCTAAGTGGCGTTTTTTTTGGCAAAAGAGAAGGAAAAAGGAAATTTTTGTCGAATGAAAAGACTTTAATATAAAATTTTAGAATTCCTGTGCCAGGCTCGCAGAAATTCTTACAGTTACATCTGTGTACCAACCGGTTTTGTAAGGAACTGAATGGTGCAAAAGATGTTTTTTTGTTTAAAGGGGATAAAAAATACTGCCTTTTATTGAGTCATGCAAAACCGGGGAACTGGAGTGTTGTAAGAACGCGGAGGTCTGATTGTATTGTCGGAAATGGATACGAGCTATTTCAAGCATATAATGTTGAGCAAGACAAAGAAATTCTTTAAAGATTTATTTGCCAAAGGACCTGATGACCTTAGTATAAGGATTACAGATGACATAATCATTTTAAAGTTTGCAGGCATTCTCAGAAAGGTGGAACAGGAACTGGTCGGGGGACAAGCCGATAAGACCGACCTTGTTTCAAATTATCGAAAAGAGCTATTTCTGTCACAAAAAGATATTTTTATTAATGAAATTGAAGAACTTCTGGGCCGGCAGGTTACTAATTTTGTTTTGGATTTGAATATCTGTGACAATTCAGCCGTGGGCCTGATAATATTGGACAGACCGTTATAAACTGATGGAGAACATGCCTAAGACAGATAAGGATTATGAAACATCTGACAAATAAAATGTTTTTTTAGAAAATAAATAAAAAATGGAAGGATTATAGGGATGACTGTAGAATATACAATTTTAGACTAAATCAAAAAGTAAACTTGAAAATGGCAAACCTGCCGAAAGGCGGGGACGCAAAACCAAGGGTCTAAGGCAGTATGTTGGTCCATACTGTTATGATTGCCGGTTGCCAAGTGTGAACAAAGTCTGTTTGCCTGGCAAACAGACTTTAATATTTTCCGGGAACGCGTCATTACTTGATGAATTCCCAAAACCTTAACATCCAGGGTTCCAACCTGTCCGGAAGCGGACTGAATGGTTCCGGCGGGTGTTTTTTGTTTTTTGGACTCTTATATTATGAGGGGGGAAGAGGTTTTTTGCAGGAAAGCAAACTGGTAAAAAACTTTATACGAGGAGTGACATTGATGAGATTGACTATTAAGGCTAAACTGGTTATTTCGTTTCTTGTTGTTGTGGTTTTAACTGCTTTCATCGGCTATTCGGGGATAGGTTTAGGGGCTGATACATATAAATCTGTTGATGATTTAGCCAATAACAGGATGCCGAAACTGGAAGGGCTGCATGAAATAAAAGCGCTGCTGGGGGAAATCCGCCGGTATGAGGTGCAGACTGTTTTTTCGGCCAATTTAAATGACGCAAAAGAAGTGCAAAAATATACGGAACGCTATGATCAAGGTGTGGCAGAACTAGAGAAATTAACTGCTGAGATGTTCCCCAAGTTCAAGTCCGATTATGCCTTGAAAAAGATTGGCGAATACAATGAAGCGGACAAGCGGTATGATGAAATTCACGGCAAAATGATGAACCTGGTCGGTCAGGGTAACATCCCTGCCGCGGTGGCAGTCCAGCGGGGGGAATCAAGGGATGCCTACGATAAGATTGTGGCAGTTCTGGAGGAACTGCTGAAGTATAATGATGAACAGACCAAAGAGGCCAATGCCGAGGCGGAAGCCAGGTACCAGAATGAACGGATGAAAATCATTGTTATTCTGGTTATCGCACTCATTTTAAGCATGGTAGTAAGCATATATATTTCAAATTCCATATCTAAATCTGTACAGCTTGTGGCTACGACCGCCGAGCGGGTTGGGAACGGCGACCTGACCGTGGATGAAATCCGGGTCAAAACCAAAGACGAGATCCGCACCCTGGCAGATTCCTTTAACAAGATGGTGGACAACCTGAAGAACATGATTCATCAGATCAACGCCACCAGCCAGTCTGTGGCAGCTACCAGCGAAGAGCTGTCCACCAACGCAGAAGAGGCTACCAAAGCTACCCAGCAGGTGGCTCAGGCTATTGAACAGGTCGCCAAAGGTTCGACTGAACAGACAAAAAGCGTCACAGGAACTGTACAGGTAGTCGGCCAGGTGACCCAGGCCATCGAACAGATTGCCGCCGGCGCCCAGGAACAGAGCAGGAACGTTATTAACACCACGGCTATGGTTACTGAGATGACAGAAAAAATAAATACCATGGCTAATGGGATGGATACTGTCAAACAGGCGGCCGAACAGAATGGTGTAGTGGCTGCGGAAGGCGGTCAGGCGGTGGAAAAAACCGTTAACGGCATGCTCAAGGTAAAAGAAGCCGTTTTTGAAACTGCGCAAAGGATTCACGAGCTGGGTGAGCAGTCCCAGAAAATCGGTGAAATCATCCAGGTCATTGACGACATTGCGGAACAGACCAACCTGCTGGCCCTGAATGCAGCTATTGAAGCGGCCCGGGCCGGCGAACATGGCAAGGGTTTTGCCGTGGTGGCCGACGAAGTGCGGAAACTGGCTGAGCGGAGCGGCAAAGCCACTAAAGAGATTGCCGACCTGATTACTGAGATTCAGCGGGGCGCCAAGGTGGCTGTGGAGTCAATGCAGGTGGGCACCAGGGAAGTGGAGGAAGGTGTTGGCCTGGCCCAGGAAGCCGGACAATCCCTGAACGAAATTGTTAACGGGGTTAAAGGCGCCGGTGAACATGTACATAAGATAATGGGGCTGATTAATGAGGTCCTGAGCAGCAGCCAGGAAGTTTCCGCGGCAGTGAACAACGTTGCCGCGATTACTGAAGAAAACACTGCGGCCACCGAAGAAATATCGGCCTCAGTTGAACAGGTTAACACTTCCATGCAGAATATTGCTTCTATTTCGGAGGAAAGCTCGGCTTCAGCCGAGGAAGTATCCGCCTCCACCGAAGAACTCACCGCTTCTGTAGAAGAAATCTCGGCCGCCAGTGAACAACTGGCCAAAATGGCCCAGGAACTGCAGGACATGGTTGCGCAGTTCAGAGTTTAGGAGGGGTAAGAGATGGGCGAAAAGGTTTTTGATGAAAAACAGTATGTGGTATTCAGGCTCGGCGCCGAGATTTTCGGGGTAGATATAAGCAAGGTCAGGGAAATTATAGTATATCGGGAACCGACCCGGATGCCGGGGACCTCGGAACTGGTGGAGGGAGTAATTAACCTGCGGGGACACGTGATCCCCATTTACAGCCTGAGAAAAAAATTCGGTTTCCCGGAGGCTGAAAAAACCAGGAATACCCGGATGGTTGTGGTCGAAGTGCAGGACAGCACTATAGGTATAGTGGTAGATGGTGTTTCCGAGGTATTGATGATTTCGGGCAGCGTTATGGAAAAGCCCTCCGCCATGATTTCCACCGGTGTAGATACTAACTACATTGCCGGGATAGCTAAAATGGAGGAAGGGATGATTATTGTCCTTGATTTGGATAAGGTGATTAACCCGAACATGGCAAAAGCGGTTTAAAATTGTTTTCTCCTCACCCCTTTATAAACGCGTAACCGGATTAGTCGCGCGTTTCCTTTGGGTAATTTATTTCGCCGCCGCTGGCAGGAACAGGCCGGAAGATAAAGAATATATTATATTGATTTCGACATATTTCCAATTCCGGTGGACGGTGGTAAAAGCTATGGGCATCAATTTTGAACGTCAAAAAGGCACTCCTGTATACCTTCAGCTGAAGGAGGCCATCAAAAAGATGATCCGGTCGGGGGCGTGGGAAGCCGGCACGAAGATACCCACCGAGCGGGAACTGGCGGAAAACCTGAATCTTTCCCGGAACACGGTGAGTACCGCTTACAACGAGTTGGAAGCGGAGGGCATCCTCATTTCTACCCAGGGCCGGGGGACTTTCGTCACCGACAGCGACGCTGTGATCAGGCGGGAAAGCCGGAAGGAGAGGCTGTTAAAGATTGTCGATATAGCCATGGAGGAAGCTGCCGAGCTGGGTTTTACCATCGATGAATTTGTGGCTATCACCCATCACCGGGGAATGGAGAAAAAGGACATGCTGAGCCGGGTCAAAGTGGCTTTTGTGGAGTGCAACCGGGAGCAGCTGCTCGATTTCTCCAGCGAGCTGCACCTGGATTCAGGGGTGGCCATTATGCCTGTCCTGCTGGACGATTTCCGGGCCCGCCCCGCTGTGATCAATGCCTCTCTGGCCGATGTCGAACTCGTCCTGACCACCTTTTTTCACCTGGAAGAGGTGCGGGGCCTTATCGATGATAGAAGGAAAGATATCATTGGTATCGCTTTAAACCCTCAACTGGAAACTATCGTAAAAATTGCCCGGCTGCCGCAGGATAGTGTTTTGGGTGTTATCTGCGTCTCCGACACCTTTGTGGCGAAAATCAAAAACTCCTTGCGCCAGGCCGGGATTGATCACCTGCAGGTTAAAAGCACCATTACCAAAGATGGCCGGGAGCTGGCCGACCTCGTCGCAACTGCTGACGCCGTAGTCGTTTCGCCGCACCGCAAAAAAGATGTGACGGCCCTGTGCGGTAAAAATAAAGAGGTGATTGAATTCCGCTACCTGCCGGACATGGGTTCAATCAATATCGTGAAAACAGCGCTTTTGGAACTTAAGAAAAAGTAACGTGTATGGCCCGGCCGTTTGGGGGAAAATTAATGTTAAACAGGCAGGCTGCCCTATTCTGAGGGGGAAAACCATGGAACGGACGACCCTGGTGCTGGGAGTAATCGGCGCCGATGTACATGCCATCGGCAACAAAATACTGGCTTATGCTTTGGAGCAGGCAGGTTACCGGGTGGTAAACATCGGTGTGATGGCTTCACAGGAAGAGTTTGTGAACGCCGCCATCGAGACCGGGGCCAGGGCCCTGCTTGTTTCGTCTTTATACGGGCA
>JBMOPI010000106.1:0-8311 GCA_049324975.1 Bacillota bacterium
CCCGGAAATCCTCTTCCACTTTGGCCAATACTGTAGTAATCAGGCCGGCTTTATCCTGGTCCAGGTCCCGCCGGACCCCGCCGGGGGTATTAATCCCTCTTAAGAACCGGCTGCCGAAAACAGCCTCGTTCAGCCGCATAATCTCTTCCTTTATCCTGGCCCCGTGCATGGTGCCGAAGGCAAAGCCCGTGCCGGCACAGATATTGCCCACATCACCAATGTGATTGTACAACCGCTCGAGTTCCAGGGCCATCGTCCGGATGAATTTAGCCCGTGCCGGCGGCTCCGTCCCGGCGATTTTTTCCACCGCCTGGCAAAAGGACGTGGCATGGGACAGGGAGCAGGCGCCGCAAATCCTTTCCGCCACGAATAGCGCCTTTGCTACCGGCTGACCAATGCACTGCTTCTCCAAACCGCGGTGGGTGTAAAACAGCCGGGCTTCCAGGTTGAGAATCGTATCCCCGACCGCGCTGAAGCGAAAATGGCCGGGTTCGATAATGCCGGCATGGATAGGACCCACCGGGATCTGCATAACCCCTTCCCCCTCCACCGGCTGGAATTTAAATTCACCCTGCCGGCGGGGAACCTCCTGCTGTGGGTCAAAATCCCGGCGCAGCGGATAAATTCCGCCCGGCCAGTCTTTATGGTGGGCCAGCCGGCGCCGGTCAGGGTGCCCGACCGGTTCCAGCCCGAGCATGTCCCGTATCTCCCGCTCATACCATTGCGCGGCGGGGATAATGGGAGTAATGGATGAGAATTCAGGCTTATCCGGCAGCACCATGGTTTTTATAATTACCGAACATTTACCGTTGTCACAGGCAAAAATATAGTATACGGCAAAACTGCCGGCCTGCTTCCGCTCGTCGTTACCCACCATGGATATCAGCGGCAGGCCGAGTTCTTTGTTCAGGTAAAGGCAAAGGGCCGGAACGCTTTCCGGCGCCACAGCCAGGTGGACTTCGTTACAATTCCGCACACCGGCCTCAAATACCAGGGCCGGGCCGAATTTTTTCATCAGCCGGTCGATCAGCTGCTGTTTATCCGTAATTTCCGGCATGTTAAATACCTCCCCCGACAATAGCCGCCACCTGAACCAGTATCCGGTCAAAAAACGGCGGGATATACAGGCCCAATACCACCAGCAGCAAGACCGGCACCAATACTGCTGCTCCGGCCCACAAACCGGTCTCACCGCGGTCAACTTTTCCCGGCGGATCGCCGAAGGCCATTTTACTGACATAATAAATAATTCCTGCGAAAATCAGCGTTATCAGGACCAGGAAGATGCCGGCGGCGAGGTACCGGCCCTGGGCGAAACCGGCGCTTAGAATCGTGAATTCACTGATAAATATACTAAAGGGAGGCAGCCCGGTAATGGCCAGGGCGCCAATCAGCAGGACCGCCCCGGAAACCGGCATGGTTTTCAGCACGCCCTTTATTCGGGCCATTTTTTTGGTGCGGTACTTCTGGGTCACGTTGCCGGCCACAAAAAACAGCAGGGACTTGGTGACCGCGTGATTAAAAAGGTGGAGCATGGCGCCGTACAGGGCCAGCCGGCTGCCTAAACCGACAGCGGCAGTAATAATGCCAATATGCTCAACACTAGAGTAGGCCAGCAGGCGTTTAAAATCATGCTGCAGCATAATAAAAGGCAGGGATACGGCCATTGAAACAAGGCCGAAAATCAGCAGCAGGTTAGCGGAATAAGGCAATCCTACCCCTTTAGACACAATGATATGCGCCCTGATAATTCCATAAACCGCACAGTTCAGCAGCACCCCGGAAAGCAGCGCACTCACCGGCGACGGGGCCTGGCTGTGGGCATCCGGCAGCCAGGTGTGCATCGGGGCCAGCCCGGCCTTGGTGCCGTAACCCACCAAAATAAAGATAAAAGCCAGTTTCAGCAGCTTGGGGTCCATTTCCCGGGCCACCCGGAGGAGGTTCGTCCATTCCAGGGCCCGGCTGCCTTCCCCCAGCACGGGAACAGCCGCAAAATAAAGGACGATGGTGCCAAAGAGGGCGAAAACGATACCCACCGTACAGATGATAATATATTTCCAGGCCGCCTCCAGCGAGTATTCCTTGTTATAGTAGCCGACCAAGAGGGCGGAAGCAAGGGTGGTGGCCTCGATGGCCACCCACATCACACCCAGGTTGCGGGCCGCCACCACCAGGAGCATGGTAAAAATAAATATAAAAAACCAGAAATAATACCAGCGCAGCCGTTCTTCCGCAACCTCGGCGTGCGCCACTTCAAATCTTAAGTAGCCTACCGTGTAAACAGCCGCCGCAAAGCCCACCAGGCCGATAATTAAAATAATAAAAGCGCTTAAGGCATCAATGTAAATAATCCCCCGCGGTCCGGTTACCGGCCCTCCGGTAAATACCCGCCAGGCCGTGGCCAGGGCCAGGCCAAAACAGGCGCCGGCTCCCAACAGATTTAATATTTCAAGCATTTTTCTTTCCCTGCAGGCAGCGCACAGGAGAGCCGCTGCCAAAGGTACAGCTAAAAGCGCCACTTCCATGTCCCGTTATCCTTTCAGTTTTTTCAGCCGGTGCGTGTCAATGGTATCAAAGGTGGTATTGATCTTAAAAGCCAGCACACCCATGATCAAAACTCCCACCAGTATATCCAGAAAAATTCCCAGCTCCACCACCAGCGGCATCCCGTAAGTGGTGCCGACCCCGGCCAGGAAAAGGCCGTTCTCCATCATCAAAAGGCCGATAATTTGCATTACTGCGAGCTTCCTGGTGATCATCACAAATAGTCCCAAAAGCATCAGGGAAATTGCCACCGGCAGGGCATTTCCGGCTATGGTGTGACCCGGGTTCAACACCTGCGGCGTAACGCTGAAGGATAATATCACCAATATCCCGGCCAGAACCAGCGAGGTCTTGATACCGATAAAAGCGCAGGTCTCCCGCTTGACGCTGATTTTCCTGATCACCCGGTGCAGGATAAAGGGAATAGCCGCTGCTTTGACCAGCAAGGTCAGGAAAGCCGCCAGGTAAGCTTCCTGCAAACCCGTAAACCGGGCAACAACCGTGGCAACAGCAGCCAGCAGCACTGCCTGCATAGCCATGACTTTTACGGCAAATTCCAACCGCTTTCCGCCAATGACCAAAAACGATGTTACCAGTGTAAAAGCGGTTAAAAAATCTGTCATCCGCATCGCCAGTACAGGTTCCATGCCGCTACCTCCCCAAAACGTAATTGGAAATCAGGGCCAAAAGCCCCAGCATAAATGCTCCGGCCAACAAATCCGGCACTTTGAAAAACCGCATTTTGGCAAAAGAAGTCTCCACCACGGCCGTAATTATGGCTACTGCCAGGATTTTGGCCAGGTATGCCGCCAAACCGAGGGCCAGCCCGGCCGGGTTAAGGCCAGTGGCAATACCGGACGGAAAAAAGATATTCACCAGCAAACTGTAAACCAGCAGCTGTTTCACCGTGGCGCCCCACATCATTAAGGCCAGTTCCTTACCGGAATACTCCAGCAGCATCCCCTCATGAATCATGGTCAGTTCCAGGTGCGTGTCCGGGTTGTCCACCGGAATGCGCCCTGTTTCCGCCACGGTCACCACCGCCAGCGCGGCAAAAGCCAGTAAATGCGCCGGACTTAAGGCATGGCTGCCGGCGGCAAAAGTTTTGCTGATGACACTGAGATTAGTGGAACCGGCGGCCAGGGCCACCGTAAATACACCGAGCATCATGGCCGGTTCAATAATGGAGGAAACGGCCGCCTCCCGGCTGCCGGCCATCCCGCCAAAGGAGCTGCCGGCGTCCAGCCCGGCCAGGGTCATGAAAAACCTGCCCAGGGCAAAGAGGTAAACCACAGCAATAACATCCCCGGCAAAACTTAAAGGCAGTGTTGTCGTAACTGTAGGGATCAACAGACCTGCCACCACCACAGCGGCAAAATAGATATACGGGGTCACCGTGAATATCCAGGAAGTATGTTCAGATACCACGCTGTCTTTGCCAAACCACTTGTATATGTCCAGATACACCTGGAAAATTCCCGGCCCCCGCCTGGTCTGAAAGGTGGCCTTGGTTTTTTTGATCACCCCGCTCACCAGCGGCGCCAGCAGCAGGATGAATATTGCCTGTCCGATTACCGGTACGATTTGCCGGATCAATCCTTCTCCCCCTTTATCTGGCGAACAAAAGTAAGACGACCATGGTAACAAAAATATAAGTCAGATACGTATGAATACTCCCGGACTGCAGGGCCCGGATTTTACCCGAAAGATACAATACGACGCTGGTAACGGGCCGGTACAGGAGATCCTCGAAGACCGGTTTAATCCGGCCGTGATACCTGATGGAACGGGCGAAATAAGGCAGCCCCCGGTGCTCAAGGCTGATATCCCGGGTAGGCCGGAAGATCAACCGGAAAATAATGCGGATAGGTTTGGAAAAAGATGTGGCGGTATATTCCATCGCCGGCGTCAGGTTCATGCCGCAGTTCCAGGTTTCCTCCACGCGCCGGGCAGTCCTGCCGCCGGTAAACCGGGCCAGCAGCAGGACCGCGGGCACCGCCAGAATCAAAGCCAGGCTCAGGACCAGCGGCGCCATGGATGCTGTTCCGGCAGGAATGCTTATCGTCGTAAACCAACCGCCGCCGGCCAGGTTTTCATAAACCCCGGCGCCCACAAGCGTCCGGCTCACACCGTCTGTCAACCGGAAAACCAAAGCCGGGAAAATACCCAGGACCAGGCAAAGGACCGCCAGGAGCGCCATCCCCAGCCTCATGCTTGGACTGACTTCCCGGGCCTGCTCCGCATTTCTGCAGCGGGGCAGCGCCAAAAAAGATATCCCGAAGGCCTTTACGAAACAGGCAGCCGCCAGGGCGCCGGTTAGGGCCAGTCCGGCCCCGAACACCGGCGCCAGGATATTCACAACTGTATCCGAAAGTTGAAAACCCAGTGACAACAGGGACTGGAAGGTCAGCCACTCACTTACAAAACCGTTAAAGGGCGGCAGCGCCGAGATGGAAACTGAACCGATTAGAAAAAACAATGCTGTCCAGGGCATCTTTTTGATTAAACCGCCCATTTTTTCCACATCCCTGGTATGGGCCGCCATGTGGATCGACCCGGCGCCCAAAAACAACAGGCCCTTGAAGATAGCGTGGTTTAGTATATGAAACAGACCGGCTGTAAGCGCCACCGCCGCATACGCCGGTTTGCCGGCGCCGGCAAAAACCAGCGCAGCCCCCAGGCCAAGCAATATAATCCCGACGTTCTCCACACTGGAAAAGGCCAACAAGCGCTTTAAGTCATGCTCCATCAGGGCATACATAATTCCAAGCAGTGCGGAAACAGTACCTAAAACCAAAACCAGTATCCCCCACCAGACCGGACCGGCTCCCAGAATGCCGAATAAGACCCTTATCAGACCATACAGAGCGGTTTTGACCATAATTCCGGACATCAGCGCCGATACATGGCTGGGAGCCGCCGGGTGGGCCTTGGGCAGCCAAATATGTAACGGGACAATGCCGGCTTTGGTCCCGAAACCTGTAAGCATAGCAATAAATATGACGTTTTTCATCATAGGAGGCAGGTCAACCGCTCCCAGGGCCAGTTTATCGAATTCAAAAGAACCGGTTTGCCGATAAAGCAGCAGGAAACCCAGCACCAGGAATAATGTACCGATATGGGTCATCACCACGTAAACAAAGCCCGCACTCCTTACCTGAGCGTATTTATGCTCATACATCACCAGCAGGAAGGAGACCAGCGACATTAATTCCCAGGCGAACAGGAACAGCAGGATGTTGTTGGCCGCTACTACCATTATCATGGTTATAATAAAAAAGTTGAACAATAATCCCAGGTAACCAATATTGTTTTTCCCGAAATACTCCCGGCCGTAGCCGATGGAATAAACCGAAACCGCCAGCGTAGCCACTGAAATGACAAAAACAAAAAACGCTGCCAGACTGTCTATCCTCAGGGTTAGTTCCGTGAAGGGGACCACCCGGGGGAAAACCACCGTCAGCGTTTTACCGGTCACCAGTATGTTTAAAGAAAGAGCGCCGCCGCTAAGGGCGGCCAGAGCAGAGCAGGCGTAAGCTACATTGTTGCTCAGGGCTTCTCTTTGTTTTAAAAATAAACACAGTAGGCCCCCTGTTGCCAGAAGGCCTACTGTTATGTATAAAGCAAAGCTTGTGGTCAATTTAATGCGCCTCACATTCAATAATTCGTCAAAGAGCAAAAATATGTCTATAATTATAACAAACTTGGTCTAATCTATCAAAAACTATTTTGAGGCTTGTAACCTTATAAATTTCGATATTACTTGAAAAAAACCGGATTTTAATAGAAATACTTTCAAATTTCCTTTTCTTTAAGCAAATCTTTTGCCTTTACCATCTTTGGCGCTACCAGTACCCGCATCTCCCGGGGGGATTTTTTGGTGGCATTAAGCCTTACCAGTCCTTCCAACAGGTTTTCTCTTTCCTTTTGCGCCGCCAGTTTATGGGCCCGCCACCTGGCCGCATGCCTGTCCGCCGGCTGTTCACCACATAACAGGTCTTTTACCCTAATCCATAGCATCCCGAGATTGAACATGCTGACCAACTCCTTTATCGTGGTGTATAGATTATATCAGAAGCAGCCCAAAAAACTTGTCAAACCAAGTCCTGATGTTCCGATAAAACCTGTTGATGCAGCAGGGGAATCATAGAAATTTGGCGAATTTGACTACTATAGGAGGTGTGCAAATTTGTTCCCCTATACCCATATTTGTTTTGCCCGGGACGTGCTCGGTCGCCTTAACCACGAAATCGTACTCGGCGCCGTTTTTGCCGACACTGTCATCTGCAGCCCGCTGGCCCATGAAGATACCCACCGCCGGGCCGGCGAACTTTTTACTTACCTTGCCGGTCTGGGCCGCCACCGGGACTTTGCCCTGGGGGCATTGACCCACAGCGTGGTCCCTGCCGGGCTCGATTATTATTGTGATGAGAAATACCTGGATTACGAACGGGGCTATGCTTTTGAAACAGCCCGGCCGCTGGTGCCAAGGGTAATTTCCTGCTGCCGACTGCCGGAGCAGATGGGCTGGTGGAAAGCCCATAATTTTATCGAAATGTCAACCGAACTGCACTTTTACCGCCATCATAACGAATCTTACCACCTGCTCCGGGATGCCCTGGCCGAAGAAGAACTGATCTCCCGGCTCAGCAAGGTGTTGGCAGGTTTTTACGGGGTCCCGGCCGCCGACCTGGCCAAAAGCTTCCCCGCTTACGGCAGTTATGTCCTGCTGGATGAAGTCTCTACCCGGACCCTGGCGGAAAAATACAACCGGCAGATGGAACATAAGCACGACATCTCCATTGACGTCACCGGTGCAGCCGGCCTTATCGAAAAGGGTTTAAGCCTGATAAAGATGTCACTGCCGGAGTTTTGGCGGCACTGCACCGGACAGGTAAAAAAACTGTTGGCCGGATTTTCAAAACAGTAAGAGCAGGGAAATGAACTCCCTGCTCGTTTTATGTCAACCATGATTATGGCATTATGTTCACACCCTGATGTCCGTGCGTTTTTCATACCAGACTTTAAGCTTCTTTTTTACCCGCTGCCAGGCATTGTCAATACACTTAGTCGAAATATTCAGGTCCCGGGCAATATCCCGGTAAACGGAAACACGTTCGTGCCGGTAATCAGCGTCAATCTTCTTGGCATTGATATGGTTCAGCATCTCAACCGTAATCCTGTATTCGGTGGGTGACAACCTGGTCCTGATAAACTCGATGAAATCTTGCTTGAATTCACTGTCAATCACGGAAACAGCCGGGTCCGACTGTTCCTCAACGACAAAATTATAAAGGGAATCATTGCTTTCGTCATACAAGTTAGCGTCCAACGAAGCCGTATAATTAAAAAGCTCGTTTTTATGCCGGTTGGAGTGAGTGACTGCGGACTGCAATTTCCTGGTGATGATGAGCCTGGCAAAAGGTCCGAAAGGGCCTTTTCCGGGATTGTATTTTCTGATTGCCTGCCATAAAGCAACTTCACAAATCTGAACCCGGTCACATAGTTCTGTGCCCTGGACAAAATACTTGCCGGCAATACTTTTGATTACCTTGCAATATCTGAGAAGTAGCTGCCTGAAGGCTCTGTCATCTCCGGCCTTTGCTAGTAAAACGAGTTCCTCGTCACTCTGACTTTTAGAGGACTCCGGAAACTGCATTTTAACCACCTCTCGATACTAATGTCAGTACAATAGTATCAGGAACATGGCGGTGTTCTGGCCAGGTAACCATGCCCAGTCATAACCATCCCTCCCCCCAGGGTTTAT
>JBMOPI010000107.1:0-8163 GCA_049324975.1 Bacillota bacterium
GTAACAGAAGGAAGAAATGTTAGATAAATATAAGCAATTATTGAAGATATACGACAAGATGCTGGATTTTACCGGCCCCCGTAACTGGTGGCCCGGGGAAACGCCTTTTGAAGTGGTGGTAGGCGCCATATTGACCCAAAGTGTGGCCTGGCGGAACGTGGAAAAAGCCATCAACAACCTCAAAAGTGCCGGATTGCTTGATATCGATGCCCTTTATCAGGCGGATACGGAAGAAATTGCAGGACATATTATCCCCACTTTATATTACCGGATGAAGGCCAGTAAACTAAAAGCCTTTGTCACACTGTTGGTTGAGAAATACGGGAGTTCCCTGGAGCAGATGTTTGACCAGGACCTCCGGCAATTACGGCAGGAACTGCTGGCGGTATATGGTATCGGACCCGAAACGGCAGACAGTATAATTCTATACGCCGCGGAAAAACCGGTATTCGTGGTCGATGCTTATACGAAAAGGATTTTCCATCGCCTGGGTATTTTCCCGGCCGATATTGATTATGCGGGCATGCAGGAGTTCTTCATGACCCATCTGGACGCGGACGTTCAGCTCTATAATGAGTATCACGCGCAGATAGTGGGGATCGGCAACCGGTTCTGTGGCAACAGGAAACCGGCATGTGACAGGTGCCCGCTCAATGAGTTGTGCCGGTTTGCAAAGGAGAAATAAAAAAACACCTAAACGGTGTTATAGTAATAATGGTGCGCCCGGTAGGAATCGAACCTACGCACCAGGTTCCGGAGACCTGTGCTCTATCCACTGAGCTACGGGCGCATATGCTGTTTTGCACAATAAATAGTGTAACCGAAAATACAGGCAATGTCAACATTAATACATGTTATTTTTATTAAGCAAATGTTTACAATAACAATCTTTGATATACTTTTGATTGGTTAATATGGAAACAATATATAGGAGGAATTAACAGTAGCAGTGTAGAACTTTATCAGTAAGATATAGCAGATATTACAGTAAATATAGCATATACAATGCATGGAACAGACTGGTGGGTGCTTATGGCCACGATTTTAAAACAGGTTTCGAAAATATCCGGTGTTTACGGTCAACCCGGGGAAGAAAAAGTATCTGCAACCCTGGAAGAAAATCTCCCAGGGGATTTTGTCATTCTCAACTCCCCCCGCATTTCATATCACGGCGCTACCATCGATATTGACCATGTGGTTATCGGGCCCAACGGTATTTTTACCATAGAAAGCAAAAACATGCATGGCAAAATTACAGGCGGCCTGATGGGCAACTGGACCCAGGAGCGCAAACGGAGCGGCAAAGGACGCCGGGTCAAAATCGGTAACCCGGCCGCCCAGGTAAGTCATTATGCCAAAATATTAAAGTCGTATCTTGGCGGCAGGTATGCCCATGAGTACAGTGATAAACTGTCGATTAAAATTTATCCGGTAGTTGTTTTTGTTCACCCTGACACCGACCTTACGGGCATGGATTATACCAGACCGGGCTATATCGGCCGGGTGCGGGTACTTGCGATGGATGAACTGATAACGTATATTTCTTCTAGGGATGGCGCCAGCTACTCACCGGAAGAAATCAAACGTCTGTCAGAACTGACTGTGCCGCCGGACCAGCGTGACCAGACCAGCTACTTCACCCCGGAAATGTTAACTGAAGCAAAGGACAGGTTTTCCCAGCGTTACGAAATTTACGAGGAAATCGGCCGGGGTAATTTTGGTGTTGTTTACCGGGGGTTCGATTTTAAACTGGACCGGGAAGTCGCCATCAAAAAAATGCAAAATTCCCGTAAGGATGACCCTGAGGCGGTCCAGAGGTTTTTTCGGGAAGCCCAGATTAATTCCCGGCTCCTGCATGAAAATATCGCCGCAGTATACGATTATTACGAGGAAGAAGACGATTACTACCTGGTTTTGGAGTATGTGGACGGCTTCACTTTACAGGAATTTATGGAGAAGTTTAGACCCGATTTCCACGATGTATACCAGATTATTGACGGTGTGGCGGCAGCTGTCCAGCATGCCCATGAACATCACGTCATCCACCGGGACCTGAAACCGGCAAATATTTTAATCACCCCGGACATGAAGGTGAAAGTTACCGATTTCGGGATTGCCAGGCTAACCGAAAACCCCTCGCTGACCCAGTCGGTGCACAGCCTGGGCACCCCTTCCACTATGTCCCCTGAACAGGTGAAGGGGGAAGACGTTGACGAAAGGTCCGACATTTTTGGCTTGGGGATACTTCTCTATTACCTGTCAACCGGGGAGATGCCTTTTTATGGTGAACACCTCGGTGAAGTGGTGCATAAAGTCCTTCATCTCAACCCCAGACCACCTTACGAGTTAAATCCCGGAATCCCCCCGGAACTGGAAGATGTAATCCTAAAAGCTTTGGAAAAAAATAAAACGGACAGGTACCAGCGGGTCGCCGATTTTCGGGCCGCCCTTACCGCATCCATAAATTCGGCGGGAAAAGCCGGTGTAACAGGCACCGGATCTTTTAACCGTTTCAGACGCCAGCAGTGGATACGGCGGCTGCCAAAATCCGTTCAAAACCTGCTGCGGAGCGACAGGCAGTTTTTTAAAACCGTTATTGCGGTTACCTTAATCATTTTCCTGGGACTGTTCGGTTTCCAGGCTTACCGTGATTCCCGGCAGGCGACTAATGACTATTTACAGACAAAACAATTCGGTTTTACCAACGACAACTTAAAAACCCTTTTCAATGAGCCGCAGGGGTATGAAGGCATACCTGTAAACATTGTTGGCCGGATAGACAAAATGATTAAACTGACTGAAAAAACAACGCTTTTTACACTAAACGTGGAAACCGGGGGCACCACACCGAATAAAAACATCCTGATAAGTTACAACGAACCGCATTTTATGCTGCAGTATGCCACTTTTATCAGAGTATCGGGCAGTGTCAAAGCCCCGGATAAAACTGTTTCCGATAAAACCCCTTACGTTCTCGCCGATAAGATAGAACCGATAGACGACCCGTGGACAGTCTTTGCACCTACGAGGTTTGTTCTTACACCGAATAAAACCATTAATCATAACGGTCAGGTTGTCCATCTGGATAAAATCGAGTTTTCCGACACCGAAACAAGAATGTTCATCAGGGTTAAAAATGAAACCCCCGACAAGAGCCTGTTCATTTTATCCGAGCCGCGCGGCAGGCAGGGGAACCGTACTTTTAAAGAACTGCCCAACAGATACGGGGTATATTCCCAGGCTGCTCTACAGCTGTTTCCCATGCAGGAAGCCAGGGAAATCATTTTTCTGGAAAAAATGGACCCGGATAAAAAATCTCTGACTTTCATCCTTGGTGAGGAAAATGAACTTCTGACCCAGCAAAAACCTTTTGTGTTCAACGTATACTGGTAGCCCCGGAAGTTTCCGGGGCTACCGGTATAATTTAATCTCCTGTCATCACAAAATAAAAATGTGACAGGAGGTGGCGGGATGCAGCCGGCCACAAGTGTGGCAGTTTTTTTGCCTTTTCTCAAAGCTAATGGGATATACCGGGTTCTGGATTACGGGGCCGGGAAGCTTAGGAATTCCATTTTTCTGGCCGAACAGGGGTTTTATGTGCTGGCCACTGACTGCCGGCCGCCGGCAAGGTATGTCCACAGTGACAAAAAGATTATGTGGGTGGCAAAAGATGTTATTGCTGCCCGGATTTTAAAAAAAGTAGATTTGGTCTTATGCAATTTTGTTATCAATATTGTAGATGACAGGGTGGAACAGAAAAAAATGATGTATGACATGACTGAGCAGCTGAGGCCCGGTGGTTTTTTGCTCCTGGAAACCAGGGAAAACAGGTCTGTTGTACCGGGGCCGGTAAGGCATGCCCTGTCAAAGGACGAACTGGATGCGCTGGCCGCGAGTTACGGGTATACAGCGGACATGACTTTAAGGGGACGAGGTTCGCTCGCAGTGCTTTATAAGAAAAATAAATAGAATCAGGGGGAGAGAAAAAGTGGAAATCAGTGACATGCAAAAAGAGGTGGATAACTGGATTGGCCAGTTTGAGGAAGGCTACTGGCACCCGCTTTCAATTCTCGCCAGACTTACCGAGGAAGTAGGGGAACTGGCCCGGGAAATTAATCACAATTATGGCGAAAAAACAAAAAAGCCCACTGAGAAAGAGGGCGATATAGCACTGGAACTGGCGGACATCATGTTTATCGTCGCCTGTTTCGCCAATTCCATGAATATAGATTTAGATACGGCTTTCCGCCGGATGATGGAAAAATACCGGCAAAGGGATTTAAACCGCTGGACCAGAAAGGAATTACGGGATTAAACCGGTGAGGTTTTTCTGTTTTTGAGAAAAATAAGCATGTAGTTAATAAAAGCCACGATTGCGGCCAAGCCGGCAATATATGTAAGCAAATCCCGGAAGGGTAGTTTGAAAGCCTGGGTAAAGATAGCCGTATATACGGCCAGGGTTGCACCTTTACCATATACATTGGCGCTGACTACCCCGTAATTTTGCCTTACGACGATAAAAAGACTCCCGAGGACCTGCAAAACCTCTTTTAAAATAATCAGCAGCACCAGCCATACCGGCATCATGCCGATCAGGTACAGTGAGATTAACGCGGTAATAACCATCAGTTTGTCGGCCAGCGGGTCCAGAATCTTGCCCAGGTCCGTAACCAGGTTTAGGTTCCTGGCCAGATAACCGTCCAGGATATCCGACAATCCGGCCGCGGCAAAAATCAGCATACTGTAATGTATGCGGTAAGGACTGGCCGACCAGAAGACTATTATAAAGAGCGGGATTAATAAAATCCTGCCCAATGTAATGAGGTTCGGCAAATTAAGCATCTAACGCTCCTTCATGTTTACTCCTGCCATTCGACGGTATCCACATCGATAGTGGTGAGTTCACTGTCATCAAGGGTAATCAGACCGGCCCGGTCCAGTTCCCGGACCACTTCAAACAGGGAGTCTCTCTTCCCGGCCGGCAGGGCGCGGACAAAACGGTTGATCTCGGTCGGCGGAACATTGTTCACAAATTTCATGCCGCCATACTTAACAAATGATTCTGCAGTCATTGACAAAATCCCTCCTTCAACCATATAATCTGGTTAAGGCAGGATAAAATTATACATAAGGATGAAGGCGGTCAAAATTCCCGGCGTGGGTTTTGACCTTTTTGTATCTTTCCCGGAGGAGTTGGGACCGTGAAGGAAATACAGCGTTACTGCCCATTGGGGGACAGCGGTGTTTTAATAGTGATGGGAGACCGGATTACAAAGCGGACTAACCGGACGGTCATGGCTTTACACCGGTATCTGCAGGAAAACAGGTTCCCCGGTATGACCGAGTCTGTCCCGGCGTATTGTTCGCTGGCCGTTTTTTTTGACCCGCTGACAATAAGATACGAAGCTGTGCTGTCGGAACTGCATAAAGCCGAAAGTGCCGCCCAGGCTGATCCACTGGCCAGGCACAGGACAGTGGAAGTGCCGGTCGTATACGGCGGCGAATACGGACCTGATCTGGATGACCTGGCCAGGTTAAAAGGCATCACTGCCGAAGAAATTGTCAAACTCCATGCCGGGACGGAATATACGGTTGGCATGATAGGTTTTTATCCGAGTTTCCCATATCTTATCGGATTGCCTAAAAAACTTGCCGCCCCCAGGAAGCTTACCCCGCGCACGAGGGTTCCGGCCGGGTCGGTGGGCATTGCCGGACAGCAAACAGGGATCTATCCCAGGGAAACCCCTGGCGGTTGGCAAATTATCGGCCGTACGCCCCTACTGCTTTTTAATGTCGACAGGGCCTGGCCATTCCTTTTTCAGACCGGGGACAGGGTGATTTTCCGACCTGTTTCACCCCGGGAATTCGATGACCTGGTTAAAAGGGGAGACTGCGTATGTTAACGGTTGACCTCAACTGTGATTTGGGCGAAGGTTTTGGAGAAGATATTATCCCATATATCACATCAGCCAATATAGCCTGCGGGTTCCATGCCGGCAGCCCGGATATTATGCGCCGCACGGTAAGGGCCTGTATCAGGCACGGTGTCGCCGTTGGAGCACACCCCGGATATCCGGACAGAGAGGGATTTGGCCGCCGTATTATGGACCTTGGTTATGAAGAAACAGTTAACCTGATCCTTTACCAGGCGGGCGCCCTGCGGGCAATTGCGGAAGCTGAAGGGACAAGGCTCCGGCACATGAAAGTGCATGGCGCCCTATACAATCTGGCCGCCCGGGACGAAAAAACAGCAGCTGCCGTGGTGGAAGCGGTATCTTTACTAGAGGAAAATTTATTGCTGTTTGTCCCATACGCCTCAGTCCTGGAGCGGATTGGCCGGCAAAAAGGCATTGCAGTTGCGGTAGAGGTTTTTGCTGACCGCAATTACAACAATGACGGTACCCTGGTCTCCCGTGAAGACCCCCGGGCGTTGGTGCAAAACCCCGCTGAGGTTGCGGCCCGGGCAGCCGAAATAGTTATGCGGGGCAGGATACAGACCGCAGACGGCGGCAGCATAAAGCTTAAACCGGATACCATCAGCCTGCACGGCGATACACCCGGGGCATTTAAGTCAGCCTGCATGGTCAGAATGGCTTTGATTGATGCCGGAATTAACCTGGCTGCGCCCGTTCCGCCATCCGGGAGGGGGTAACCTTTTGCCTGAAGTATTTGAAGTAGTTAAACCGGGAATATTTAGTACTGTACAGGATGGTGGTTTTACCGGTTACCGGGCCTTTGGCATACCGACTGGCGGGGCCGTAGACCGGTTTTCGTTAAGGGTAGCCAATATACTGACCGGCAATGTTGAGTATACTGCGGCCCTTGAAGTAACGGTTAAAGGTCCCACATTAAAAGTTTTAAAAGATACAGCAATAGCCGTTACCGGCGGGGACCTGACCCCAGTGGTTAACGGAGAGCCTTTGCCGATGTGGGAAACTGTATACGTAGGGGAGGGGGACATAATAGCTTTTGGCGGCCGGCAGAGTGGTTGCCGGAGCTACCTTGCCGCTGCCGGCGGTTTTGATGTGCCCCCCGTGCTGGGCGCCAGGTCCGCCAATACCAGGATTGGTATCGGAGGAACAGACGGCCGGCCTTTGCGCAAGGGTGACGTTCTGAAAACACAGCCGGCCTGTTTGCATAAAGAAAGAATGCTGGAACTTCCTCCCGTCCATAGACCGGTTTATGAACTTAATGTAAATTTGCGGGTACTGCCGGGACCCCATTTCAGATTATTCACCCAAAGCTCGGTTAATGACTTTGTAGGAGCCGTATTTAATGTCAGTGAACAGGCAGACCGGATGGGGGTTGTCCTAAAAGGTAAAAACATAAAAGGGCCGGCAGGGGAGAGGATATCACAACCCGTAACCCCCGGTTCTGTTCAGATACCTCCGGGCGGTGACCCGATCTTATTGTTGGCAGAGTGTCAGACCACCGGCGGATACGCTCACATCGGCACTGTGATTACCGCCGACCATCACCGGGCCGGCCAGCTGTTTCCCGGTGACAATGTCAGTTTTTCATTGGTTTCCATGGAACAGGCGATAAATGAACTTTTGCAGCAGGAAAAAATAATCACCGGCATCCGCTCCAAAACATCCCTCAGGCGATTATGCCGGACGGCTAAAAACAGTTATGAAATTATCATTGAACATAAGAACTGCCTTGACAGGGAAGACAATTTATAATACGATATACTTAAAATACAATACCCTTACGGGGTATGCAGAACAGAAAATACAAAAGTGAGGTGTAATTATGGATATTAAGGATTTGGTAATTATCGGCGGTGGTCCGGCCGGAATGACTGCAGGGCTATACGCGGCCAGGGCGGCCATGAGAACCCTTTTGCTGGAGCAGGGTATGCCTGGCGGACAGGCAGCCACTACCGACCGCATTGACAACTACCCCGGTTTTCCACAGGGCATAGCCGGCCCGGAACTGATGATGCAGATGGATGAACAGGCCAGGAGGTTCGGTGTGGAAGTTGAATTTGCCAAGGTTAACGAAATCGTACCCGGACAGGGTATGTTTACCCTGAAAACAGAATCAGGGGACATTTCCGCCAGGGCGCTGGTAGTTGCCACCGGCGCCGCGTCAAGGGCGCTGGGAGTCCCTGGTGAACAGGCATTCATGGGCCGGGGTGTATCTTACTGTGCCACCTGT
>JBMOPI010000108.1:0-1251 GCA_049324975.1 Bacillota bacterium
CAGCACCGCCGGCCAGTCTGGCCATCTGGTTTGCATCATGCATGGCTTCCGGCCAGTAGCTGTTAAGTTGTTCCATTTGCTCATATGTTGCATGTTGGCAAACACTGATAACTGGCAGCCTGTCTACAGGTTCACCTTTAAGGGCGGCCATAAACCGTTCGCGACTCGTCATTTCCATATAATTCCCTCCTTAAACTTTATAGAACGGATAATTCCTTTTTCACCCCTTTCTACCCAATGGACAGGCCAAAATACAGAGTCCGCATATATATTGGCCCAAAATCCTGTGGTTTCGTTCAATTTGCCTGCTGCAACCCTCGACGTCGATTTTTGCCCGGGTATTTTGTTCGCGGACCCATTCTTCATTTTTGAATGCTCCGGCCGGGCAAATGTTAACACATTTGCTGCAACTGCCACACTTGCCTTTTAAATAAGGGTCGGTTGAAACAGTCAAAGGTGCGTCTGTTAATACCGTGGCCCAGCTGAGACGGGCGCCATACTGTCTGTTTATCAACAAACCGTTTTTGCCAATCCAGCCCAGACCTGCACAGGTAGCAGCGGTCTTATGTTGAAAAAGCGGGTAAAGCCGGGATATCAGACGGGGGTCCTGACGGTCGGAATCAGGGGGGATAGCTAATGCTCGATAACCTTTTAAGCGTAAGAATGTTACTATCTTTTTTTCAATATACAGCAGTTTATCGTCGATATCGGGGAACTGGTTACTGTATGCCAATACTCCGTCTTTTTGAATAATACTGGTGATTTCCGGGGGATGCCTTAAACCTAAGGAAATTGCCCTGGGTATATGCCTGAATTCTTTTGCAAGGCCGGTAGTTACATCTGCAAACCCAACAAGGGACGCGCCCCACTGGATAATCTTCCTGTTCAAAGCCTGGCTGTCAAAGGCCGACCTATCATCACCGATAGTTCTAACATAGCTCATATCGTATCCCTCCTTTACACCATTTATAAGCAAAATCCATGCCAATCCGGTAGATGACAGGCATTCTTAATAAAAATATGGGATTATACGGGTAAGAAAGTTTTTATTTGCTCAAAAAAATCTTTTGACGAGGGGTTATAGAAAAGTAACAGTTATTGTAAAATGTTCCATTACAGAACATTTTCTTGAGGTATTGAGGTTTATGACCAGTTTATTGTTCAAAAAATGTATTATAGCAGTACAAGAGCACAATTAAAAGCGGTGTTCCGTTTTGGAACTGTGTTCCGTACTCTGACTTTAGACAAAAC
>JBMOPI010000108.1:1261-8085 GCA_049324975.1 Bacillota bacterium
CAAAACATTTATGGAACAGTAGTGGAACAAAAACCCCGTTCCGCTAGATGCAAAACGGGGTTTTTATAAAGTTATTTCCAGGTTTTCAATATACCGATTATATTAAGGCATGGCAAATGCCCACCGGGCCTGTTCGAGAGAAACCTGGTCAAGTTCCGGAAAAAAGCTCCTCCCCTCTTTCAAGGGTTAGAGCCTTAATGTTGTAGTATGGGGAGTAGGCACGGAGTTTCTTTAGCTATTTTTTAAAATCAGCCGGCGCCTGGACTTTGAAATCCTGGTTTAAGTCCCAAAGTTCCATAATCACATGGGCAAAGCCGGGTTCTTCCTTGTCTGTTCTGTAATTATAATCACTGTAGTCTACCCGCAGGTCGAATTTATGAATCAATTATCTGTTTTACCAACCCAAAGCACCAAAAAAGCGCTTGTCAGGTCTTCATATACGTATCTTAAATCCAAAAATGCTTTTGCGCTGTAAATATTGGGAGTAAAGACAATCTTTTGGCACAATGTGCCGCCGACTGTTTCTTCAGTTGCTATCTTAGGTTCTCCCAGCGCCCGGATTAATTCTGTTGCATATTCGCTGCCGTCAAATTTGCCGATAAGCCTTCCAATTCTTTGATTTCGGGTATATTGATGGGATCCTTTATAATTACCAAAAAATACATAAACCGCAACCTCTATATTGATCAGGTTGCGGTCATATATATTAACCCACCAGTCTTTTTAAGTTTTTGTCCATCATTTCAATTAATTCCGCTAAGATCTTTTGGGTAATAATTTCAGCTTTGGCAAAGTCACCGATTGTCATGGCATGTTTATAGGTTTCTTCAATTTTTTCATAGACCGGATTTACGGCATCGTCCAAAACGCTGTTTAATGCTCCCCTGAAACTGTCGACCGTTTCAGTGACCTTTGTTTTGCTCTCATTAATCTTTTTCTGCCTGAATTCATCGTTTAGCACCCTTTTAACATTCATCATGCCCATCCCTTCCATATAATGTTAATATATATTGCGATTTTCTTCAGAAACGTCCAAAATCCTGCTTGTAGACAGAATATAACAATATTTTATAAAATATTGCATAATTGCTGCCATTTCCTCTTGATTCTGTATTAATTAAACAAATGTGTATATTAATATGTTTTACTTAACACTTTATTACAGAAGTTAACCTTCGATGATACCGAAGAACATCTGGTTGTTGGTAAACTTCCTATGGAACCAATGGAAAAGACAGCTGAAATTGAGGATGCTATTGGCAGGACCTTTGGCATTAAAGAAGTGTAGTAAATGAAAAGCAGCCTTGGCGGCTGCTTTAATTTTTCTTTATTTCCCTTCTTAACTTGCGCGGTGTACTAATATTTTTCAGTGTAGCGCCCATAAAATTATAATGGAAGGTCCTGTTATTATCCGGATCCAGTAACTCCGGGCCGGCCACCAGCTCGTTAGCGAACTCTTCATCAGTAAACCCGCCGGTAACATTGCTCACGTTAAAATCATCCTTGGAACCCACATTATCATCTCCTTTTTTTGTTTAGGTTAACCGGACATTGAGGATTAAATGCATCTAAACCACCCTTCGTATTTTGCTTTATAAAGTCAGATGGTATAATAGTTATAATCATATTATGGGGGATTCTTTTATGCGTACAGAGCACGATTTGCTGGGGTCAAAAGAGGTTCCGGAAGAGGCCTATTACGGTATCCACACATTACGGGCGCTGGAAAACTTTCCTGTTACCGGGCGGCCTATGCACCGGGAATTGGTGCAGGCGCTGGTAACGGTCAAAAAAGCGGCGGCTATGGCTAATATGGAAACGGGCAGTCTGGCCAAAGAAAAAGGCCGGGCCATCGTCAGGGCCTGTGATGAGATCCTGTCCGGCGGACGGTTTCTGGACCAGTTCGTAGTTGACGAAATTCAGGGCGGGGCCGGCACTTCCGCCAATATGAACGCTAATGAGGTTATCGCCAATGTGGCTATTGAAATCCTGGGCGGCCCAAAAGGCGATTACTGTCTTGTCCACCCCCTCGATGACGTGAACATGAGCCAGTCAACCAACGATGTCTACCCTACCTCTCTGAGGATTGCCGCTATCAGGTTGCTGATTCCGCTGAGCGAGACATTTGCGGCACTGCAGGAAGCCCTGCAGGAAAAGGAAAACGAATTTGCCGGTGTACTGAAGGCCGGCCGGACCCAACTTCAGGACGCCGTGCCGGTTACCCTGGGCCAGGAATTCGGGGCTTATGCCCAGGCCGTGGCCAGGGACAGGTGGCGGCTGTATAAAGCTGAAGAACGTCTAAGACAGGTAAACCTTGGCGGGACGGCGGTTGGGACAGGCTTAAATGCTGAACGGAAATATATCTACATCCTGACGGAAAAACTCCGGGAGCTTACCGGGCTCGGCCTGGCCCGGGCTGAATACATGATGGACATTACCCAAAACGCCGATGTTTTTGTAGAAGTATCCGGCTTGTTGAAGTCGGCTGCCGTCAACCTGACCAAGATTGCCAATGACTTAAGGCTTCTTTCCTCAGGCCCCAAAGCCGGGCTGGGAGAGATTTACCTGCCGCCTGTGCAGGCCGGATCCTCCATTATGCCCGGCAAAGTTAATCCTGTAATTCCCGAGTTAATCAACCAGGTGGCTTACCAGGTTATGGCCAATGACCTGGCTGTCACCCTGGCGGGCCAGGCCGGACAGCTGGAGCTTAACGCCATGCTGCCGCTGATCGCCCGCAACCTGCTGGAATCCCTGGAGATTTTAAATCACGGGGTCAGGGTGTTTATTGACAAATGTATTAAAGGTATCACCGCTGATACCGAAAGATGCCGGGCGCTCTTAGAAGAAAGCTACGGCCTGCTGGCTGCCCTGACCGGACATATAGGCTACGGGAAAGCGGTCGAAGTGGCTCAAACAGTTGCCGGGGACAGGAAAACCGTACGAGAAGCGGTACTGGACGCGGGTCTATTGGATGAAGAAACGCTGAAAAAAATCCTGGACCCTTTTGAGTTGACTAAACCGGGTATCCCCGGCAAAAGGAGATAAAAAATGAGTTTAAATGAAACGCCTGTAAGCGGCAGGCTGCACATAGCCATCTTCGGGCGGCGTAATGCCGGGAAATCCAGCCTGATTAACGCCCTGACAAGTCAAAAAATTGCTTTAGTCTCCGAGGTGGCAGGCACCACCACGGACCCTGTTTATAAAACCATGGAACTCCTGCCCGTGGGCCCGGTGGTTATTATTGACACGGCCGGCATTGACGATGCCGGTGAACTGGGTCGGTTACGGGTGGAGAAAACCTTCCGGGTCCTTAATAAAACGGACCTGGCCGTGCTGGTTGTTGACCCTGCCGCCGGTGTCACTGATTTCGAACTGGACCTGGCAGCTAAAATAAAAGCCAAAAACATCCCGCTGGTTGGTGTATTAAATAAAACCGACCTGCTGAAAAAAGATCCGGAGGAAATAAACGCCCGGGCAGAGTTGATAAGAACATGGGAAAAAGAACTCGGTAAAAAACTGGTCCGGGTCAGCGCCATGACCGGCGACGGCATCGATGAACTGAAGCGGCAGATCATCCTGAATGCCCCCGTAGATGATGATAAGGCCAAAATCGTGGGGGACCTCATTAAGCCCGGGGATTTTGTAGTGCTGGTTGTACCTATCGACAAGGCTGCCCCCAAAGGCCGGTTGATCCTGCCCCAGCAGCAGACCATCCGGGATATCATCGAAAGTGACGCCATAGCCATAGTCACCAAGGAACATGAACTGAAGGAAACTTTAAATTCCCTCGGCAAAAAACCGGCCCTGGTAATTACCGATTCCCAGGCCTTTCTGAAGGTCTCGGCCGATACCCCGGCAGACATCCCCCTCACTTCTTTTTCGATTTTGTTTGCCAGGCATAAGGGCGAACTGCTGCCGTTGATTGAAGGAGTTAAGGCCCTGAGAAACCTGAAAAATGACAGTAAAATCCTTATTGTTGAGGGCTGCACCCACCACCGGCAGGCTGATGATATCGGCAAGGTGAAAATCCCCCGCTGGCTGAGGCAGATAGCGGGCGGGCAGCTTGAATTTGCCTGGGCTGCGGGGACCTTCTTCCCGGAGGATTTATCCCGGTATGACCTGGTAGTGCACTGCGGCGGGTGTATGTTAAACACCCGGGAGATGAAATATCGGATTGGCTGCTGTCTGGAACAAGCCGTGCCAATTGTCAATTACGGGATGCTGATTGCACATGTGCACGGGGTGCTTGAGCGGGCATTGGCGCCATTTCCCTTTGCCGGCGAGATACTGGAGTAATACTAAAGGGCTGTAATCCGTTTTAATGGATTACAGCCCCTCTTATTAAAAAGACTTCGCTGGCGCGAAGCGCCGAGTTAGCCTTTTTTATACCGCAGGCGCGTTATACTTTCCTATGGTGTTAAAAATCCAGCCTGGTTGACAGGTACTCCTGCTCAGAAATCCTTTTGGCGCCACTTATAAAACGGGATAATAAAGTGTCACGAAAGGTCTTTTTTGCCGTGTCAGGGTCAAATGTACCGGATGGATAAGTTACGGACAAAGTTCTGCGAACTTTCTCCTTTCTGTAATTGGTAACCTTTACGTCAGTTCGTACAAGAATAGTCTCCGGATTGCTTTGCTCCCCGTTATGGACAACCGATACCATAATGGGGTTGATCTTGTAAGCTATCCCGTGGTCCTCGTCAAAGTAATAATCACACATGACAAGCCCTCCTTAAGATTTGTACGACTTTATGCAATATTTTATTGTCATTGATTTTTTCTTCTTCAATATTATATTATTTCCTGTCGAACATAATGTTAAAATTATACTTTCTCTGCCCCGTCATCAACCTGTATCGCCCTGGCTGTCTTATCTATAATTTCCAAGGCCTCAAGGTCATTTTTGCCGGTTGAGGCACCAAGTTCTTTGAATTTACGGGCAGTTACCAAAACACGGCTTTCTAAGGAGGATACTGTTCTGTTATAAGCATCTATTGAGCGTTCTAAACTTTTGCCTACATCACAAAAATGTCCGGCCAGGGTGCAGATACGGTCGTACAGCGTCTTCCCCAAATCACTTATCTCCTGGGCGTTCTGAGTAATCTGTTCCTGCCGCCAGCCGTAAGCCACGGCCCTGAGCAGGGCGATTAAAGTCGTCGGGGTGGCCAGGATTACCTGCCGGTCAACGCCAAATTCAATCAGGCCGGGGTCCTGTTCCAGGGCGGCGCTGAAGAAAGTTTCCCCCGGCAGGAACATGACCACGAATTCCGGCGCCGGCTTAAACTGTTCCCGGTAGTTCTTATTGCCGAGCTGGGTCAGATGGGTGCGGATATGGCGGGCATGGTCGGCGAGCCTGGCTGTCCTGGTGGTTTCGTCCCGGGCTTCCAGGGCTTCAAGGTAGGCCTGCAGCGGGGCTTTGGAATCCACCACCAGGTTTTTGTTGTTCGGTAATCTGATGACCATATCGGGCCGTAAACGGCCATCTTCGGTATTAACGGATTCCTGCAGCTGAAAATCACAGTATTCCACCATCCCGGCAATCTCCACCACCCGTTTTAGCTGGATTTCACCCCAGCGGCCGCGTACTGTCGGGGCGCGCAGGGCCTTGACAAGGTTGGCGGTTTCGTTTTGCAGCTGGGCCTGGGTGACAGCCAGGGATTTCACCTGTTCGGTAAGTCCGGCATAGGCGGAGGTGCGGGATTTTTCGATTTCCTGGATTTTATGGTCCACTTTTTCCAGTGATTCTTTTAAAGGTTTAACCAACTCGTCGATGGCTTTTTGCCTTGATTCCAGGTCGGTCCGGGCGGTGTCCTGGAACTTTTCCAGGGTGGCCCGGGCCAGTTCGAGGAAGGATTGGTTGTTGCTTTTGAGGGCATCGGCAGACAGGGCTTTGAAGGCGTCGGACAGTTTTTGCTGCGCTTCCTGGAGGAGGCTTAGTTTTTCTCCGGCGGCCCTGCGTTCTTCAGAGAGCCGGGTTTCCAGCTCCGCCACCTTCGTTTTGAGGGTGGTGTTTTCATTTCTCAGCAAGTTGTTTTCGGCGGCCAGATTTCTGTTGGCAGCCTTTGTTTCACGAAGGATGAACCAGACCGCTGTCAATCCTACGCCAAGTCCCAGAATCGTTATTAAAATGGGTGAAAGATTTTCTGTCAATTTACCAACCACCTTTTCCGGGCCTTTTTCATATCATACCATAAAGTGGCTCCAATATAAAAGGGACACTACCGCTTTCGCCGACAGTGCCCCTCCTTTATTAATTATAGAAATACCACTTGAAATTTTTTACTTCCTAAGACAAAGCTCTCTGACGGATTTTCCCCCGCAGTAATTCCGCCTTCATTTTGCCCAGCGGAGTCTTTTCCTTTACCAACGCAGTCAGCAGACCGGCCTTGGCGGTATCTCCCACCATAATATAGCCTGCCAGGGTATCATCCTTGAATACCAGCCGGAGGTAAATGTTTTTGCCGGGGAAGAGCCTGACAACTTCATAACCGTCTTTTTCTCCGGCCCTGGTCTGACCGGCGGCAATAGTGGAGAGGCCGAAGAAATCAGCCGAGTTCATGCCAATAGAACCACTGTAAGAGACGCCCGCGCCGGCCATGTTGCGGCCGGCAACAGTTCCCTGTTCGCCGGCATTTGGCCAGATAGCGTTGACCTTGCGTTGACCGGTAAGCAAGTCGTACCCCTGGGCGACATCCCCTGCTGCATAAACATCAGGCTGGTTTGTCTGCATAAACTCATTGACCGGGATGCCGTAATCGGTTTCGACACCGCTCCCTGCCAGGAAACCTGTGTTAGGGGTCACCCCTTTCCCGATTATCACCACG
>JBMOPI010000109.1:0-8081 GCA_049324975.1 Bacillota bacterium
AGCCAATTCGGATAAGACTACCGCCGACAAATACAACAAACTGCCGCCGCCCGGTCAGGACTATCCGGAACTCGAGCTGTTCGATCCCGGGATTCACAAGGCCACTGTTGAGAGCAAAATTGACCTGGCGAAAACCATGGAGCAGGTAGCCCGGGCCACCGACAGGCGGGTGACAATAACCGAACGGTCAACCTATTTTGACGCTGAATATGAGGTAGCCCTGGCTAATTCTTTTGGCTTTGCCAGGTCTTATCGCGGCGCATACTGCGGCGCATATACCGAAGTGGTGGCGGAGCAGGATGGAGACAGCCAGACAGGTTTCGACATCCATTACGGCCTGAAATTTAAGGACATTGACCCAATGGCACTGGGCCGGGGAGCGGCCGAAAAAGCCGTACGCAAACTGGGGGCCAAAAGTATCAAAACCCAGCAGGCCGCTATTATCCTGGAACCGTATATTGCTACCCAGTTTTTGAGCGTTATCTCGCCGGCATTGTCTGCAGAGGCCGTACAAAAAGGAAGGTCGCTTTTTGCCGGCAAGGTCGGTCAGCAGGTGGCTTCCCCGCGGATGACCGTTGTTGACGACGGGGCAAGGCCGGGGGGGATTGCCTCAGCGCCTTTTGACGGTGAAGGTGTGCCTACAGGCAAAACGGTATTGATCAAGGACGGAATCCTGCAGGGGTTTTTACATAACACTTATACCGCTGCCAAAGACGGAACAATGTCTACCGGCAACGGTACCAGGGGGTCCTTCAAAAGCACGCCGGAAGTGGGCACCACTAATTTTTACATTGAACCCGGCGCCACTGACCCCACGGAATTAATCAAAAATGTAACCAACGGGCTTTTTATTACCGAAGTGATGGGCATGCATACGGCCAATCCTATTTCCGGGGACTTTTCGCTGGGCGCAGCCGGCATCTGGATTGAAAACGGCCAGTTTACCCAACCTGTCAGGGGAGTGGCCATTGCCGGCAATATGCTCGATTTCCTGAACCATGTCGACGAGGTCGGCAGCGACCTGCGTTTTTACGGTGGCAAAGGCTCGCCGACCCTGCGCATTGCGAAAATGACCATCAGCGGCAGTTAATATCTGTTCAAACCGGGCATTTTATGTTAAAATTGCATAAGTGGAAGATTGTAGCATGGGGTGATAAAGATGGCAAAAATCCTGGTCATCCATGGACCGAACCTGAATTTACTGGGCACCCGGGAGCCGGAGATATACGGCACCCTTACCCTTGACAAAATTAATGCCATGCTGAAAAGACTGGGAGAAGAACTCGGTCTGGCTGTAGAAACCTTCCAGTCAAACCACGAAGGGGCCATCATCGATAAAATCCATGCCGTCATCGGACAGACGGACGGGATCCTGATAAATCCCGGGGCATATACCCACTACAGCCTGGCTGTAAGGGACGCTGTTGCCGCCGTGCCTGTGCCGGTGGTAGAAGTCCATCTTTCCAATGTCCATGCCCGGGAAGAATTTCGCCGCCATTCAGTGATAGCGCCGGTGGCAGCCGGTCAGATATCCGGTTTTGGCGCCGACAGTTACCTGTTAGGTCTCAGGGCACTGGCGGCCATATTGCATAAAGATTAGAGGAAGCCGAATGTTGGACAGGGTAAATAAGCTCAGGGAAGCTATGGCTGAACTGGACCTGGCCGGTTTTTTAGTCACCCGGCCGGAAAACTGGTTATACCTCAGCGGTTTTACAGGCACCAATGCGCTGCTGCTGATTACTGCTGCCGAAGCATTGCTGCTGACGGACTTTCGATATGTGGAACAGGCCCGGGAACAGGCCCCTGATTTCGAGGTCATCAGGCCACAGGGTTTGCTGGAAGATGGGTTGGCAGCCGAGGTGAAAAGCCGGGGCCTCATATTCCTGGGTTTTGAAGATGACCACATGACTTACAAGGAGTATCAAAAATTTTGTGACAGGCTGCCGGGGACGGAATTCCGGGCCGCTTCCGGCGTGGTGGAAAAACTCCGCGGCATTAAGGACGACCGGGAAATCGGATTGCTTAGGCAGGCTGTGGAAATAGCCGATACGGCCTTTGACTATATTCTGGATTTTATTAAACCGGGAGTGAAAGAAACCGACCTGGCCCTGGAACTTGAATGTTTCATGCGGCGCAAAGGGGCCCAAAAAACCGCTTTTGATATTATTGTGGCTTCCGGCATCCGTTCTGCACTGCCGCACGGCGTGGCTACGGACAAGGTAATTCAAAAGGGCGAATTTATTACCATGGATTTTGGCGCTGTTTACCGGGGCTACCATTCGGATATCACCCGTACTGTCGTGTTGGGAAAAGCCGGTGATAAACAGAAAGATATTTATAGCATTGTACTGGAGGCCCAGTTAGAGGCAATTGACGCCATCAAATCCGGTGAGGTGGCCGGCACCGTGGATACGGTTGCCAGGGACCTGATTGCCCGGCACGGGTACGGCGCCAATTTTGGCCACGGTTTGGGCCACAGCGTGGGACTGGCTATCCACGAGAAGCCTACCCTGTCTACCAGGGATTCGACAATACTGGAAAAAGGCATGACCTTAACCGTTGAACCCGGTATTTACCTGCCGGGATGGGGCGGGGTGAGGATTGAAGACATTGTGGCAGTGACGGACTACGGCTGCGAAATCCTGACCAGGGCGCCTAAAGAACTTATAGAGATTTAGTTTAACCGGGGATTCCCGGTATGAAAATATCATAATTACATATGAGGAGGTTTCTCTGACAAAATGATTTCCACCAACGACTTTAAAACAGGACTGACTATTGAACTGGACGGCAATGTGTTTCAGGTTGTTGACTTTCAGCATGTCAAGCCGGGAAAAGGGGCAGCTTTTGTCCGGTCCAAGCTTAAGAACGTCAAAACCGGGGCGGTAGTTGAAAAAACCTTTAACGCCGGTGAAAAAGTACCTCCGGCCCGGGTCGACCGGCGGGAAATGCAGTATCTGTATAACGATGGTGAAAACTATAATTTCATGGATAACGAAAACTTTGAACAGATGGCTTTAACCAAAGAGCAGCTGGGCGACGGGGTTAAGTATTTAATGGAGAACATGAATATCGTTGTCATGATGTGGCAGGGCAATGCCATCGGCGTCGAACTGCCCAACCAGGTAGAGCTGGAGGTTGTGGATACTGCCCCCGGCATTAAGGGAGATACCGCTTCCGGCGGCTCCAAGCCCGCTACCCTGGAAACCGGCGCCGTGGTTCAGGTGCCCTTCTTTATCAATGTAGGGGACAAGCTGCTCATCGACACCCGCACAGGCAATTACATTAAAAGAGTGTAAGGTTTGCCTTAAGTTTAACGTAAATAACGGTTAAATTCCCCGGAAAAAAGTTATAATAAGAAAGTCAATAATTTGACTCAAAGCGAAGGGGGTTGTAAAATGAAAAACCTGAAAGAAAAGATTTCTTACCTGCAGGGCCTGGCGGAAGGTCTGAGGATTGAGGAAGGGTCCAAAGAGGGCCGGGTTTTATCCGGGATAATTGACGTGCTTGAAGACATGGCGGAACAGATTGAGGATATAGAAGAAGCCCATACCGACCTGGAAGAATACGTGGAGAGCATTGATGAAGACCTGTACGAACTGGAAGGGGATGTCCTCGGGGACGATTTTGATGATGATGAGGACTTTGTCGAGGTGGAATGCCCCAAATGCAAGGAAATCGTATGTTTCGAATCCGACATTTTGGAAGATGAAGACCTGATCGAGGTTACCTGCCCAAACTGTGACGAAGTAGTATATGTAAATGATGAGGAACTGCCGGAAAGCATCACCGACGGTGAAGTCATAGAGAATAAGACAGAAGATGATATTTAAAGGGAGCCGTAGGGCTCCCTTTTTGATAAGTTTAATCCCCCAAGTGCTTTGAAAGACATGGACAACCCTTTTTCCTCAATATATATAACCTTGGCCGGGTGTTTGTCTCCTATCCGGCCGTAATCTTCCGGAAACTCAATAAATTCTTCGGCAATCTCACTAATATGAACCAAACCTCTATATCCGTGTGATAAAAGACCGGAATTTATCTCTTATATTTCGCCTTAAAAGTTCAATTTATGAATTATGAAACGCTCAGGCGTTATGTCTGAACTTTTTCTTTTTGGGTTAAAATGGAATAACATAAAAGTACTTTTTGTAATATTACAGCAGGAAAAAGCAAAATCCCCACGAAACCTACACTTATCAAAAAACCAGTTTTCCAAAGGAGCGAAAAAAGTGTCTGATGAAAAGCCTGTTAACCTTTTAAAACCGGTTGTTGAACTGAATTATTTAAATGTCACCAACGTGGGACGTTACCGCTGTATCATGCATTTCTTTTATGAGCAGCACCAGAAACTGAGGTATTGGTTAAGGGCGGAAGAAGTTTTTGCAGGGGTCAGGGGTTACGGGCTGTTGGCTGATTATACCCTTGAGCAGTGCCAGAAGGATTTGGACATCTTGGTGGAATGGAAGAACCTCATCCCCCGGCACGACGGCGGCAGAGCCAGCACTATCGAAGAATACCTGCGAAAAAAATTCCGCTACCAGATGACGCCTTACTCAGTGGAAATAGAACGCATGGTGGAAGGGCTGAAAAAAATCAGAGGGTACGGGGGTTCTCTGGAGCCGACATTACTGGAAACCATTTTTAACGGGCTGCGGGCATTGTTGGCCAAGGCGGACGGCAATTACGAAGAAGGGGAGGCCGCCCAGCTCTGGAAATCTGTTTACGAGCCTTTCCGCCAATTGACTGAGGATGCCGCTGATTACATCGCCAGCCTGCAGAGCAGCAAAGCTGAAGAACTGATGTTGACTGAGGCCTTTCTGGCTTACAAGGCCGCGTTGACCCTGCACCTGCAAAATTTTGTGCGGGGTTTGCAGGTTTACGGTATGAAAATAGAAGGGCTTTTGCCCAGGATTACTCCGGGAACCAGGGATAAGTTTTTTGAAGGGGTTTTGGCGGACTGGGCCAGGATACCCAAAATTGACGAACCTCCTACACCGGAGGAGGAACGCCGGCGGCTGGCGCGGGAATGGCAAAGCCTGGTGCGCTGGTTTATAGGGGACAGCCGGGATTCCAGCGATGTGCAGTTTCTGGAGCAGGCTACCAAGGACACCATTGCCAAAGTTGTCCGCTGCGCCTTGCGGATTCAGGAAAAGCAGCGTTCCGGTGTAAGCCGGCGGCGGGAACTGGAATATCTGGGGCGCTGGTTTTTCGGACTGGACTCGCTGGAAGAGGCCCATGAACTGGCGGCATACGCTTTTGGTTTATACAGGACCAGGCATTTTCAGGGGATTGATAACAAGGGGACAGATTCGGCGGAAGTTTCCATGTGGGATGCCGGACCGAATATCCGGACGCTGAGTTCCCGCAGCCGGAACAGGCGCCGTGACGGGGGGACCCAGCCTATGCAGTCCCATATAAAACAACAGGAACAGGCCAAGGGAATTTACTTGGCCCAGCGCCGGGAGGAAAAAGAGGTACTCATGGCCTATGTAAAGAAGGGGATGCTTAAGATTTCAGATTTGGGGCCGGCGCCGGCGGTCCTGCGCTACCGGCTGCTCCAGTGGATTGGCCGGTGTATGGGCAATAAGTCCAGAAGCATCCGTACCCCGGACGGGGTGGTGATCAGGCTGGCAGCGCCGCCCGGCGGGGAACGGACAGTTCTTAAGTGTGAGGACGGGGAACTGGACCTGCCTGATTACACACTGATTTTTGAAGATTTGACTGAAGGTAAACAGCAGGCAAATTAAGTGGAAACAGGAGACTTACCATGAGCCGGAATGCTGAGCGGTTAAAAGAAGAGAGACAAAAATGCGCCCAGGCGCTATTAAACCGGTCCTGGATTACCAAGGAGGATAACCCGGAGTTGTTCCAGGCGGTGAAAAGCCATTACGAGACGCTCCGGGATTGGTTTCAGGAACACTGCGGGTTTGCCCTCCTGGTCACCAGGCAGTTCGCCAAGCTGGAAAAGATACCGGGCCGGGCCAGGTCCTGGATGGGTTTTGAGAATTTTCAACTGCCCCGGGATTACGCCCTATTCACCTATTGTTTATGGTTCCTGGAAGGGAAGGGCGAGGCTGATCAGTTCCTTTTGACGGAGATGGTGGAGGAAATCAGGGAGCACCTGCTGGGCCAGGATGTTTTGCTGGACTGGACACTGTATGACCACCGCCTCTCCATGGCCCGGGCTTTAAAGATGCTAAAAGAAATAGGCGTGTTGAAAATAGTTGAAGGGGATGAATGGGAGTGGGCCAGGAGCGGTACGGAGGAAAACAACGTCCTATACGAATGCTCCCCATGGTCCCGCTATGTGCTCAGGCGGTTCTCCCAGGACTTAACAACTTTTGCCGATGTCCGGTCACTGGCGGAAGGGGTTTATGCCGAAACGCCGGAAGGTCAGCTGAAAAAGCGTAAGCACCGGATTTACCGGAGGCTGTTGCAGGAGCCGCTGGTATACGACTGGGAATGGACAGAGGAAGAAAAATATTATGTCCTCACCCAGCGGAGGTCTATCCTTGACCAGCTTGAGAACATGTTCGGCCTGGAAGGGCAGCGTTACCGCGAGGGGTTGGTGTTTTTCCACCCGGAACCTTCCGGTGAGGCGAATTTGTTCCCTACAGCCAGAGGGATTTCCGACCTGGCCCTGCTCCTGGGCGGGGAACTTAGGAGGATGCTGGCGGCCGGCCATGCGGCAGTTTTCCTGGATGAACGGGGACGGATCCAGTTAACCTGGGTGGACCTGGAGGGGATCATTCTGCGCCTGCGGGAAAAATACCAGGCCTGCTGGAGCAAGCAGCACCGCCAGGCAACCGCCCGGGAACTGGCCGTTGACCTGATGGGGCACCTGGAGGAGTGGGGCCTGGGCGGCCGGGAGGACAACCAAACCTTGTGGATTTACCCCGGCCTGGCCCGCTGGAACGGTGATTATGATGGCTCAGGGAAAGACTGAGGAGGGATTTTTTTTGCGCGAACGATGGCAATTGGCACGGGCGGGGCTCGTTAATTTCTGGTATTACCACGATGAGGCGGAATTTCAACTGTCCGAGGGCAGGATAATCTTCCGGGGGCCTAACGGTTCGGGAAAATCCGTCACTATGCAGAGTTTCCTGCCCCTGGTGCTGGACGGGGACAAGCGGCCCTGGAGGCTGGACCCCTTCGGTTCAAAAGACCGGAAAATAGAGTATTACCTGCTTCTCGACGAAAACAGCGGGATAACTGACCGGACCGGGTATCTTTACCTGGAATTTTATCATCCGGTACAGGACCGGTACCATACCGTGGGGATAGGCTTAAGGGCCAGGCGGAACGTTCCCGGAGTAAGTTTCTGGGGTTTTGCCGTGACTGACAACCGGCGTGTCGGGAAGGACATATTTTTATACGAACGGGACTACAGCCAGGGGGATGAAGTCAAGATACCGCTGACCAGAAACCGGCTGGAAGAGGTTATCGGGACCGGGGGTGAAGTGGTCACCGAGCCGGGGCAATACAAGAAACTGGTGAACAACCTGCTTTTCGGATTTGGCGACCTCCAGGCATACCAGGAACTCCTTGACCTCCTGATCCAGCTGCGCAGTCCCAAACTGTCGAAGGATTTTAAACCTTCGACAATTTACGAGATTTTGACCGCCGCCCTGCCGGCCCTTCAGGATGACGAACTCCGGCCTTTATCCGAGGTACTGGAAGACATGGATCAGATCGGCGACCGGCTGGAAGAACTGGGGGTTCACCGCAAAGAAGCGGAAGTGCTGGACAAGGCTTACAATACATATAATGAATTTTTGCTGTTCACGGAGTCCCAGCGGCTGTTACAGGAAAACAGGCTCCGGGATGATGAGAAGGCCCGGCATGATAAATTGGCCGCGGAGTTACAGGGGATTGCCGGGGGAATAGCCGCTGAAAAGGAACGGCTGGCTCAGTTAGGGTCCGAACGTGACCAGGCCGGGACCGAACTGGAAACACTGCAGCAAAGCGAAGCCGTAGAAAAACAGGCTGAGTTGGAGAGATTAAAAAATGAAGAAGGAAAGATCCACGGTGAAATAACCGCCGCCCATAAACGCAAGAGTGACTGGGAAGTCCGCCGG
>JBMOPI010000110.1:0-8041 GCA_049324975.1 Bacillota bacterium
TGTTCGGCTTAACCCTGTTCCGCCAGACCGCCTTACCGCCCGCTGCGGCCTATGTCTCGCTGGATATTAACCCCAGCCTGGAAATGGCCGTAAACAAAGACATGCAGGTAATCGACGTGAGTTTCTTTAACGACGACGGCGTCGACCTGGTGCAGGAAGCTGACCTGGAGGGGGAAAACCTCTACGAAGCCCTCAATACCCTGGTCCGGAAAGCCATTGACCGGCATTATATCAAACCGGACCAAAAAAACCTGATGATTTCCACCGTTACCGCTGCATCTGCGGATACGACAGAGCTTAACCCGGTCAAACTGCAGCAGGCGCTGGAAAGCGCTATTGCCGCCGGCGGGTTCACGGGTGAGGTAAGGGTTTACCAGGTGGCCGCGGAAGTCCGCACTATGGCTGAACAAAACGGGCTCAGCCCCGGTAAGTTCATTCTTTACGAGCAGGCAAAAGAAACGGGAGCCAAAGTCACCGTTCAAGAGATTAAGCAGAACAGTATCCGGGAACTGGTAGACATCTACAAAATCAAGCTGCTTCCCAACCAAAAGAAAATCATTATTCAGAAGCTGGATAATAACGGGCGGCCCCGGGTGCTCATAGAAGAAAACGGCAAAACTGTTCCCGGTGCAGCGCACGATAAAAACGGCGGCTCCCGGGACGATGATGACGAAGACGAAGATAATGATGAAGATGATAAGGAAAAGGGTAAAAATGAAAAATCCGGCGGCCCGCAAATAAAAAAGGGCGACCGGATTAAAGTAAAGATAGACGACAAAGAAGATAAAGAAAACAATGAAGACAAAGAAGTTCGCCAGAGAGATAAGGAAGACAAAGATAAAGAAGTTGAAAAAAGACCTGATTCCGGAAATGACATAAATCCGGCGGACAGGCAGCAGGAACGGGACCAGGACGGCGATGAAGCTGAAGATGATGATAATGACGGTGACCCGTCAGAAAATGCTAAAAAAGGCGGAGTAGACTAATCTACCTTAAAACGTTTGATCAGTTTTTCCAGCTCATTCAGCGCATGATGGAGGGACTGGGCGCTGGCAGCAATGCTCTCGCTTGCTGCCGCCTGCTCTTCGGTAGCGGCCGATATGGACTCGGCCGCTTTGGCGCTTTCACCGGCAATCTGCAGCACCTGGCCCAGCTCCCGGGACAGGAACGAGCTGTTGGCTTTGATTTCCGAGGCCACCTGAAAGTTTGACTGCAGTTCACGGGCAGTATCCTGGATGGCCTCCCTGATTTCTTTGATGGAGTTTACAGTCTGACTCAGGACAAGCTTACCGGCCATCACCTCGGACGTACCCTGGCGCATCAGGGTAACCGCCTCCGAGGTTTTTTTGCTGTTGCCGGCAATGATATCCTGGATTTCCCTGGCAAAGACAGCCGTTTCATCGGCAAGTTTCTTCACCTCATCGGCCACCACGGCAAAACCGAGGCCATGTTCACCGGCCCTGGCGGCCTCAATGGCCGCATTCAGGGAGAGCAAATTAGTCTGCTGCGCTATTTCGGTTATTGTATTGGTAATCCGCTCAATCTGCATGGACTGCCGCGCCAGTTCTTCCATGGCCGCCGCCGACAGGTCAAAAGCATGCTCGATTTTACCGATCTGCTGCTCTGTGGCCCGGAGGTTGGCGGCGCCTTCTTCGGCCCTGGACTGCGCCCGTCCGGAGAGTTCCGTGCCGCGGCGGGCGCTCTCTACCATGTTTGAAACCATTTCATCCAGTTCGGCGGAAAATTTCCGGGCGGTATTGATGTTTTCCACCTGTTTATGACTGCCGTCAGCCAAAGACTGAGTTGTGGCAGCGATCTGACCCGAGGCCTGGTTAAACTGCTCTGTGGCCAATGCCTGCTCATTGCCGGCAATGGTCACCCGGTGGGCCACTTTTTGCAGTTCTTTTATAATCAGGGACAGCCCGATGCTTATTTTGTTGATTTCATAAATCAACTGCCCCAGTTCGTCTGTCGACGAAGGTTCAAAAGAACTGGTTAAATCTCCTTTGGAGATAGCCCTGGTACCCTTGAAAACATTGTCCAGGGTGGCAAAAATCTGTTCTTTGATGACATAGCCGGCAATCAGACTGGCCACCACCCCGGCGCCAAAAGCATAACCTATCCCGAAACCGAGCAGGTAGACAAGCTGGATTACGGCTACAGGGATCAGCGTGGTCATAAAAGTTTTCAGGGATAAATAACGTTCCCGGATAACATAACCCGCCCTCAACCCGTATTTTTTTGCGCTGTTGATGATTACAGGCGCCGAGGCGTCCAGCAGTGTTTCCCCCGTATTCCGGTAATATAGCTGGAGGAGCGGGCGCTCTGTCAAGGCGGCGTTAAGCCCCACCGGGTCGTCAAACAATGTGCCTTCCCGCAGCCGGTTGGTATGGATTAGCGCCCTGCCTGCCTCATCTACCAGTAAAAAATACTCCAGGCCATCCAGGTTGCGGTCAAAAATTTCTCTGACGCGCTCATATTTGAAATACCATTCTTCACCGCCGGCCAGGGCTTCCGCGCAGGCCAAGGCCACCTCTTCCGCTTTTGCCAGCAGGAGCTTTCCCTTTTTGCTGCTTAACAATTTACGCTCATTTACTCTCAAGGCAATGCCCCTTTCCTCCGGATAAATTTGGATTAAATATTCGCTAAAATGTGCCAAATTCCTTCCGTTCAGGTTATTTTTTGGGCAGGAAGTCAAGATCAGCGGCAACTATTTTCTGAATGTCCGCCATCATCTGGCCAAAACGGTATTCGGTGGCCAGAAAAGTGTTCATTACCGGGTTCGCGGCAAGGATTCCCTGTAGTTTGAGCAGTTCCTGCTTTTTGTTCTCGGAAATCTGCTGACCCGTCAAATGGGCGCGCTGAAGTTCATACTGCTTTTCCCGGAAATCATGCAGCATCCTTTTATGCTGCGGATTGGATGCAACTTTTTCCGCAGCTGTTTTATACTCCCTGAATTCCTGTGAATTCCGGATAGCTTTGGCCAGGCTGTGGGCCAGGTCATAAACATTCATGCCGGTGCACCTCCGTCAAATAGTCCACTTTACATTATATGCAAAGGCGGAAAACCTGTAACGGTTTTCCGCCTGTCTGACTATTGTAGGTAGTAATCTATTAACTTGTCCAGCACGGCTGTAGATTCGGCCCGGTTGGCAACGTCTTTGGGCCGGAACAGGCCGCCGCTGCCGGTCAGGAGGCCGGCCGATTTGGTGTTCCTGATGGACTGGACAGCCCAGGCCGGGATCTGGCCGGCGTCTTTGTAGGCTGACGGCTTATTGCTCTTTGGCAGCGCCAGGGCCTTGTCAATCATTACCGCCATTTCGGCCCTGGTAATGGTCTTGTTAGGGCGGAAGGTGCCGTCTTCGTACCCCTTGACTATTCCCTTCCGGACTGCGGCATTGACGGCTCCTGATGCCCAGGTGGGAATTTCATCCCGGAAACCGGCGGCACTACCTTCAGCAGTCCAGCCCAGGGCTTTGGCCAGCATGGTAATGAACTCGGCCCTGGTAACCCCTTTACCGGGCTGGAACCTGCCATCGGGGTAACCGGAAACCACCCGGCGGCCGGCCAGGTCCAGGATAACATCTTTGGCCCAGCTGCCGGACAGGTCGTTAAATGCCGGCTCGGGCCGGCTGTCCGTCATCAGGGCATAAAGTCCCGGCCGGTCAAACTTACCCATAACGGTACCGGCTGCTTCTACCCTGGCCGGTACCTGTATCCAGGTGCCGGCAGCCGCATGCCACCACATCAGCCTGGCTTTTCGGCCATCCCCGTTTTTGACCGCGGCCCGGATGATTACCGGGGCCTCAAACTTAGTTACAGCATCATCCGCCGGGGTTACGCTGAAGACCGGAAACTGCGGGTCATGTCCCGGGGTTGCCTGCTCCAGCTGCCACTTTTCCCGTAAGGTGACATTGGTTTTTTGTTCCACCGCACCCGCCGGGACCTGTACTGATATTCCCGTGCCCAGCTTAATTTCGGTGCTGCCGGAAGGCGTTACGCCGGCAGACTCTTCTGCTTCCGCCGGCGGCTGTGCCGGTGTCAGGTCTTTCGCCGTAACGGGCTGCAGCAGGTTGACCTGATCAAAATAGATAACTCCCGCATCCCTTTTACTTTCATCAGGCTCAACCAAATATACTGCCGACAATTGTACCGGGTATTTCAGACCGGCCGGGATCACCGCGGTTACCTGCCGCCAGCCTTGCCAGTCCACATTGCGGGCAAAATCCACAGTTTTTTCCGCCCCCGCGGCATCCGTCACGATGCCCCTAAGCCAGTGGCCGTTGCCGCCCGTGCCTTCCACCATCATAGTAATCCCCCGCGGCCGGCCGGATAGGGTTAAACCCTCCTTGCCAAATTTGCCGTAAACCGCCCTGGTGCCGGCGCCGTTCCGGAAATCATACTGCAGCCGGGCCGCACCTCCGCCCCGGAAAGTAGGTTCAGCCAGGCCGGCATTCCTGAAGCTGCCCGTGACCCCCGCCGGGTAGCCGGTAAACAGGTATGCCGGGGGACTGTCAAGGCTCGCAAAAAGCTTTTCCGCCGTGCCGACACTGACCGGCGCTTTAGCTGTTGTCCCGTCAACCCTGGCGGTAAGTTCACCCACCGCCTGCCGGCTGCCGGCAACAAACTTGTTACCGGCCACCGTTCCGATATCGCCGCTGGCGCTCCAGCTTACTTCCCCGGCCTGCAGCATAAAGGTCTGATTCTGTTTGGTCACTACCCGTACCGAGAGATTGGCCGCCTCCCCGGGCAGGAGTTCAATGTTCCCGGGGAGTATTTCCACCCGGGCTATATCTTCACTGCCCAGCACATGTACGGGATAGGTTTCGCTTATCCCGCCGAAAGAGGCCGTTATCACTGCATTTCCGGCGTATACTGCTTTGAAGACACCGTTCTCTATGTTACCGATTGCCGGCTCCACCGTCCAGTTAATTTCAGCCGGGTTGACCCGGTAAGGGTTATAATGTTCGTCATAGCCTTTGGCTGTAATAGGACGACTGGTGCCAACCAGAATGTTCTTTTCACCGGTAACCTTCAAACCGGTCAGGGCGCCCCGCGGGGCCGTGGAAAAAATCCCGACAGCCGTCGGCACGGGCCGTTCCGAAGTGTACACCGGTTTGTTGAGCAAAGCTATATTTTCGTCACCCAGCGGCCGGGCAACTATCGTGGAAGAACCGCCGCCATCCAGGTTTACAGCCTGCCATACGCCCTGGGTGACCATGAAATCAGCCAGTTCCTCCTGGGTCATGCCCCGGCTGCCGTTACCGCCTTCCACCACCACCAGGTACAGGGTTTTCCCGTCCCGGGAGGCGCCTATAGCGGTGCGGGCCCTTTTGCCGGTGATATTCTGGGTAAACCAGCTGCGCTGGCCGTTATTGACCAGCATGGCCTGTCCCCCAACAGCCGCCTGCAGTTCGTCACCGTTAACCCCGTAGGTCACCTGCACGGGGGAACCGACTTTAAAGTTATCAGTAATAAACTTGGCTGCCAAACCATGGCCTGCCAGTACATAACCGTTAGCGGGAATAGCCACTCCCGCTTGGTCTGTGCGCAGTTCCCTGACAATATCGTTCTCCACCACCATCTCCACCACGCCGGTTAAACCGGGCAGTTTACCCCGGCTCAGGTCACCCCAGCGGGAGTTGTACAAATTCAGGTGATTGACGTCACTTTCTGCTCCCGGTCCCAGCAGGTAGGTGGGCTTGTTCACCCCGAACAACTGAAAAGCCTGCCCGTTGGGCGCCGTCACGGCGCCTTCAAACTTGAACACTTTAACAACCGGCACATTGCCCGCAGCCAGGCCAAAACCATACATATCATTGCGCTGGGCCGGTGAACTGACCACCTCCCCGGCCTGTACGGTCAGCCCGATTGGGGCTTTTTCGTCCAACTGAAAAAAATCCCCGTTGATGGCCGCCACAGCACCGTTCTCGGCAGCCATACGGCTTACCGCCTGGGCCCTGGTTAAATCCCCGCCGGTGCCAACCATGGTATCCACTTTAACATATGGGTTGGTAAGGTCCACAGTCATTACAAAAACTTTCACCAGGCCCTCCGGCGTCCACTGGTTTATGGTTTCAACGGTGACTCCCTCCGCCACCGGTTCTTTGATCCGTTCTTCATAGTTGACGTTATAGGCAAAACCTTCTGCCGGCAGCAACGCCATCAGGAATACCGCCAACAACAGCCATGTGGTAACTTTGTTAATCCTTCTTCCCCTGCTGCACAAAAAAATCCTCTCCTTCTGCAAAGTATATAAGTATTGTTGGACAGCCACACCTCCTATTATACTTTACTATTATCCATATTTAAACCTTTCTGGAAGAAGTTCGACAATTAACGTGCCTTGTTTCTATGTATAAAGTTCGAATGCCAATAACGATTTTTGAGGGGCATGGTGAAAATTCCTCAAGCAGGACTACGCAGCGGAGCACCGTCATGAGGATTTTTCACCATGCCCCCAACTCAAAAAGCCTGAAAAGTCCTTCGACTTTTCAGGCAATTAACGGCTGTATCATGTTTCATTGAAAATTTATACAATTTTTTCCGCTTCGATGTTAAACTCTTCTTCTTTCCCGTCCGGCCGGCGGCAGGTCCATATAGTTTTATCACGGTACTGCCGGGCTTTTAAAGTCGCCCCGCGCCCGCCGATCTGCGCCGGCAGGTAAAGTGCAATAGCCTGACGGGGACAGGCCTTAACACAGGCTGTGCAGTCCCAGCATTCCCCGGGGTCCCGGATTTCGGCCCTGCCGGCCGGACCGGTCCTGAGCAGGTTGCCGGGGCAGATCCGGACACAGGGCGGTTCCCCGGCTCCCCCACATCCGTTGCATAGTTTCTCATCCACCCTGATACTCATGTTTTATCACCCAGCCTTATATATTCCCGCTCGATCATCCGCACACTGTCCCTGTCGGCAACGGAATTTACGAACTTCAACCACTTTGTGTCATCCCGTTCCGGGTAATCCACCCGGCTCTGGTAGCAGGGCCACCTGGTCTCTTTCCTGTATAACAGGTGCTCCACCAGCACCCGGGCCACTTCCACCCGGTCAATAACCTCGTGGGCCTGCATCAGTTCATGGAGGTCAGCCGCCCGCAGGCAAGGCAGGAGTCCTTTCAGGTCATTGAGCTTTTCCCGGGCCAGCAGCAGCTTTTCTTCATACAGTTCGTAGCCGGCGCTGATGCCGCCCGCGTATTCATCCATAATCTTCTGCAGCCGCTCTTCCAGTTCCCCGGGGGCAAAGCTTATCTCCGCTCCGCCGGAAGCCCCGGCCATCCCAAAAGGCGCGAAAACCCGGGTAAACTCGGCGGCAATCAGTTGCGCCGGTATATCCGGCAGCCGTTTATGCCCAATATCCCTGACAGCGTCCAGGGCAGCCAGTTCACCTTCGACAAAACAGCCGGTGACATATTTCTTCGGCGAACCGCCGGCTACATCCCCGGCAGCGTACAAGCCGGGAAGGGTAGTGCGGCGGTTTGTGTCAACCCAATAGCCGGACTGGGTATGCCCACCCACTATATAAGGCTCCGAACCGGTGATTTCGATGGGCCGTCCGTTTGGTTCCAAACCGTGGTCGGCCCAATAAAGCACCATTCCCGGGCACATATTCAGGTAAGCTTCTTTAAGGTTTTTGCTCTGTTCCCCGTTGAGATGCCGGGTATCCAGGTAACACGGCCCGCGCCCGGCCCGGTTTTCCGCCAGGGTGGCATAAAGCCGCAGGGGTGTGGATCTGCCATAGCGCTCCAGGTATTTTTCACCCCGGGCATTGATCTGCGGCGCGCTCACCCCCTGGGCCAGCGTACCGGTGGGAGCAATGGTATCTTTAACCCGGAGGGCGATAAACCGCATCTCAAAGCCGGTCATCTCCGCCCCGGCCCTGATGCCTATGGCATAACCCGCCCCGGTGTTAAAAGGGGAGTACCACATCTTATGGCGGGCGCTGCCGTCGTTATTTGGCCGGTAAAGGCCGGCCGCCCCGCCGGTGGCACAAATTACTGCTTTGGCCCGGATGACATAAAAGGTGTTTTCCCTTACACTAAAA
>JBMOPI010000111.1:0-8021 GCA_049324975.1 Bacillota bacterium
TGTAACCCCTGAGGAGCGGGAAGTGGTTAAAAGCGACAAGCCGCTGGAACAGTTGATTGTCGGGGAACTGATCAAAGGTCCTGCCACCGGCCTGGCCAGGACTATACCGGCCGAAACCAGACTGCTCTCGGTGACAGTGAAGGACGGCGTTGCCACCGTGGATTTTTCCCGGGAGGTACAGACCAAACATTGGGGTGGTACCGCCGGGGAAGCGATGACCATCCATTCGGTAGTAGCGTCACTTACTGAATTAGACTATATCAAAAAAGTACAGTTCCTGGTGGAAGGCAAAAAAGAAGAGGCTATCTGGGGGCATGCGGACACAACCCGTCCAATCGGACGCAATCCGCAAATGATAACGAAATAAATGGAAAAAGGGATGCCGGCAAGAAAAGGCATCTCTTTTTACACCATAGGAGTATAACGCGCCAGCGAAGCCTTTTTAATTATAAATAGAAACCTGTGGTATAATATTCTTTAGAATAATACATAAAAGGGGCGGGTTCTTTGGAAAAGCTGCTAAAAATCCGGGACGAACTGGCGGAAACGTTGCTGGAGCGGGAAGAAGTCATTATGGGTCTTATCCTGGGGCTTTTGACAGGTCAGCATGTTCTTTTAATCGGGCCGCCTGGGACTGCCAAGAGCATGCTGGTCAACGATTTCGGCCGGAGGCTGCAGGGCGGCCGGATTTTTTCTTATCTGATGACCAAATTTACCAAGCCTGATGAGATAATCGGCACTGTATCCCTCAAGGGGCTGGAGGAGGATGACTTCCGGCGGATTCTGACCGGCAAGGTGGCAGACAGCCATTTTGTTTTTCTCGACGAGATTTTTCACGCCAACAGCAGCTGTGCCAATACCATCCTGACCATTCTCAATGAGCGCAAATACCATAACGGCAGGGAAATTGTGGATGTACCCCTGGTCATGCTGGTAGGCGCCACCAACGAACTGCCGCCCGAAATAAATGAAGAATTAAACGCCTTTTATGACCGTTTTCTTTTCCGTTTTACGGTAGATTATATCAGCGACAATGCCAACCTGCACAGGCTGCTGGCCCTTGACGCAGGTGCTAAGGGGGCCACTGTGTTTAACCTTGACGAACTGCGGGAATGGCAGGCCCGGGTCCGGCAGGTCGCATTGCCGGGGGCAGTAGCCAACAGGATGGTGACCCTGGTGCTGAAGATGCGGGAGGCCGGTATACCCGTTTCCGACCGGCGGCTCAGGGAGTGTGCCGCGGTGCTGAAGGCCCATGCCTTTTTGCAGGGCCGGACAGCCGTTGAGACAGGCGACTTGCGGGTGCTGGAACACGTATTATGGCTGCGCCCGGAGGACCGCCGGGTTTTTGGGGAAAAGCTTTATACCGTCAACCTCTCATTTGACCGGCGGGCCAAGGAACTTTTAGCTGAGGCCATGCAGATTAAAAACAGGCTGGATGGCCTCGAGGACCGGCTGCGACGCCAGGTGCTGGGCGGTGAGGTAAATTTCAGGCTTACGGAGATTGCCGGCGAACTCCGGGCGCTGCAGGAGTATGCCGCCTCCGAAGGGGCCGACCACGCTGCCGTGACGGAAAACCTGGCCAGGGTACAGGAAATCCATGCCGGTATCATCAAAATGTGCCTGGGCATGGAGGCAGACTTCGTATAGGAGGCGGTGCTTTTGGGCAAGTTTGGATGGGCGGTGCGCCGGCCGGCCGGCGAAGACGCCTTCGGCCGGGCGCTGGCCGCGTCGCTGGAGATGCAGCGGCTGCAGGCCCGGGGCGAAGAGGTATTCGTGAATTTTTCCGCCCTGCTGCAGGACGTTTTTTTGGCCCTGCTTTTGGCTCGGCCCCAGGTACTGGCTTTCACCGATATTACCAATCCGGCGCGGCTAAACAAATACATAGTGGAACAGCTGCTGAAAACCAGGGATTTCCGCCAGGTCCGCAGATTTACGGTAAACAACCCGGTGAGCTGTGCCATGGCAACCATTTATTATGCTGAACTCGTGTTGCTCGAACTGGACCGGGAGATCCTGGCTTTGCAGGCCGAAATCAATGCCCTGGAACAGTCTTATAAAAGCGCCCTTATCCAGGAAGAAACAGCCGGTATTATTGCTGCCAACGTAACAACTAACCCGGTTTTGCAGGCGTTGTTCCGGCGTAAAAAACATTACTGGGAAGCGGTGGCCGGCCGCAGGGAGCGGGAACTAAAACGCCTGGCGGCCAGGCTTAATGTGCTTTTAAATACCGGGACCCAAAAAGCCCTGGGCATTCCGGGCGCAGGTAACGAGCCGGGGCACCGGCACGGGCGGATGGAAACCGGCGCTGAAGGATGGGACGGCCGGCAGGGGCAGTGGACGAGGGGGAGTATTGAAGAACACCTGAAAAAAGTTGACCATTTTCTACTTTCGCCGAAGCTGCAGCGGCTGGCGCAGCGGGTCGGCCGGCTGAAAGAAGTGCGGGCAGCCCGCCTGCAGCCTGACCGGCTGGAGAGTTATGAAGAGGTTGCCGGCATAACTTTTGGCAACGATTTATCCCTCCTTTTGCCTGACGAATGGTATGATTACTTTCACCCCGCCAGGAATATTTATTTTAAAAAGAAGTATGCCGATGATGCCTTGACCTTGTATGACATGGCCGGTAAAAAAGAGAAGGGCCGGGGCAGTATGATTATCTGCCTGGATAACTCCGGCTCCATGCAGGGGCCCAAGGAGGAGGTAAGCAAAGCGATAGCCATCGCCCTGCTGGAAATCGCGGTGAAAGGGAAGCGGGACTTTGTTGTCATCGCCTTTGGCGGGCCGGATGATGAACCTAAGGTATTCGAAGTGCCCGGCGGCAGGTGCGGTTTTACGCAACTGGTAGAAATCGGCGAATGTTTTCTCTGCAGCAGCGGGACCGATTTTGAGCGGCCGCTGCAGGAAGCCTTGAGGTTTTTGGCGAAAGATAAATATAAAGGCGGCGACATCGTTTTTATCACCGATGGTGTTTGTGCCGTCAGCCCGGAATTTTTGGAGCATTACCGGGCAGTGAAGAAGGCCAGGAAGTTCCGCGCTGTCAGTGTCCTGGTAAATTACGGCCAGGTGCCTACGGCTGCAGTAGAAGCTTTCAGCGACGAGGTCCTTTTTAGTAAAGACCTTAAAGGCCATGACATTGCGGGAGAACTGTTTGGCATGATTAACGGCGGGGAGTGAAGGAGTTGCCGGTTGATTACCATATCCATACCAGGCGCTGCGGCCATGCGGCGGGTGAGATGGCGGAATATGTGCTGGAAGCCAGGGGAAAAGGACTTAAGGAGATTGGGTTTGCCGACCATATCCCCATGTATTTCTTTCCGCCGGCGGAACGGGACCCCGGTATCGCCATGCAGGAACAGGAACTGCCGGATTATGTGGCTGATGTCAGGGCCCTGCAGGAAAGATTTGCACCGTTCCCGGTGAAACTGGGGATTGAAGCTGATTTCACCCCGGGGATGGAGCAGGAACTTAAAGCTATCATCAGCCGGTATGATTTTGACTATGTGCTTGGGTCCGTCCACTTCCTCGACGGGTGGGGTTTTGACAACAGCAAATACATAGGAGAGTATGAACGGCGGGACATATCCGACATCTATGCGCAGTATTTTAATACCCTGAATCAGGCGGCCGCTTCCGGGTTATTCGACTCCCTGGCCCACCCTGACTTAATAAAGAAATTTGGCTTCCGGCCGGCCGGGGATATAAGTTATTTATACGAACAGACCGTGAAAACCATTGCCGGCGCCGATATCTGTGTTGAGGTAAACCTGGCCGGGCTGCGGGTGCCGGCGGCGGAAATCTACCCGGCGCCGCCCTTTTTGCAGTTATGTTATAAATCCCGGGTGCCGGTAACCCTTGGTTCTGATGCCCATAAGCCGGAACAGGTAGGGGCCGGGTTTGAACAGGCCGTTAGGATTTTAAAAGACATCGGTTATGGTGAAGTGGCGGTTTTCAGCGGGCGGAAAAGAAGTTATTTAAAATTTTAAAAAGATATTGAAACCGGTTTTGGTTATGTTATACTGGAAATGAAGTTTTGATTTTTGGAAAGGGAGGCAGATTATCAGTGGATCTGATTTCCCACGGCTTAATGGGTTCCATGGTGGCGGGCCTGGGCCTGCAGAAAAAATTCGGGGTTGCCGGCCTGATGACCACAGTAATTGCCAACATCGCGCCGGACCTTGATGTGGTGGCCGGCTTGAAGGGGCCGAAGGCATTTTACAAATATCACCGCGAAGTAACCCATTCCTTACTTGGCGCAACGGTCCTGGGGCTGCTTATCAGCACGGGGATTTACTTCTTTACCCCGCTGCAGAACTGGTGGGCCATCCTGGCCATGGTTTTTGCCGGGTTGTTTTGTCATCTGCTGATGGATTCGCTGACCCCCTGGGGTTTACCGTTGTTTTACCCTTTCACCAGCAAAAAATACGGTTTTGACCTGATCTGGTTCATTGATCCGGTAATTATTGCATCCATGGTAGGCGGTGTGTCCATCGGTTACCAGCTGCCGGTTTACTCTTTTGTAGCGTATATTGGTTCGTTATGGGTAATCGGCTCTTACCTGCTTCTTCGGGTTAACCAGAAGCGCCGGGCCCGGCGGCTGGCGGAGCAGGAGCTGACGCCCCGTTACCGGGACGCAGAAGTTTATATCCTGCCGTCAGCCATCAGCCCTTTTTACTGGGACGTGATTTTCAAGGTCCGGGGTTACTATTTGTACGTCAGTGTGGATTCCAGGCGTAAAGAAGTATTACGCACCCGGGAGTTTACCTCTGCCGCATATCACCGGTGTGTCAGGTCTTCCCAGGAATCTTCCATGGTAGATGTGTTCCTCCGCCGGTCGCGGTTCCCTTTTTACAGTGTGACCAAGGAAGACGGCTGCTACATGGTGGAGTGGCTGGACGCCCACCTGCTTAACCTCGGCGGTGTCCACGGGGTAAGGGTGCACCTGGATGAAAACGGTGAAATACTGAACGAAAAATTATGTGTTAAAAAGCCTGTCCGCCGCAGGACACGGAAAAAGGTTACGGACTACCTGCAGGAAGAGGCATCATAAGGCTGTTGAAAGACTTCGTCTAGCTGCGTCAGCAAATGTACCGAAATCCTCGATGTACCAACCAGTACGCCTCCGGTTTCGGTACATTTGCTTCCTTGCTATACTCGTCTTTGAACAGCCTTACTTTTTTAGGTGAGGGCCGGTGTGAACGGTCCTTTTTTGATGCAAATTCAGGTCCAAGGAAGAATGATAAAAACAGGACAATGGGAGAGCCGGTTTAAGACCAGTTCTCCTTTATTATTTTAGTCAATTAACAAAAGCCCGGTAAAGTAAAAAAGCCTGCTCTTACACTTGTAACCGAAAAAGTTAAAAAATTTTTCACAAATTACTAAAGTTTGGGAGGACTTTTTGCGATAATGGAGAATAAGAGTGGTATAAAGTGGGGGAAAGTGGTGGAGATAGGTCCAAAACCCCCAGCCAGTGGAGTAAGTGTGGTGAGCAACGATGTTCATGGGGGAATTCCAGCATACCATCGACCCCAAGGGGCGGCTGATAATGCCGTCCAAATTCAGAGAGGCCCTCGGTGAAAAATTTGTTGCCACCAAGGGGCTGGACAATTGTTTATTCGTTTACCCGCAGGGCGAATGGCAGGCCCTTGAGCAAAAATTAAAATCCCTCCCTTTCACAAAGGCTGATGCCAGAGCCTTTGTGCGTTTTTTCTTTTCAGGGGCCACGGAATGTGAAGTGGACAAACAGGGCAGAATATTACTCCCCGCCAACCTGAGGGAGTATGCTAAATTAGACAAAGACGTGGTTGTGCTGGGGGTCAGCACCCGGGTCGAAATCTGGAGTAAGGAAGTTTGGGATAAATACAGCCGTCAGGCTGAATCCACTTACGAAGAGATTGCCGAAAAAATCGTCGACTTTGACCTGGGGATATAAAGATAGAAAGGTGAAGGCGGGATGAAATTTCACCATATCCCCGTAATGTTGGCAGAAACACTGGACCACCTGGGTTTGCGGCCCGGTGGGACATATGTGGACTGCACTTTGGGCGGCGGCGGTCACAGCTACGAAATAGCCAAGCGGATTCAGCCCGGCGGCAGGCTTATAGGTATTGACCAGGACCCCAATGCCCTCAAGGCGGCGGGGGAGAAGCTAAAGGAGTACGCGGCAAGCGTTACTCTGGTACATAATAATTTTTACATGTTAAAAAATGTATTGACAGATCTGGATATCCCGGCAGTGGACGGGGTCCTCTTTGACATCGGCGTCTCTTCCCACCAGTTGGACGAGGCCGGCCGGGGCTTCAGCTACATGCAGGACGCGCCGCTGGACATGCGCATGAACCCGCAGGACAAGACGACTGCGGCCGGCCTGGTGAACAACCTGTCGGCTGAAGAGCTGAGCCGGATTATCCGGGAGTATGGGGAGGAACGCTGGGCCAAAAGAATTGCGGAGTTTATTGTCCGCCGGCGGGAGAGCGGGCCTATTACTACTACCGGGGAACTGGTGGAAGTCATCAAACAGGCTGTCCCGGCCGGGGCCAGGCGGGAAGGTCCGCACCCCGCCAAACGCACTTTTCAGGCCTTAAGGATTGCAGTAAACGATGAACTTGGCCGTTTTGCCGCCGCGCTTAGAGACGCGGTGGATGTATTAAAACCGGGCGGCCGGGTGTGTGCGATTACCTTCCATTCCCTTGAAGACAGGATTGCCAAGGAAACTTTCCGGGAACTGGCGGGCAGGTGTACCTGCCCGCCGGAGCTGCCGGTCTGCAAATGCGAAAATAAGCCGCAGGTAAAGATTATTACCAATAAACCCGTTTTACCGTCGGCAGCCGAAATAGATTTAAACCCCCGGGCCAGGAGCGCCAAACTCCGGGTGGCCCAGAAGGTAGACAGTTCTAAAACATAAAGCAGGTGAATAGTCTTGATATTAGCTAGAGAACGGTTTGACTACTTCGAACAGCCGTTGCAGGTCAATCAGACTCGTAGAACCAAAAAAGTGATGCGCTTCAGAGGCCGGACCAGGTTCCTGTATGCCGGTATTTTCCTGATAGCTTTTTTGCTGGGCCTTGGTCTCACCTGGCGTTATGTCCAGGTGACCGCCACCGGTTATGAGATCGTCAGGATGAAAAAAGAGTTAAAGGCCATGGAATTGGAAAACCAGCGGCTGGAAATGCAGCTCGAAAACCTTCAGACCCTGGAGCGTATTGAATCGGTAGCTATCAATAAATTAGGCATGGTAAAACCCGACCCGCAGGCAGGAGTTCAGTTCGTTGCCATCGAATCTACCGAAGACGCCAATCCGCGGCCGTCAACAGCCGGGCAAACAGGGGCCCGGGCCATGGCGGAGGGGAACAACGATGCCATGAACATTGTCAAGGCTTTTACACAACTGGTGGCAGGCTGGACCGGCAGGGAGACGGCAGCGGAGGCAAAACCGTTAAATAGGTAGCTCGAGGGGTTGACTTAATAGTGAACGCCACCAATATAATTATCAGGAAGCGGATAACCAAGCTCTTTCTAATCGTTGGAGCTGTTCTTTTTTTGCTTATCGGCAGGCTGGCCTGGATCCAGTTTGTCCAGGGCGAAAAGCTGCAGCAAATGGCTATGGAAAACAGAATGGATGATGTGCCGGTGCCGGCAAAACGGGGCACTATCACCGACCGTAACGGCAAGATACTGGTAGAAAGTGTAACCGCCGATTCGGTACTGGCTTTTCCGGCCGAGGTCAAAGACAAAGGCGAGCCGGATAAAATAGCCCGGGAATTGGCTGCAATCCTTAAAATGGATTATAACGAGGTTTACGACAAAATCACCAAAAAAAAGAGTTCGGTTTGGATTAAAAGAAAAGTGGATGACCCTGCCCAGACTAAACAAATCAGGGAAAAGAACCTACCGGGCATAGAAATATATGAGGAAAGCAAGCGTTTCTATTCTAACAAGAAACTGGCCGCGCATGTCCTGGGTTATGTGGGTACCGACAATACCGGCCTGGACGGCATTGAAAAGTCCCTGGAAAAAGAACTGGCAGG
>JBMOPI010000112.1:0-7849 GCA_049324975.1 Bacillota bacterium
AGCATGCCACCATCCCGGTGATCAACGGCCTCACCGACCTTTTGCATCCCTGCCAGGCCCTGGCTGACCTGCTGACTGTCAAAGAGCATAAGGGTAAACTGGCTGGTTTAAAGCTGGCCTACGTTGGGGACGGTAACAATGTGGCCCATTCCCTGCTCAACGCCTGTGCCAAGGTCGGGATGGATATTGCCGTGGCCACGCCTGAAGGGTATGAGCCGGATGCAAAAATTGTTGAGCTGGCTCAGAAAGATGCTGCGGCCAACGGTTCCAAAGTGGAAATCTCTCATGACCCGGCAGCTGCAGTCAAAGATGCCGACGTGATATATACCGATGTTTGGGCGAGTATGGGCCAGGAAGCGGAACATGCGGCCCGGGCAAAGGTTTTTGCGCCCTACCAGGTCAACAACAAGCTGGCTGCCCACGCCAGGCCGGATTATCTGTTTATGCACTGCCTGCCGGCCCACCGGGACGAAGAGGTGGCGGCGGAAGTAATGGACGGGCCCAATTCCGTCGTCTTCGACGAGGCGGAGAACCGGCTCCATGTCCAGAAGGCTGTTTTAGCGCTGTTGATGGGGCAATAAATAAGTTTTAAAAAACATGAAAGGAGCATCCGCATGTCCAAGAAAGTCGTGCTTGCATACTCCGGGGGTTTGGACACCTCCATTATCATCCCCTGGCTGAAGGAAAACTACGGTTACGAGGTTATCGCCATGGCCGCTGATGTCGGGCAGGGCGAGGAGCTGGCGCCCCTGAACGAAAAAGCCATTAAGACCGGGGCCAGTAAAATTTACATAGAAGATGTGAAAAAAGAATTCGTGGAAGAATTCATCTGGCCGACCCTGAAGGCCCATGCCATATATGAAGGGAAATACCTGCTGGGCACATCTTTTGCCCGGCCGCTGATCGCCAAGCGCATGGTGGAAATCGCCCGTAAGGAAGGCGCTGAGGCGGTGGCCCACGGCGCTACCGGCAAGGGCAATGACCAGGTGCGTTTTGAATTGGCTGTCAAGGCCCTGGCGCCTGACCTGAAGATTATCGCCCCCTGGCGGGAGTGGGATATCAAATCCCGCAGCGATGCCATCGCCTATGCTGAAGCCCGGGGGATACCCGTGCCGGTGAAAAAGGGCCACGCCTACAGCATGGACCGCAACCTCTGGCATTTAAGCCACGAGGGTGAGGACCTGGAAGATCCGTGGAATGAGCCCAAGGACGACTTATATTTACTGCTTACCCCGCCGGAAAAAGCGCCGGATAAACCGACTTATGTAGAACTGGAGTTTACGCAGGGCATCCCGGTCAAGCTCAACGGAGAAGCTTTAGACGGGGTTGCTTTGATTGAGAAACTTAATGCCATCGCCGGCGCCAACGGCGTGGGCATTACCGATATGGTGGAAAACCGCCTGGTGGGCATGAAGTCCCGGGGCGTTTACGAAACCCCGGGCGGGACGGTGCTCTATGCCGCCCACCGGGAACTGGAACTCCTCTGCGTTGACCGGGATACCCTCCATTACAAGGACCTGGTAGCCCAGCGCTACGCCGAACTGGTCTACTATGGGGTCTGGTACGCCCCGCTCAGGGAGGCGCTGGACGCTTTCGTGGAAGTCACCCAGAAAACCGTCACCGGCACTGTGCGCATGAAGCTGTACAAAGGCAACTGCACACCGGCCGGGGCCAAGTCGCCCTATTCCCTGTACAACGCGGATTTTTCCACCTTCGAGCGAGATGAGGTTTACAACCAGAAAGATGCCGAAGGGTTTATCAACCTTTTTGGCCTGCCCCTCAAAGTAAGGGCTATCATGGAACAGAATTCCGGCCTGCGGAAATAACGGGAGGGCAGGGAATGAACAGTATTGCCTTTATTGTACTTTTTGCTTTAAGCTTAGTGGGTTTTGCCATCGGGTTGCTTTACTATTTTAAACCTGATCAGATGGTAGCGCGGCGCATTAAGGCCGAACACCGGGAACTGGCCGAACAGGACCCCGAATTCCGGCACTGGCTGGAACGGGAAATCGAAACCCAGGTTAGGCGGACCAGGAAAATCGGGCTGATGATGATTGTTCTGGAGGTTGTTTATGTTGCCATCATCCTCACACTTTTGCAGGGCAACTATTTTAAGCTGAAATAAGGTGATTAAGATGAAACTGTGGGGCGGACGTTTCGCCAAAGGAACGGACAGGCTGGTGGAGGATTTCCATTCTTCCATCTCCTTTGACCGGCGGCTTTATAAACAGGATATCGAGGGGAGCATGGCCCATGCCCGGATGCTGGGGAAACAGGGGATAATTTCTGAGGACGAAGCCCGGCAGATTGTTGATGCGCTGGCGTCCATCCTGGCCGATATCGAAGCCGGCAAATTGGAATTCGAAGTTGCAGCCGAGGACATCCACATGAATATCGAAAAAATCCTCACCGACCGTATTGGTGACGTGGGCCGGAAATTGCATACCGCCCGGAGCAGGAACGACCAGGTGGCCCTGGATGTGCGGATGTACCTCAAAGAGGAAATCAAAGAGACTATCGCTTTGCTGGTTAAAACTCAGGAGGTCCTGCTGGAGAAAGCGGAAGCGCACCTTGACACCATTATGCCCGGCTATACCCACCTGCAGCGGGCCCAGCCCATTACCCTGGCCCACCACCTGATGGCCTATTTTCAGATGTTCATGCGGGACATCGGGCGGCTTGAGGACTGCTATAAGCGCACAGACGTGATGCCGCTGGGCTCCGGGGCGCTGGCCGGGACCACTTTTCCCCTCGACCGGCAGTACGTGGCAGAGCAGCTGGGTTTTGCGGCCATTACCGAAAACAGCCTGGACGGTGTGAGTGACCGGGATTTCGCTGTCGAGTTCTGTGCCGCGGCATCCCTGATCATGATGCACTTAAGCCGCTTTTGTGAGGAACTCATCCTGTGGTCATCCGCTGAGTTCAACTTCATTGAAATGGATGACGCTTACAGCACCGGCAGCAGCATCATGCCGCAGAAGAAAAACCCGGATGTGGCCGAACTGATCCGGGGGAAGACCGGGCGGGTCTATGGCGACCTGACGGCCCTGCTGACCGTGATGAAATCCCTGCCGCTTGCCTATAACAAAGACATGCAGGAAGACAAAGAGGCTTTATTTGACGCCATTGACACGGTCAAAGGCTGCCTGACGGTTTTTGCGCCCATGATAGAAACCATGCGGGTCAACAGCGAGGTTATGGACCAGGCGGCCCGGGGCGGTTTTACCAATGCCACCGACGTTGCCGACTACCTGGCCAAAAAGGGTATCCCTTTCCGCCAGGCCCATGAGATTGTCGGTAAGCTTGTACTTTCTTGTATCAGGGCAGGCCGGAACCTGGACGACTTGACGCTGGATGAGTACCGTGAAGCATCACCGGTATTTGAGGCGGATATTCACGACGCCATCAATGTTGAACTATGTGTGGAAACCAGGAAAATCCCCGGCGGCCCGGCGACGGAGCAGGTAAGAGCGGTTATCGACAAAGGCCGGAAGAAAATCAGTAATTTGAAAAAAGAATAAGGGAGAAGTACATGAGCTTTAAATTGTTAGAGACAGATAAAAAGGGCTGGCATGTTCGCTTAATTACCTGTCTTGTTTTTTTTATGCTCATAAATGCCGGACTGAGTTTCTATTTTAAAGGAAAAGAAGCACAGTTTTACAACGCCCGGACAGGTATACGGATGAAATATTTCAACCCGTTTGAGCTGGAAGCGGCTGTACAGCGGGTAGCCGGGGACTCCGGCCCTAAAATAGTCGTACTGGGAGATTCCTTTGTCTGGGGGACCGGGGTCAATGAAAACCAGACATTTCCTGCGGAGCTGGAAAAATATCTGGCCCAAAAAATTCCGGACAGGAAATACCGCGTTTACAACCTTGCCATACCGGCAAGTCCGGCGGCAGATGTTTACGCGGTATTAAAAAAAGTCGGGCCTTTAAAGCCGGACTTAATCATCCTTAACACGAATTACTTCTTTTTTTCTATATCGGAACCGCAGGTGCACAGTAACTACCCGTGGCTGGCAGCTAATTTTGCGGATGAACCGGACCGGGACAGGCTGGTTGCCAAACTCAACACAATGACCCCGGAATTCAGGCTGGGTGAACTGGTCAGAAAGTCCTTGCCTTTGTACAGATACAGGGAAGAAATAAATATTAAGCTGATTGGCACTAATAAACCCCAGACCAGGTTTGACGACATCCTGAATTCGGTGGTATTAAAAACCAGGTATTTCTTTGGCCTGGAGAAAAACTGGAAACCTGAGGCCGGGAAGGCTGACGCTGAAAACCTGGCCTGGGGGTACAGTACCGTTCCGGTCACCCCTGACCGGGCAAATTATATTTTTTCAGTTAAAATCGCCGACTACCTTGACAAAAACCGCCTTAATGCCGCTGTTTTCATCACTCCCCACAATGCCGACGTGGTTGGCAGGTTCCTCGAACAGGAAGGTTACAGGAAAAACAACAAAATTATAAAAGATATCTTTTTAAACAGGAAGTTTTCTTTTTTCGATTATGAAAACAGGCTTGATGACAGTTTGCAGACCGACAATGTGCACCTTTCAGCCGGAGGTTCCGGGGAATTTGCCCGGCTTTTGGGAAATGACATCATTCCATTGCTGAAACAGACGGAGGAAAGCTGATGTTATTCACCTCGTGGGTTTTTGCCTTGTTTTTTATCTGTACGGCGTCTTTTTACTGGTTGACCGGAAAAAAGCACCGGGACCTGGTCCTGATCCTGGCCGGAATGGTATTTTACGGTTATGCGGCTTTAGAACAAATGCCGGTTATCCTCGGCCTTACGGTTATTACTTTTTATCTCGGCCTGATTATTGACAGGTACAAGCATAAGAAAAAAACTATTACTTCAAAGACAGTCATGATAACCGGTGTGTCTGTCCTTGTGCTGGCCCTGAGTTATTACAAATACTCACCTTTACTGGTGCGTACATGGAACGGCCTTGCAGCAGATACCGGGTGGCCGGCTTTGCCCGTGCCCAAGGTTCTTGCTCCGCTGGCCATTTCGTTTCTGGTATTTCAGTTTATCCATTACCTGGCTGACAAATATAGAGGTACAATTCATGATAATTCCTTCCGGCATTTTCTTCTTTATGCCCTGTTTTTTCCCGCCCTTGTGGCCGGACCGATTAAACGTTACGGGGAATTTGCCCCCCAGATACAGGGGGTCAGGTTTAGCTTCGATAATTTTGGTATAGGCTGTTCGAGGGTAATTATTGGATTAGCCAAAAAGATTATTCTGGCAGATACTTTTGCCGCCTGGGGGGACAAACTCCTGAACCCGCAGATGAATTCCGGGTTGGTGCTGCTCATTGCCGTATACGCCTATACTTTAAAAATATACTTTGATTTTTCGGGGTATTCCGATATAGCCATCGGCACCGCCAGGATACTGGGGTATGAACTGCCGGAAAACTTTAACTGGCCTTATTTGGCCGCGAACATATCGGATTTCTGGCGCCGCTGGCATATGTCCCTAAGCGCCTGGATCAGGGATTACCTGTACATCCCGCTGGGCGGGAGCAGGGTTTCAAATACCAGGTATATTATGAACGCCCTGATTAGCATGGGGCTGAGCGGTTTATGGCATGGCGCCAATTGGACCTTTTTATTGTGGGGGCTTTGGCATGGCGCCGCGCTCGGCTTTTACGGGATTTACAGGAGGTCCGGCCTGTTCTCGGGCTTCAGGGCCCGGTGGTTTTGGAAATTGGCCGGGTGGTTTGTGACTTTTAACTTTATCAGTTTCGGCTGGGTATTGTTTGCCGCCAAAAGCTTTGCGGACGCCCTGCTTATTTTCACCAGGATAATATCCATCAGATGAGGTGAATTTTGTGAAAAAACGTTTTATGGATGTTTTGGTGGGCCTGTTTTTATGTATGCTCCTTGTAGCCATTGTTTTATTTGCCCAGGGCCGGGAAACGGGGTTTGTTTATTCTAATTTTTAAGAATCCTATCCTCATCTTGAAAACATTGGCCGGCGGGTATATACTAATTAAATGAGGTAATATTCCGGTACAAAGACGTAATAATCCGGGGAGAGGGGTATTAAAATTGAAAATCATCGTGCAAAAATTCGGCGGCACATCTGTGGCAACTGCTGCAGGAAGGGCCAAAGCAATGGAGAAGATCATCAGAGCAAAGGAAGAAGGGTACGCGCCGGTAGTGGTGGTCTCCGCCATGGGCCGGAAAGGTGAGCCCTATGCCACTGATACCCTCATTGAACTGGTCAAAACTATACATAGTGATATAGAAGCCCGTGAACTGGACCTATTGGTATCCTGCGGTGAAATAATTTCCACCGTGGTTATGGCCCATTCACTGAAGACTGCCGGGCACCCGGCGGTAGCCCTGACCGGCGGGCAGGCGGGCGTTGTGACAGACGGCAACCACGGCAACGCCCGGATCCTGGAAATTGATCCGGAGCCGGTGAAAGACCACCTGCGGCAGGGTAAGGTCGTTATTGTGGCGGGGTTCCAGGGTGTCTGCGACGATGGCAACATCACCACCCTGGGCCGGGGCGGCAGCGATACCTCCGCCACTGCCCTGGGCGCCGCGCTGGGAGCGGAAGTAGTGGAAATCTACACCGACGTGGACGGGGTGATGACCGTTGACCCGCGCTTGGTACCGGAAGCGCCGATAATGAAAGAGGTTTCCTACAAAGAAATCTGCGAAATGGCTTACCAGGGCGCCAAGGTCATCCATCCGCGGGCCGTCGAGGCGGCCATGAGCGGTCACGTGCCGGTGCGGATCAAGAACACCTTTTCCGACCACGAGGGGACCCTGATTGCAGAAAACGCCGCGCAGCGGGTAGTTACCGGCCTCGCCCACCTGACCAACATCACTCAGGTAAAGGTCATGCTGAAAGGCGACGATGTGCAAAAAGCCAAGGTCAGGGTGCTCAAAACCATGGCGGAAGCCGGTATCAGCATAGACATGACCGGCGTGGCGCCGAACTCCATCTTTTTCATCATCAACGGTGATGAGACGGAAAAGGCCCGGCAGGTTTTGGCGGATGCCGGCTACCAGGTGGCGGTGGACCGGGGCCTGGCCAAAGTTTCGGTTATCGGCGCCGGCATGATGGGCACCCCCGGGGTCATGGCCAATGTCATGGAAACCCTGGACCAGGCCGGCACTGCGGTCCTGCAGACTTCCGACTCGGATATCACCATTTCTTTCCTAATAAAAGAAGAAGACCTGTCCAAAGCTATCCAAATCCTCCATAGAAGTTTCGGCCTCGAAAAATCTTAAAATTTCTGTAAATACTATTGACACTGACTTTAGGTTTTTATATACTAGATAACAAATTTATTTATTTACCAAAGGTAATGAAGGGGAATTTATACGCATGTTAACTGGCCAGAAGAGAGCTGGGGGAGCTGAAAACCGGCGCCGGTTTGTGTATAATCGACTCACCCCGGAACTGTCTGCCGAACCGCGGTTAAGCCGCGCAGTAGGCTGTACCGGAAGGCTTCCGTTAAAAGCCGGTGGTTAACACGCAAAGTGGCCGATTTTTCGGCAAGCAGGGTGGTACCGCGGAAGGTTTATCGAACCTCTCGTCCCTGATGGTTATCTTTTTAACTGTCCGGGCAGGGAGGTTTTTTAGTTTTCCGGCGGAGTTTTTTTAACACTGCTGAATTTCACTGTTGCTAGACCCGAGCGGATAAGCTCCACTCAAGGGTTTTTGGATTTATACCGCCGGGGTCTTTCTATATTTAAATACAGTTGTTAGGGAGAGTGAATGTTGTGCGGAGTGAGGCTGTCAAAAAAGGTTTGGAAAAGGCCCCCCACCGGTCGCTGTTTAAGGCCATGGGATATACAAATGAAGAACTGGA
>JBMOPI010000113.1:0-7846 GCA_049324975.1 Bacillota bacterium
TCCCGGGCCAGCCCCCATAAGGTATCGCCGGGCTGTACAATATAGTTTTCAGCATAACCCGCCACAGGTTCTTCTTCAGTAGCCTGAAGCTGCACCGGGCTTACAGTTAGCAGCATTACTGCTGCCAATACCCCCGCTAAGACAGCATGTATTTTATGTTTTTTCATAAACATACTCATAATCACCTTCCGCGTGTTAAATCACCCGGTAAGCTTCGGCGCTTTTGCGCAGCAGTTCCCGGTTCGATTTGGTCTTTTTCAGCATATCGGCCAGAATCTCAATGGATTCCCCGGCAGTGGACTGGGTAACAGCCTTCCGGAAGGTCCACATCAGTTCCATTTCCTCTTTAGACAGGAGCATTTCCTCCCTCCGGGTGCCGGAGCGCTTGACGTCAATAGCCGGGAAAATCCGGCGGTCGGCCAGTCTCCGGTCCAGAATCAGTTCCATGTTGCCGGTGCCCTTGAACTCCTCAAAGATTACGTCATCCATCCGGCTGCCGGTCTCAACCAGTGCTGAAGCAAGGATGGTAAGGCTGCCGCCTTCCTCGATGTTCCGTGCCGCCCCGAAAAAACGTTTTGGCTTATGCAGGGCACTGGGGTCCACGCCGCCGGACAAGGTCCGGCCGCTGGACGGTTCTACCAGGTTGTAGGCCCTGGCCAGCCGGGTAATGCTGTCCAGCAGGATAACAACATCCTTTTTATGTTCTACCAGCCTTTTGGCCCGCTCCAAAACCATTTCCGCGACCTTGACGTGGTTTTCCGCAGGTTCGTCAAAAGTCGAACTGATTACCTCTCCCCTGACATTTCTCTGCATATCCGTAACCTCTTCCGGACGCTCGTCAATAAGCAGGATCATTAAAACAATGTCCGGGTGATTGGTGGTAATGCTGTTGGCAATCTGTTTCAGCAGTATAGTCTTTCCCGCTTTGGGCGGGGACACAATCAGTCCGCGCTGGCCTTTGCCGATAGGGGCGATGATATCGATCAGGCGGGTTGCCGGTGATTCATTGCTGACCTCCAGAGTAATGCGTTCTTGCGGATAAACAGGGGTGAGGGCGTCAAAGTGGATGCGTTGACCTGCGGTCTCGGCGTTTAAACCGTTGATTGTTTCCACCCGCAGCAAAGCATAATATCGTTCATTGTCCTTGGGCGGCCGGACCTGACCCTGAACCAGATCACCCGTGCGCAGTTCAAACCGCCTGATCTGCGAGGGCGAAACGTAGATATCATCGTAGCTGGGCGTATACCCAAAAGGCCTTAAGAAACCGTAACCGTCCGGCAGGATATCGAGGATCCCCTGGGCCGTAAGCAGACCGTCCTGTTTTGTACGGTGCTTTAGAATTTCAAAAATCAATTCTTTTTTACGCAGTTTGTAGTACCCTGGCAAATCCATATCTTTTGCCAGTTTATAAAGTTCTACCAGTGTTTTGACTTCAAGATCGACAACACTCAAATAAATCCCTCCTGCTTTGGTAATATCTGTATTATGCCCGCCGGCCAAATACTTTTATACCGCCAGAAGAGAAAAAAAGGCCTGCCGGCGGATACTACCGCCAGGCGGGCCTGAGTTAGTCATTCTATTTCTTTTTCAATCTATTTCTCCTGTACTGCAGGATTTTATGCACCACTATGTAAACAATAACCCCGATTATCACACCGTTCACAGCACAGGCCAGGAGATAGGGCAGGCCCTGGCTCAAAACACTGTTCACCAGCCGCTCCAGAAGGTTTGTCCCGGCCGGATGGGGCAGGCTCATACCCTTTAGGCCCGGAAAAGCCTTTATTATATAACCGGTAGTCAAAATATTCAGGGCCACAATCCCGGCAAACAAAGGCTTAAAAGCCGTAGCTGACATCACCGCCGCCAGGCTGTTCATTTTGAGAATGCGGGCAGCCAAAAAGGCGATGAATATACTCAGCAGAGGGATAGGGACAACAAAATCCATAGCTACCCCCAGGGCCACACCCTGGGCCACTTTGGCCGGTGTATCCCTGAGGCGCAGCATTTTTAAGTAGTGGTATTTGGCATATCTTTTGATCCTCAAGCGGTTTTCCCCCCGGCCTGTCCACGGCGAACAAGCATCCTAAGCAGCGGCTGGCGATATTTCAGCATTATCAGGTAAACGACCGAATAAAGCACTATACCAAGAAGCAGGGAATTCACAATGGCGCCGGTAAAAAAAATCTTCCCAAGTTTGACAAAAGTAGCCGGCCTTATATTCATCAGTTCAACCCACATTTTATCCAGGTCATTATTTCCCCCGGGCAAGAAAATATACCCGGTGACAAGGTTCAGGTAAAAGAACACGGGGAATAGCGGTTTAAAGGCAACATCACCCAAAAGGCCGGCCGGGATGCTGGACATGGCCAGGCCCGCAAGCAGACCGGCCAGGGGAAGGCCAATACCGAAGGTGGGGTAAAAATTCACACAGGCGCCAATAGCAAAACCTAACGCAATTTTCCGGGGCGCGCCTTTTAACCGGAGAAATTTTATCAAGGTGAACCTTACCCGCCGCTGCACATTAAACCTCCCGATAATCTACAAAAAAACCTCCTCCTAACCAATGTCTTCTTGCACAGAAGTTAAGAAGAGGTCATAACCAGTATAGCACCGGGCAAAATAAACCGTCAAGAAAAGTCGGTTATTTGCGGAACATGATCTGTTTCTTATCAAGCCTGTGGATGGCGTCAATGAAACGCACGGTACCGGTCACCGAGCGCATTACCACCGAATGGGTCCGCCCGCCGTGACCGAAGTACCGGACGCCTTTTAACAGGTCCCCGTCGGTAATGCCTGTGGCGGCAAAAATGACATCGTCGGTTTTGACCAGGTCCTCCATGGTTAATAGCTTGTTAGTGTCACCAATACCAAGTTTCTTGGCCCTTTCCCTGTCTTCGTCATCCTCGGGCCAGAGCCGGCCCTGCATCTCACCGCCCAGGCATTTCAGCGCGGCAGCGGCTACAACACCTTCCGGCGCACCGCCGACTCCCATCAGGATATCCACGCCCGTCCCGCCGATGGCTGCCGCCACCGCCGGCGCCACGTCACCGTCCTGGATCAGCTGGATCCGGGCCCCGGTTTCCCGGACTTCTTTAATCAACTTTTCGTGCCGGGGGCGGTTTAAGATGACAACAGTAAGGTCCTCAACGGATTTTTCCAATGCCTTGGCTACGGCATTGAGGTTTTCCTTCACCGGTGCGTCCAGGTGGATCTTGCCGGCCGCCTTCGGACCGACAGCGATTTTATCCATATACATGTCCGGGGCGTGCAGAAGCCCCCCCTTCTCGGAGACAGCCACTACGGCAATAGCATTGGGTAAACCCCTGGCCACGTTATTGGTGCCTTCCACCGGGTCTACGGCAATATCGACCCTGGGACCGCCGCACTCACCGCCCACGCCGACCTTTTCACCGATGAACAGCATAGGGGCCTCATCCATTTCCCCTTCACCGATAACAACTTCCCCGTCAATATGTACAGTCTGAAAAGCGGCCCGCATGGCATTAACCGCCGCGCCGTCCGCCGCGTCCTTATCCCCGCGGCCCATCCAGCGCGCCGCCGCGAGGGCCGCCGCCTCTGTTACCCGGGCAAACTCCAGTGTCAGTTCTCTCTCCATTTACCAAAGTCCCTCCCAAATAATAAGTATAGCATTTTAAGACAATGTGTTATGCTCTTTTATATCCATTCTACTTATATGCGCTACTTCCTGCCGGAATGACAAAAAAAAAATAGCGGGGCAGCCCCCACTACTTATTTTTTACCGTCTCCCAGTCGGCAAGGAATTTCTCTATGCCAATATCGGTCAGCGGGTGTTTGGCCATCTGTATAATCACCTTAAAAGGAATGGTGGCAATATGGGCGCCGGCCTTGGCCGATTCGGTCACATGGACGGGGTGCCGGATGCTGGCGGCGATGATTTCCGTGTCAAAACCGTATAAATCAAAAATTTGCACAATATCCCTGATTAATTCCATCCCATCCTGGCCGACATCATCCAACCGGCCCACAAAGGGGCTGACAAAAGCCGCCCCGGCCAGAGCGGCCAGCAGGGCCTGGTTAGCGGAAAACACCAGGGTGACATTGGTCTTAATGCCTTTTTCCTTTAACATCCTCGTTGCGGTTAATCCATCCGGAGTCATAGGCACCTTAATAACCACATTTGGGTGGATCCGGGCCAGTTCTTCCGCCTCTTTGACCATCTCTTCCGCCTTGAGGCTTATAACCTCGGCGCTAATCGGCCCGTCTACAATGGCGCAGATTTCCTGCACCACTTCCCGGAAATTCCGACCTTCTTTAGCAATCAGGGAAGGGTTGGTGGTTACCCCGCTGATTACCCCCAGTCGGTGGGCCTGCCTGATTTCATCTATGTTTGCGGTATCAATGAAAATTTTCATGGCTATGCCTTTCCGGAACTGCCGAAGAGCCTGATTTTTTCCCTGATAACTGCCGTGGCTGCTTCCCTTGCCGGCCCCAGCACCTTCCGCGGGTCAATTTCCTTGGCGTCCTTATTGAGCACATCCCGGCAGGCCTGTACGAAAGCTTCGCGGATGTTGGTGTCAATGTTGACCTTCCGTACCCCAAGCCGGATGGCCCGGGCAATGGCTTCATCCGGCACACCGGAGGAACCGTGCAGCACGATGGGGATTTTCACCAGGGAACGGATTTTTTCCAGTCTGGCGAAATCAAGTTCGGGAACGCCCTTGTACTGGCCATGGGCGGTGCCGATAGCTACGGCCAGTGCATCTACACCGGTACGCTCCACAAACTCTTTTGCTTCATCGGGATTGGTGAACAGGGCATCCTTATCATCCACGTGGATGTCATCCTCGGTGCCGCCGATTTTGCCCAGTTCGGCTTCCACGGAAACGCCGACGGCCCTGGCCACATCGATAACCCGCTTGGTCAGCGCGACATTTTCTTCAAAGGGCAGTTTGGACCCGTCGATCATAACGGAACTAAAGCCATTTCTGATACACAGCATAACCTGTTCAAAACTGGTCCCGTGATCCAGGTGCAGCGCTACCGGAACGGAAGCGTTTTCTGCCGCGACCCGGGCCATGGCGGTGATATATTCGATGCCGGCGTATTTAATAGCACCCTGGCTGGCCTGCATAATAACCGGTGATTTTTCCGCTTCGGCAGCGGCGATTATAGCCTGAACAATCTCCATGTTGTTACAGTTAAAGGCTCCGACGGCATAACCGCCTGTTTCTGCCTTCTGCAGCAGTTCACTGATGGGAACGAGCGACATGAACAAAGACCTCCTTGTATTAATTGTTTTTTTATTATCCCCGGAAAACCGGTTTTCAATCGGATAGTTAGTGCTTACTCCTTTTGGAACTGCTTTTCCGGGTTTTTTTACTTTTGCCCAAATTATCAAAAGTCTTGATGCCGTTTTTAACCAGTTCAATCTTTTTGATCCCCTGCATATTATGCAAATCTTCATCAGTTTCGGCATATACCACGCTTGTGGTACCGCATTGCTTGCACTGCAGTTCAATCCGGTCAGGAAAAATATCGATCTCTATCTGGTGGCTGCCGCATTCACAATACAGGAATCCCTCTTCTGCAATGTCGTGCAGGCAGTTCAATACTTCGAACATGATCTCCGGGTTGAAAAAGTAATCGTCGTAACCGAGTTCGTCAACCAGTGACTCAAGGTTGTGTTCGTAATTATCCGCAACAGACCTGACCTTTTCTTCCGGGCCGAAAAAGCCCAGTTCAACGTTAGTGTCCGAACAGTAGAAGAATGTAACTTCGTTGCTCCATAACTGCCTGGCTTTATAATAAACAAGATGGTTGGTTTCACAAAGGACGCACGGTATCTGGAGCCAGTATTGCTTCCGGTTTTTGGTGCCGATAATAAGTTTCTGGGCCCCACAGGAACAAAAAATCTTATTCGTCCGGGCACCGGCGAAAGCAAACCTGGATATGGTGTGAAATTCAAGTTTACCACATGTCGGACAGCGCATGGCGACAACGCATTCCGTGGTAATGAGCATGGCAATTACCCCCTCATGTATTTTACTTCGCCGCAACCTAGAAAATTCCTCTTTTTTTGCTCTGGCGAAAAGGGCAAACAAAAACCACGCACCCTATGGATACGTGGATTTGGCCTTTATCCGGCAACGCCGGCTCCTTCACAGGAAATGACTTTTTTCGCCAGATCTCTTAACACATTGATATCAAATGGTTTGGTGACATACTCTTTGGCCCCAAGCCTCAAAGCTTCGGAGACAATTTCCAGTTCACCGTAGGCAGTCATCATGATAACGGATGCTTTGGGATTTAACTTCTTTATTTCTGCAAGGGTCTCCAGTCCGTTCATACCCGGCATCTTCATATCCAGCAAAATCAGATCTGGCGCAAATTCCCCGATTATGTCAATCGCCTCTAAACCGCTGCCGGCCATCCGGACTTCAAAGTCGTCTTCTTGAAAAGCCTCATATAACAACCTTCTTACACCCATCTGGTCATCGACCACCAGCAGTTTCGGTTTCTCTGTTCCCGCCATAAGATGCCCCCCCGATTATGTCATTTGCTTAGTGACCTTTTATTATAGATTTTTGGAAAATTCCAACATTTTGTTAATAAGTTATTTATTCGTTGCTGAATTACAATATCCTTCTTATAAAAAAAAAAGAAAACAACGCACTTTGTACGTTGTTTTTTCGACAATTTTCTTCATTTTTCGCAGTTATTTGCTCATATATGGGATAACAGCCACCATCATCCCCGCTAACGCTATAATCGTTACCAGGATAACGAGGAACAGCACTATGACCGGCGCCAGGACAGTCAGGACAGCCTTGCCCGTGGAGTAACCCTGGGTCTCTCTGAGCCCGATAACGATGAGGATAAAGCGCCAGATAAAAATCAACAACCCGCTGCTTACAGTAATAAAAGTTGCCAGGACAGGACTGCCCAGAAAACCGGCCAGTAAATACAACGGGCCGCTAAAAACATTCGGCAGTTCACTGAGTCCGAGCACCGTCAACACTCCCAGCGCTGTCCCCCGGCCGTCGAAGAACTCGCTGACCAACTGAAAAACACCGGCCAGGACAAACCAGCCGATAAAAGCAAACAGCGCGGCCAATAAACCCGTGTAGGGCATCATAGACGACATCATCCGGCCCATCTGTGGCGGCACTTCCGACGGCAGTTCCGGAGCAACCGGCGGGGCCCAGACAGAAATCAGGGTCCCTATCAGTGTAACGGCAGTAAAGATGATAAAGGCCTGGCCCAGGGGCGGCCGGGCGGAAATCTTCTGAAAAGTGGCAGTGGGAGAAAAAAGCAGGCCATAGATTAAGTCAACCAGGCTCAGTCGGGGTTCCGGCGGATCGCTGCCGGCATTTTCTTGATTACCGGTTAACGTTATGGCGTTCTCCGGGGCGCCGGTATCATATATGTTTTGTTCTTCCATAGTCTTAACCCCCTATCTGGTTTGGGGAACGGCAGGGGACTCCAGCACCTGACGGAATGTAACCCCCCGCAAGGCAGCCAGTTCCCTTTCCAAAAGACCTGCGCCCAATGCGCCGCGGATACCGCCCAGGAATTTTTCAAAAGGACTGACCGGTCCATACTCAATAATTACCGGTTCACCTTCGATACCGGCCATCTTGCCCGTTATCCGGACGGCGTCATAATAATTCCCCAGTTCGTCGACAAGCCCCAGCCCCCTGGCCTGACGGCCGGTGAAAATACGGCCGTCGGCGATTTCCCTGACTTTGTTGCGGTCCATTTTACGGCCTTTAGCGACGACGTCAACAAATTGCTCATAGATATCATTGATCATCCCCTGAAGGATTTGCCTTTCTTCGGGGGTAACAGGCCGGGAGGGTGATCC
>JBMOPI010000114.1:0-7841 GCA_049324975.1 Bacillota bacterium
CCGGCGCCCTGCCTGACGAGGTTATCGCCTCCCTGCGCGGGGACCTGCAGTCCGACCCGGTTCCGCAGCCCTGACGGGGGATGGTTATGGAACTTGCCTTATTGATTGATTTCGGGAGTACTTTTACCAAGGTTACCGCCGTGGACCTGGCGGCTGAAACCGTGGTGGCAACAGCCAGGGCTTTTTCCACGGTGGAAACGGACATTATGGAAGGCCTGCTGGCCGCTGTAACGGCCCTGGAACGGCAGATGGCCGATGTCAGGCCGCGCTATCGGCACAAAATAGCCTGCAGCAGTGCGGCCGGCGGGTTGAAGATGGTGGCCGTGGGCCTGGTGCCGGAGCTTACGGCGGAAGCGGCCAAACGGGCGGCGCTGGGGGCCGGGGCCCGGGTTCTGGAAGTTTACACCCATGAGTTAACCAGTGCTGAAATGGGCAAAATAGAATCACAAAAACCGGACATCATCCTGCTGGCCGGCGGCACCGACGGTGGCAACCGGGACGTGATCCTGCACAATGCCCGGCAGCTGGCGGCTGCACCGGTCACGGCGCCGGTGGTGGCAGCCGGCAACAAGTCCGCGGCTGATGAAGTGGCCGGGATATTACAGCAGGCAGGTAAACCTGTAATTATTACGGAAAATGTTATGCCGGAGTTGAACCGGCTCAATGTGGAACCGGCCCGGGCGGCTATCCGAGAGGTTTTCCTGGACCGGATAGTACTGGCCAAAGGCCTGCACAAGGCCGAAACATATATTGACCGGGTGCTGATGCCTACCCCGGCGGCGGTGCTTAACGCCGCCCGCCTGCTGGCAGATGGGCGGCCGGAGGAGCCGGGGCTGGGTGAACTGGTGGTTGTCGATATCGGCGGGGCGACCACGGATATACATTCTATCGCCAAAGGGTATCCAACTAAAGCAGGCGTGGCGCTCAAAGGGCTGCCCGAGCCTTTGGCCAAACGGACGGTGGAGGGTGACCTGGGCATGCGTTACAGCGCTGTGGCCCTTTATGAAGCCGCCGGGGAGTATAAACTGAAACTAAATAGCGGGTTTTCTGACGGGGAAATGGAGAACGGTAAGGATCTTAAGGGTTATGTGGATTTTTTGGCCGCCCACCCCGGCCACGTGCCGGCTAATGACCTGGAACAGCGCATTGACACAGGGCTTGGTTATACGGCCGCCGAACTGGCCATGGAACGCCATGCCGGCCGGGTAGAGACGGTTTATACGCCTGCCGGGGCGAGTTACGTGCAGTATGGCAAAGATCTTACCGAAGTGAAATATTTAATCGGTACGGGGGGTGTGATTACGGATCATCCCGCGCCGGCGGAGATCCTGCGGGGCGCCCTCCGGGACCCTGCTCAGCCGGTGGTTTTAAAACCCCGGCAGCCTGTGATGATGGTGGATAAAAGGTATATCCTGGCGGCTATGGGCTTGCTGGCCGAATTATTTCCGGTCAAAGCCCTCAGGATGATGAAAAAATACCTGCAGGAGATATAGGAGGTTTTCCTTTGACTATCGGTACCGGTTCCGGCGTCAGCAACAAAAAAATTGATACCGGCGACCTGCTCAATAAACGCGCGGAAGTCCTGGCCGGCTGGCCCACGGGCAAGGATGTTGACCTGGACGAGGCTGTTGCCTATCAACTGCGTATCCCGCCGGACAGGAATTTTGCCGCCCGGCTGGCCAAAGCTGCGGACGAACGGGTTACCCTGGCCCAGCCCAGGGCGGGCGTGGCTTTGGTGGATGACCTGGTTGAATTGCTAAGGTACCTGGAGAATGAGGGGGATGCCGACCTCCTGCCAACCACGATAGACAGTTATACGAGACTGAACCGCTACGCGGAGGCAGAGAAAGGCATTGCGGAAAGCTGTTCCCGGGGCTGTTCCGTTTTGAACGGATTTCCGGCCGTCAACCACGGTGTCGCCGCCTGCCGCAAGGTGGTGGAAGCGGTCAGGGCGCCCATCCAGGTCCGCCACGGTACTCCTGACGCCCGGCTGCTGGCGGAAATTACCCTGGCAGGGGGCTTTACCGCTTTTGAAGGCGGCGGCATCTCATATAACATCCCTTATGCCAAAGATGTACCGCTGGAACGCAGTATCGCCGACTGGCAGTACGTGGACCGGCTGATCGGCTATTACGGGGAAAAAGGCGTGGTTATTAACCGGGAGCCATTCGGGCCTCTGACCGGGACCCTGGTGCCGCCCTGCATCTCTCACAGCATTGGGATAATTGAGGCAGTGCTGGCCGCTGAACAGGGTGTGCAAAGCATTACCCTGGGCTACGGGCAGTCCGGCAACCTGCTCCAGGACGTGGCGGCGCTTAAAACACTGCCGCAGTTGGCAGAAGAGTATCTGACCAAACTGGGCTATACCGGCATCCGGGTAACCACCGTTTTTCACCAGTGGATGGGCGGTTTTCCCCAGGATGAGGCCAAGGCTTATGCCGTTATCGCCTGGGGCGCCGCGGCAGCAGCCCTGGCCAAAGCCACCAAGGTGATTGTCAAAACCCCCCATGAAGCGCTAGGCATTCCCACCAGGGAAGCCAATGCCGCCGGCGTTAGGGCTACCAAACAAATCTTAAATATGCTGATTGACCAGACCCTCCCGGAAACCAGTGAAGTTAACCGGGAAATGGAAGTTATCGGCATGGAGACCAAGGCCATTCTTGACAAGGTGCTGGAACTGGGTGACGGCGACATCGCCGTCGGAACGGTGCGGGCCTTTGCGGCCGGCACCCTGGATGTGCCCTTTGCTCCCAGCCGGTTCAATGCCGGCCGGCTTATGCCGGCCCGCGACAATACCGGCGCGGTGAGATTTTTGGATTACGGCAACCTGCCATTTCCGAAGATAATCACCGACTTTCACCGGGAACAGATTGCTGACCGCGGGCGGGCGGAGCAGCGGGAACCGGGTTTTCAGATGGTGATTGACGACATTTATGCCATCAGCAAAGGCAGGCTGGTAGGCCGGCCCAGAAGGTAGTAAGGAGTAAGTATGAAAATTGTGGATGTAATTTTAGCTGACGGAGTTACCGGGTTTTATTTCGATGACCAGAAAGCGATTAAAGCAGGCGCTGAAGCGGACGGTTTTGCCCTCCGGGGGGAACCGCGCACGCCCGGTTTTACTGCTGTCCGGCAGCGGGGGGAATCCATTTCGGTAATGCTTTTACTTGAAGACGGGCAGTTAGCTTACGGGGACTGCGCGGCGGTACAGTATTCCGGCGCCGGCGGGCGGGACCCGCTCTTTTTGGCCCGGGATTTTATCCCGCTTATGGAGACGGAAATGGTACCAAGGCTCAAAGGCCATGTTATACGGGATTTCCGTTCCATAGCGGAGGAGTTCGATACTCTCCGCCGGCCCGATGGCAGCCCTATGCATACCGCTATCCGCTACGGCGTGACACAGGCTTTGCTGGACGCGGTGGCCAGGGCCCGCCGCCTGACCATGGCCGAAGTGGTGGCCGAAGAGTATAACACTGTTTTGGCTGACCGCCCTGTGCCAATTTTTGCCCAGACTGGGGATGACCGTTACATCAATGCCGATAAGGCAATCTTGAAAAGGGTGCAGGTGCTGCCCCACGGCCTGATCAACAACGTGGAGACAAAACTGGGCCGGCAGGGGGAACTCCTGCTTGAATATGTCGCCTGGCTTACGAACCGGGTGCAGGAGCTGGGCGAACCTGGTTATGAGCCTGTTCTGCATATAGACGTATACGGCACTGTCGGCCTGGCGTTTAACGACGACACTGACCGCATGGCCGATTATCTGGCAGCACTGGGCCGGGCTGCCCGCCCACTTCGTTTACGGATAGAAGGGCCGGTGGATGCCGGCAGTAAACCCGGCCAGATCGAGGCCCTGCTCCGGTTGCGCCGGAAGCTGCGGCAAAACGGGGTGCCCGTGGAGATTGTCGCCGATGAGTGGTGCAACACCTGGGAAGACATAAAAGAATTCGTGGATGCCGGCGCGGCCGACATGGTACAGATTAAAACCCCGGATTTAGGCGGTATCAACAACACTATTACAGCTGTCCTGTATGCCAAAAGCAAAGGCACCGGCGCCTACCTTGGCGGTACCTGCAATGAAACCGACCGCTCGGCACAGGTATGCGTACATATCGCCCTGGCTACCGGCCCGGACCAGATGCTGGCCAAGCCCGGCATGGGCGTGGACGAGGCTTACATGGTGGTGGCCAACGAAATGAGCAGGACATTGGCTCTACTGAGGCGAAAGAATAGTGTACACAAAAATAAGTAAGGTGTACAGTTTAAAATCCTCATGACTGTGCTTCGTTTCGCAGTCCTGCTAATACTCCGCTCGCAGAAAAAGGTCTGTTCTGTATTTCGGCAAGAATGCGGGAACCAGCCAGACTCTTTTTCTACTCGCTCCGTAAAGCAGGACTATGCTCAACTACGCAATGTCATTCGGATTTTAAACTGCATACCTATACTGACTGTGTACTCGCTACCCACCCCATTCCCTAATACTAATGGAGGGATACTAGATGAACAAAAAAGCCGGCCTCACCACCACCATCCCGGTAGAGGTTATTTTTGCCGCCGGATGGACGCCGGTGGACCTGAATAACATTTTCATCACCCATGACAACCCGCAGAGCCTGGTGGAAGAAGCGGAGCTGGCCGGTTATCCCCGCAACCTCTGCGCCTGGATCAAGGGCATTTACACTACCGTCATCAACAGCGAGGAAATCCGGCGGGTGGTGGCGGTGACCCAGGGCGACTGCAGCAATACCCACGCCCTGATGGAAACCCTGCACCTGCGCGGGGTGGAGATCATCCCTTTCGCTTTCCCTTTTGACCGGGACCGTGACATGCTGAAACTGCAGATAGAAAAGCTGATGGCCGCTTTCGGGGTTTGCCTGCCTGAGGTTAATCAATGGAAGGAACGGCTGGACCGGGTCCGCGGCCTGGTGCATAAAATTGACGAGTGTACCTGGCAGGGGAACAAGGTCAGCGGGTTTGAGAACCACCTCTGGCAGGTGTCCTGCAGTGATTTTAACGGTGAACCGGAAAAATTTGCCCGGGAAGCGGAAGATTTCCTGGCCGGGATTAATGCCAAACCAGAAATCGACGCCCCTGTCCGCCTCGGCTACATTGGCGTCCCACCCATCATGACGGACCTTTACCCGTACCTGGAATCCCGAGGGGCCAGGGTGGTTTTTAACGAGATCCAGCGGCAGTTCAGCATGCCTTATGAAGCTGACGATATCGTTGAGCAATACCTTTTATATACATACCCTTACGACATTTTCTGGCGCCTGCAGGACGTTTTAAAAGAGGTGGAACAGCGCCGGCTGGACGGCATCATCCATTATGCCCAGAGCTTTTGCTACCGCCAGATTCAGGACCTGATTATCAGGGAAAAAATAAAAGTGCCGGTCCTCACCCTTGAAGGGGACAAGCCGCTGCGCCTGGACGCCCGGACCAAGATGAGGATCGATGCCTTTGTGGAGATGCTGAGGTGACTAACTTGCATATCGGAATTGACCTGGGCAGCCGGCAGGTGAAAACCGCCGTATCAGAAAACGGGCGGATTGCCGCCCTTAACAGCTATGACACGATAGCTTTTTACAAAGAATATGTACACAAAGAAAATGATCGGCTGGCCGTGGATTTTTCCCGGCTGGGCTTTAACCAAATAGAGTCGCTGGTCTCCACAGGTTACGGGCGCAATGCCGCAGCCCTGGTGGGCGGGGAGGAAATCCCGGAGATTAAGGCCCATGCCCTGGGCGCCGTATGGCAGACCGGGCTTCGTGATTTTACCCTTCTGGACCTGGGCGGCCAGGACAGCAAGGTAGTGCTGGTGCGGGCCGGCCGGCTGGTCGACTTCCAGACCAATGACCGCTGTGCCGCCAGTTCCGGCCGCTACCTGGAAAACATGGCGGCGGTGCTCGGCATCACCCTGGACGAACTCAGCAGTCATGCCGGCGACCCGGTGGACCTCAGTTCCACCTGCGCCATTTTCGGCGAATCCGAACTAATCGGTAAAATTATTGAAGGTGTGCCGGTGGACAGCCTTGCGGCCGGGGTAAATTATACTATTTTCAAACGCATCCAGCCCATGCTGCGCCAGCTGGCCAGCGACACTGTTGTGTTTACGGGCGGTGTTGCCCATAACCAGGCCCTCCGCCGGATTATTGCCCGGGAAATGGGTGTTGAGGTGGTCGTCCCCGAACATCCTCAATACAATGGGGCCATTGGCTGCTGTGTACACGGAGGAGGACTTGTATGAAACTGACGGTTTTGGGCTGCTGGGCCCCCTACCCGCGGGCCGGCGGTGCGTGTTCGGGTTACTTGATACACGACCGGGGCATGAATATCCTGATTGACTGCGGGAATGGCGTGCTGTCAGCCCTGCAGAAGCACCTGGACTTCCGGCAGCTGGATGCCGTAATCATTTCCCACCTGCACCCGGATCATTACCTGGACCTGTACAGTTTGCGCCATGCCATTGCCGGCAGCATCAGGGACGGTTCGCGCCGGGAAAAGCTCGGCCTGTACCTGCCGGGACTGCCGGAAGAGGCCTTTGAGCCTTTTCTGAAGTATACAGATGCTTTTAAAATCATAAACTTTAAAGACCTGCCCATTGTTAACCGGCGGGGTTTTTCCGGCGAGGTGCGGGCAGTGGAAGCGGGACCGCTTAATATAACGGCCGCCCGGGTGCATCACCCCCTGCCGACGTATTCGATTGCTGTTGAGGGATCGGCCCGTTTTGTTTATTCTGCCGACACCAAAAATTTTCCGGGCCTGGCGGAATGGGCCCGGGGGGCAGACCTTTTCCTTTGCGAAGCCAGTGTCCAGGAAGCGGAAAAGGATTATACCGAAGTCGGCCACCTGACTGCCCGGGAGGCGGGGGAAGTGGCGGCGCGGGCCGGGGTGAGGAAGCTGATTATTACCCATTTCTGGCCGGAATATGATTTGACCTTAACCGCCAGGGAAGCCGCAGAAGGCTTTGGCCGGCGGGTTATCGTGGCCCGGGAGGGGAAAACTTATTCCGTGGGCCGGTAGTATATTTACCGGCGGTGTAAACCGCTAAACAGAGGTGGATTAAACAATGGATGAAATTCGCGTCCTTTCGCCAACTGCTATCCTGGGCTACGGTTTTCCGACAGAATCTTTTGCAGCCGGGCTGGCCCGCAGCCCGCATATCATTGGTGTTGACGCCGGGTCCACCGACCCCGGCCCATATTACCTGGGCGCCGGGGTATCCTTCACGGACCGGCGGGCAGTCAAGAGGGACCTTGCCCTGATGCTGAAGGCCGGCAGTGAACGGCAGATACCGGTTGTTATCGGCTCTGCAGGCGGTTCCGGCGCCGGACCCCACCTTAAGTGGTGCCTGGAAATCATCAGGGAAGTGGCGGCTGAAGAGGGCCTGCACTTTAAAATGGCGGTCATTCACGGTGAACTGGACAAGGATTTTTTGCTCTCTAAATTAGCCGGGGGAGAAATTAAAATCCTGCAGCCGGGTAAACCTATTACTATGGAAGATATCCGGGAGAGCACCCACATTGTCGGCCAGATGGGGCTGGAACCATTTATCAAAGCCCTGGAGGCCGGGGCCCGGGTGGTGGTGGCCGGCCGTTCCTATGACCCGGCGATTTTTGCCGCCTATCCGGTTATGAAAGGCTTCGACCCCGGACTGGCCCTGCACATGGGCAAAATCCTGGAGTGCGCTTCCATCGCGGCTATTCCCGGCAGCGGGAGTGACTGCATGATCGGTTATCTGCGGCGGGACCATTTTCTTTTGGAACCTCTTAACCCGGAGCGCCGGTGCACCGTTACCTCGGTGGCAGCCCATACCCTTTATGAAAAGAGCAACCCCTATATCC
>JBMOPI010000115.1:0-7832 GCA_049324975.1 Bacillota bacterium
TAATAGGCATATGGTTGTCCCTATATGGGCTGGACAAGGGCATCGAAACGGTGCTCAGGGACCCCGCCTCTTTTGAAGAGGCATTGATTAACAGGCGCGTAAAGACTTATGATGATACCGGCCTCACCGGACGGATACTAAAAAAACTGCCGCCCAACCTCGATTTGCTGGTTTTTTCCCAGGCCTACCTGGTCAATGAAAGCACGAAATCTCCCGGCAGCTATGAAGACCTGCGTAATCTGCTTACAGCCCTGGTTTTTCATCATCAATATGACGTGGTGGTGATGGACCTGGCTCCCGGTCTTGATCATCCGCTTATAACGGCCGGACTTAAGACCTGTAACCACATATTATGTTCCGTTACCGGGGATTTTGCCCTCCTGGCACATACGAGGTTAGCCATGGAAAAACTGCCCGCCTGGGCTCCGGGAGCGGAAAAAAAGCTGCAGTTTGTATATAACCGGTGTACAGGCAATTACGCTCCGGATTTTGAGGAATTAATAGGCCGGGAAGCGGACTTCAGCCTTCCGGAAACTTTCCGGCTTCCTTCAAGCCTGGCTCAGACCGGGCTGCCGGCAGCCCTTGACTGCCGGTGCCAGTCTTACAGGGAGGCGCTGGAACATCTTGCCGGAGGGATAAATCCGTTAACTTTGACCAGACAAGTGCAACCAAAAGGCCTGCTGAAAAAAATTCTGGGGAGGTAGAATTTTGAAAAGGTTGATTGTTTTGCTGCTCCAGGCTGCCCTGGTAGCTGCTATTGTAGGGGGGACATATTTATACACGGAAAACCGGACAAAACCTACCGGTGTAATTGTTTTCAGCCGGGATATCCCCCGGCACACTAGAGTCACTGAAAATATGTTAACCGTGGTAACGGTGCCCGACTCTGCGGTATCACGGGCAATGGCCCGGGATATGAAGGCGGTGCTGGGCAAATACACCGGTTCGGAAGTTGTTAAAGGAGAACCGGTTTTTATTGCCAAACTCCTTGATGAAAAGTCCCTGGCTCCGGAATTCATGATGAAAGGCGATATGCGCAAACAGTCTTTTGAGGTGGACCTCGCCGGGTCTAACGGCGGCGCCCTCAAGCCCGGTGATCGCGTGGACCTGATTTACTATATGGAGGACAGCGCCGCCAATACTGCCCGCAGTGATATTTTTATCCGCAGGATACGTGTCCTGGATGTCCGGAACAGTGAAGCTGTGCCCCTCAATAATCCTGGGAAAGAGACAGGGGAAGGGGGGGGTGATTCCGGGACCGGCAAGCGGGTCCCCGCGGTGATTACCGTGGCTGTGACACCGGAACAGGCCAAACAGATTGTGTTTTATAAGAACCGGGGGAAAATTGATATCGCTGTCTACCCTGAAAACGCTGCCGGGGCTGAACCGTCCCCGGCTGCCGCCGACCCGGCGCCGGGAAAAGCGGTAACCGCCACAGTGCCGCCGAAGACGGCAGCCGCCGCCACAACGACCATGCCGACAGTTCCCGGAAAAACAGCGCCGGACTACAGGTCCGCACCCAATATGCCGCTGCCGGAAAAAGTTGACAACGGTAGGAACAGGTAGGTGAATCACACATGATAAAAACCATTATTGCCGCCACCGGCATCCCGGAGATCGATGAGGCTTTAAACCGCATTGAGGGTTACAGTGTACTGTCCGTTATTGATAACCGCGGTTTGCTGGCCCGGATGGTACCCCTGACACCGGCTGATATTGTGGTGGTATCCGAACGCCTGGCAGGTGATGAAAACCTTTTTGAAACCATCCTGCAGCTGGCCGGGCACCCTGCAAAAACGCGGATTGTTTTCCTCGCCGGCGCCCTGGACCCTAGGGACCGGGAGCGCCAACTGCTGCTGGGTATGCTGGTGTCCGCCGGTATCTATGATATTTATCATGAAGAATCCCTGAACACACAAGTATTAAAATTCCTCCTTGACAATCCCAGGACAATGTCGGAGATGAAATACCTCCTCCTCAATGTTGAGGACACATCCTGCCGCGGCGGCAACATTACCCTTGAGGCCGGGCCGGCGGAAGGGCAGGATGTCCGGGTCAATAACAATCTGGCCGTTTTCTCCAGTATCAAACCGGGTACCGGCAAAAGCTTTACCGCTACTAACTTGGCGCTGGCGCTGGCAAAGTACGGCGCCCCCTTAGAAGGCCGGCCGCCTAAAGTCGCGCTGGTGGAAGCAGACCTGCAAAACCTGAGTATCGGCACCTTGCTCGGATTGGAAAATGAAAAAAATAACCTGAAGCGGGCTATCAATGCCGCCAAAATGGTGGTGGAAGGACTCAGCGGCAGGGAAAACACCGCTGACCCGAACCTTTTGGAAGAGGTCAGGGGAACTATTAAGTCGTGTTTTATACCATATCCGAAAATTCCCAACCTCCATGTGCTTTCGGGTTCCAATCTCACCATCGGCGAAGTGGCCGGCACCAGGCCGGAGGATTACAAATATATCATTGAAACCGTATATGACTTATACGACTATGTTATTGTAGACAGCAACAGCAGCCTTTACCATACAACCACCAAGGTTATGCTGGAAATGGCGGCCATGGTTTTTTACATATTAGACCTCGATTTTAACAACATTAAGAACAATGGGCGTTATTTCAGGGACCTGAATACACTCGGGATTATCAACAAAGTAAAATGGGTCCTGAACAAAGGGGTTGCCGGAGCCGATATCACGCCACAAAATGTGGAGAAGTGGCTGGGGATAGAGCTGTTTGCGGTAATCCCTAAGCTTGACGACATCACCATGATCAATGCCACTTTCCGGGCCGAGCCGGTTATCCTGAGCGCCGCCGCCGAGACAGCCGGGGTACGGCGGCAGATCCTGAAAATTGCCGGCTGTATCCACCCGGTCAAAGGGCCTGAAGCTTCCGCATCAAAAGGAGTTTTCAGCCGGTTTTTTTCCGGTAAGGGAGCGGCGGTAGGGATATGAGCGGGATTGAGAGCGGCCTGGATTTTCACCGGGAGATGTATAACCGGCGGGCCGGCAGGCAGATAAAAATTGAAGAGGCCATCGAACTCTGCCGGGACCATATCAGCCGGGTAATGCAGATCAGGAACGCCACCGATCTCCGGGACAGCAGCGAGGCGGTGAGGGCCAACATTACCGCGTACCTGTTGAGCAGTTCCCTGAGGATTTACGGTTACCCCGAAATTACCGCGGCCGCCGGGGATATCGTGGAGGATATCTGCGGCTACGGTCCTTTGAGTGACGCCATGGCGGATCCTGACGTTACCGATATCCACTGCGTGGATTACCGGACTGTTTTTATTGAGCGCAGGCAGGGGGGCGGCGAAAAAGAGGTTTACCGGAAGGTTTTTCGCAGCCCGCAGCATTTTGCCCATTTTATCGAGCGGCTGCTTCGGGAAGCCGGCAAAACCATCAATCTGGGTGAGGAAACCATCGTTGATTTTGAAATCGGCGAACACCGGGGGAATGTGACCCACCCGGCTATATCTGTCCGGGATTTCAGCCTGGACATCCGGAAACATGGCCAATTCGCCCTCACTGTTGACGATTTGATTGCCGGCAATATTATGTCTGCTGAAATGGCTGAATTCATCCGGCTGATCGTTGACGGCCGGGGTAACTGTGTGGTGGCGGGCCAGACCGGCAGCGGCAAATCGACAGATTTAAAAGTGTTTTGTGAGAAATTTATGGCCGACCGGCGGATCATTGTCTGTGAAGATACCAGGGAACTGAACCTGGCCAATCCGCATGTGGTGGAACTGGTCGCCAGGAAATCGGAGAACAGGGCGATTGCCGTGCCGCTGGACCGGTTGGTCTACACGGCTTTGCGGAAAAAGCCGGATTACATAGTGATCGGTGAAGTCCGGGGGCCGGAAGCCGTAGGAGCTATTGAGGCCATGGAAACAGATCACAGCACTTTTGTCACCATCCATGCCGGCGGGCCCCATGATGTGGTCAACCGGCTGATGGAAAAATACCTTACTTACGTATCCGGGATGAATGTCACCATGGCCCTGCAGAAAATTGCCCGGAGCGTGAACTTTGTAATCCGGAAGGCCAGCAATAAGAGGATCGGCAGGAAAATTGTAGCTGTAACAGAACTGGGTTACGATTACCGCAATCACGACGTAACGGTAAACCCCATTTTCCGTTTTGATTTCAAGGCCGGCCAGTTCCGGCGGGTGGGCGCCATAAGTGAACGGATGCAGGAAAAGTTCCTTACCAAAGGAGCCGACCCGGTAGTAGTTGAACATTTCGGGAGGTTGCCAACGTGTTGAAATTAAACATCATGCTGGCTGCTGCCTTCATGGTCCTGGCAGTAATCAGGGAATGGAACGGTCCCGGTACCATGCGGCAGTTCAGGAAGTGGCAGCTGGCCGGTTTATGCAGGCAGGAAGTGCTGCGTAAACAGCTGGATGCCCGGTTATCGGCCAGGGTAAATGCGGGTCATAAGCAAAGGGTGGAACTTGCGCTTTTAAGGGCAGGTTTTAAACTGCATTATCATGAATTCCTCGCTGTCTGCCTTGTTTTCGGAGCGGCCGGTTTCTTCACCGGCCGGGCGCTGAACAACGGGGCGCTGACCCTGCTGCTGCCGGTAACCGGCCTGGGTTTCCCGTGGCAGGCGGTAAAGATTATCCGGCACCGCCGCCAGGCCATGGTTTACAAATATATTGGCTCAGCTTTAAAAATGTGGGCCGAGCGGATTATCCTGACCAAAGACATAGCCGCATCATTAGAGTTCACAACCCATGAACTGGCCGGGGCGGAACCCCTTTATTCCGAGTTTACGGAAACCCTGGCGGAAATCAGGATGGGTGTGCCGCTTAAAGAGGCGCTGACCAACCTGGCTGTAAGGGTTGACAACCGTTTTTTGACCCGGCATATTGAAAACGCTCTCCTGGCCGAACAGCTCGGGACCCGGGACAACCGCCGGCGGCTCCTGGCGGTGGCTTACCGCCAGGCAGAAGAACGGGAACGCAATGCGGCCGAACTTAATAAGCAGCTGGCCGCCCCCAAAATGATCTTTTCCCTTTTTGTTGGAGTAATCCCACCGCTGTTTCTGTTTATGTCCTGGGGTAACCCCGGTTATTTTAACTATTTGACGGAGAACGCCATGGGCCGGAAGATTATGTCCGGGGCAGTGACAGGATTGCTGGCGACAATGTGGTTTTTTGTCCGGCTGACTGCCCCGGTCGATGATTAAGGAGGTGCCGGTATGCTTTACCTGCTGTTGACCCTTTTATCCCTGGCCACTTTTTGGTTTATCAGCAGCCTGTTCCAGGCCCTGTTTAAAAGCCTGCGCGGCTACCACCTACGGCGCCGCCGGGAACTGGCCAGGCTGTTTAAAAGGCAGGCGGAAGAGGACATTATACACCGGTTGACGGAGCCGGTGATTAAATACCTGCTGCCTTATTTCCCTTTTCAGGCCAAACGTTCCCTGCAGAATGACCTGGAACTTGTTGGCTGGTCCCGCCGCCTTACAGTGCCGCAGGTCCAGGCCTTACGCCTTTTGGCATGGATAACGGGCGCTTTGGCGGCGGTTTTGCTTTGGGTTACCGGCAAACCGGAACTTAGAGTGCTGGCCGGTTTGGCTCTTTTCACCGGTTTTTTTATAGTTGACAGTTTCATATTAAGCCGGGTAAAGAGAGTACAAGACGGCATAATCGCCGAATTCCCGGACTTTGTTGAGGTGGTCCAGGCCAAGCTTTACGCCGACCTTACCCTGGACCGGGCTTTTATGGAAAGCCTTGACCATGCCGGTCCTTATATCAGGCCGCTGCTCAGGAGTTTTATTCAGGACGCCAACGTGGTCGGTAACATGGATTACGCCCTGGACCGCCTGGCCGAAAAGAGCGGACTTTTTGAAGTGAAGGAATTCGTAAGCCTGGTGAAGCTTTCCATGCACCTGGGGGAAAGTGCCAAGGACTCTTTTGGCCACCTGGCGGACAGGCTGCGGTTGTTAAAACTCAAATTGCTGGAGGCCAAAATCGAAAAAAAACGGATGTTGTCACTCCTGGCGCCCTTTGTGCCCATTATTATTATCCTGGCTCTGGTCGGTCTGCCTACCGTCCTGCAGTTTGGTAATTTGTCCAATTTCTGAGAAGAAGGAGGGATTGAAGTGAGATGGTATTCAAAAATTCAGCAGCTCTTACGCCGGTGGAAGGAGCAGGTTAAAAAAGAGGAAGGGTTTATCACTACGGAAGTACTGCTATTTATCGGCATAGTTGTGGTTATCTCAGTGGCCGCCTGGACTTTCCGGGATGCGATAACAGGATTGTTTGGCCGGGGGACTACCGAGGTTAATAAATTCATACAGTAATCCAATATGGTAGTGGGGAGTGGGTAGTGGGGAGTGTTCGGGGTGAAAAATATGGTCTTGGCGAAGTTGCGGGAAAATAAAGGTTTTCTTTCCGTTGAGGCGATAATCTGGTTAATCCTTATTTTGTATACCTTTGTTTTTGCCGTTGACATCCTCCAGGTAGGATTAAAATGGTACCACCTGAATAAACTGACCCGTGAAGGAATCCGAAGCATGGCAATTTACGGTGGCTACAACGAACTGAACGCGGCCCCGGTCAAGGCCAAAATTAATGCCACCGGCAGTAAACAGGGGTTTAAGCCCCATGGCATCCTTATGGCCACCAGTGAAAGGGAGACGCCTGTGCGCAGCGATCAGTACGGCCGGCTGGAGCGGGTTGATTATGGCAGCCCCGTTTACCTGAAGCTGGGTGCGCGTCATGACTGGCTGGTATCCCGGATCCTGCCGGTCAGTATTAAGACCAGTGACTTTTTTATCGAAGCAAGGGCAGTTTCCGAAAGGAAGTTCAGGTGATGGCCGGGATAAAAAAAGAAACAGGGAAAGTTGGGCATTTTACGTCGGATGAAAGAGGGTTTACCGGTATCCTGGCCATAGCTATACTGTTTATCAGTATCACGATAATTCTTGGTTTAATGGACTTATTTACTTATGACCTGGTAGGCGAAAGGATTCAGGAAACAGCTGATGTGGGCGGGCCGGCGGCGCTGGCTTTTGCCCTGGACAGGCAGGCCCTGGAGGACAAGGTGCTGAAAGTCGACCGGGCACTGGCGGAGGAGCAGTTCAGGCAAATTCTGCGGAATAATTTTAATCTGGACAGCGCTCTTATCCCGGTCCGTGACAGTTTTTTAAAGAGTCCGGTCAGAATTACCCGTTTCGACGTTACGCAGGTTAGTTCGCAGCAGGTGCAGCTGGATGTTACCATGACCGTGGATATTTACCTGCAGCTGTTCAAACGCAGCCGGACGCTGTTGGTTGAGAGCAGGTCAACCCTGGATTATCATGATGTTTAGAGTTAACATGCGGGGGGATTGGTATGTGCAGTATAGCAAATCTTGATTTGCTGGAGGGTTTTACAGGTCAGCAGAAGGTTAGCATCAATGAACTGCTGGCGCCGCCCATCGACAAAGGTTACTTCACGGACGCTGAACTGCATTTGGCATTTCAGAGCCAGAATATTATTTCCGGCCGGGTCGTTGGCAGGGAAGGCGACCGGCTGCTTGTAGACCTGGGATGCAGGACGGGTGTTGTTCCTGCGGCGGAGGTAGACCCTGACCGCAAAGTTGCTCTGGATGGTTTTATCGGCCAGGTAATAGATTTTAAGATCATAGGTTTCGAGGGACCAAGCCCGCTGTTATCCAGAAAAGCAGCGAGAATGGAAAAAGCCGCCCTGCTGCTTGACCGGATTAAGGCAGGGGACAGGCTGACCGGTATCGTTAAAGTAATATTGGCATACGGCTGTTTCGTTGAAATAGGCGGTGTTGCCGGGCTGCTGAAAAACCGGGATATTGCCCGCCGGCCGG
>JBMOPI010000116.1:0-7779 GCA_049324975.1 Bacillota bacterium
ATCATTACCTGTTGGACCATAGTGCGCAGGTTCTGCTGGACATCTGGGGTGTTCATGGCTTTATTGACCTGCTCCTGCAGGACTTTTTGACTGTCCGGTGACTTGAGGGCGTTCTTGAGCTGTTCCTGGATGGCTTTGCTGACTTTGGGACCCTCGATGTTCTCCATCATCTTGTCCTCCATCAGCTTATCGGCTTCCGGCGCCTCCAGCAGGTCCTCCAACTGCTGAGTGGCCACGGCCTCCTCAATGGTTTTCTTGGTTTCGGGTGATTTCATCTCCTCTTTGACCATAGACTCGACGTCTTCCCTAGTGGTTTCCGGCTTTTTCTGGGGACTTCCCCCCATGGATATGGAACATCCGGCAACGACCGGTATAAAAACCAGGAGCAGAGCAAAAATCATTATCTTCCTGCCGAAATACATAAAGTCCCTCCTCAGGTATTTTTTCTTAGATTGCTTACCTGGTGGGACTTTTATACATAGGCAGCGAAAAACTGAACTTTGAACCCTGTAGCGGGATGCTTTCGGCTTCAACCCTGCCGCCGTGCTGCTCCACAATCTGCCGGGCGATGGCCAGGCCCAGCCCGGTGCCTTCGGCGTTCCGGGACCTGGCCTTGTCAACTTTATAAAAACGGTCCCAGACATAAGGCAGTTCTTCCTCCGGAATCCCCTTGCCATGATCCTCCACGGTTATTTTTACGTTCCCGGCGCTATCTTCAACGGCAATGACAATTTCAGTGTCGTTTTCCGAATATCTGATGGCATTGTCCAGCAGGTTGTTCAGCACCTGCTGGATCCGGTCCCCGTCGCCTTTAAGCTCCGGCAGTGACGGCGGGAGTTTCTTGATCACCCGGATACTGCGTTCCTCCAACACCGGCCTGTATTTTTTCAGCACATTGTCAATTACCCCGGCCAGGTCCACTTCTTTCAACTTCAATCTTACTATGCCCTCTTCTACCCTTGAGAGGTCAAGCAGTTCGTTAACCAGCCTGATTAACCGCATGGTCTCTGTGTGAACGATATCCAGGTATCTTTTCCTGTCCTCCGGGGTTTTATCCTTGCCGTCCATGAGCGCCTCAATAAACCCCTGAACAGAAGTAAGCGGACTCCTCAGCTCATGAGAAACATTGGCTACAAACTCCCGGCGCATTTTTTCGTGCCGTTCAATCTGGCCGGCCATAAAGTTAAAAGAATGTCCGAGCTGTCCGATTTCATCACCGGAGCACACATCCACCCGCTCGTCGAACCTGCCTTCTGCCACCCGGTGGGCGACCAGGTTCATCTCCTGCAGCGGCCGGGATACAGACCTGGAAAAAAAATAGGCAATAAGAGAGGCAAAAATAATGGAAACAACCGCCGAATATATAAAAAGGTTTTTAACTTTAGCCATGGTCAGGCTAATCCCCATTACCGGCGAATAAAGGATCACCCCGCCGATAACCTCTCCCCGGTTTTGCACCGGCAGCACAGCCCATAACACCTTTTCATTGTAAAACTGTGACTCGCCTTCCCGGATACTGGTTTTGCCCTGGCGCAGGTTTTCGATGTCTCTCGGTTCCAGGGTATCGCCTTCATGCCGCAGATGGTTTGCGGAAGCCGTAATCACCGAACCGTTCCGGTCGATAATCCAGACCTCCGCCCCCATGTTCCGGTCAGCGCTGTTCAGCAGATTCACCAACATGGCCGGATCCCGCTTTTCCACCAAAAGCGGCCTGATTAAATTAACAATGTTGCTGCCTTTGACGATCAACTCCGTCTTTTTATTATAAATAAAATAGTTGTTCAGCAAAAAGGGCAGCAAAAAGCCGAGTACAGTAAGCACGGCAACGATTACGGCAGTATAGGTCAGCATCAGTTTAGTAAAAAGCCGGCCTTTCATCATGTCCCCGCACCTCAAATTTATAGCCCAGGCCCCATACCGTGTGGATGTATGTCCTGGCGCCGGCTACTGCTTCAAGCTTTTTGCGCAGCCGTTTGATATGGGAGTCCACGGCCCGCGCGTCACCTGCAAACTCCCAGCCCCATACCTGGTCCAATATCTGTTCCCTGGCGAAAACCCGGGCCGGGTTTTTAGCCAGGTGCCACAGTATCTCAAATTCCTTGGGCGTAAGTTCAACATTCTCTCCGTTTATTTCGGCCCGGTGGGTATCAGCATTCAGATATAATCCGGTAAACCGCAGCACGTTAGCGCTTTCAGCCGCCGGCTGCCGGACCCGGCGCAGCACGGCCCTGACCCTGGCTGCCAGTTCCCGCGGGCTGAAGGGTTTGGTGATATAGTCATCTGCGCCCAGTTCGAGGCCAAGGATTTTGTCCGTTTCCTCACCTTTTGCCGTCAGCATGATAATCGGCAGGTCAAAATGTTCCCTGATTTCCCGGCAGACTTCCAGGCCGTTTACTTTGGGCAGCATAATGTCCAGGATCAATAAGTCCGGGCAGTCCCTTCTTGTTTTTTCCAGCCCCGATTCACCGTCAGAGGCGGTGTCAACGTCAAAATCGTCATTCAGGTAAAGTTTTACCAGTTCACATATATGCCGGTCGTCATCCACCACCAGGATTTTGGTTTTCGTCATCTTTAAACACCGACTTCCGTAACCGTAATGCCGTGGTCTGTTTTTTTCAACCTGAAGAAACCACCGGCGGGGATGTCTGCCGCGGCCAGTTCCTCCCGGACCAGTTCCAGGTCCGGACAGTAAATTTTTAAGGCCAATCCGCAGTCGGCCGATATTTCCCGGGGGGTAGGGATGACAATCAGGTGCACATCCTTTTCTACCAGATGCTTTTCTCCCATTAGGGCCGACTGGGTGGAATTAAAAGTAACCACACAATATTCTTTTGCTGTCAGCAACTCATATGACATTAATATCACCTTTATCTGGCTGTGGCCTTTTTGATGATGGCAAAGGTTTCAGCAGTAATTTTTTTTGTCTTCAGCCGGAAAAAATGCTCCCAGGGAAACCCCTGATCGTCGAGTATCGTTAAATTAAGTATGTACCTGTTCCAGAACGGGATCCAGAACAATAGGTAATAAGGGGAGCCTGCCAAGCCCGAAACCCAACGGTTTTTACCCGGCCGCAGGGTTTCCGTTTTAACCTTGATAATTTTTTTTAACGGTATCTGCAAAAAAATTTCGTTTTTGCCGAAAGTACTGTAAGTCAAAACATCCTTATCAATGATAATATTCCCTCTGTTTTGAGGGAACCAAAACTGAATCCTGGCATTGGTCACAACTTTGCTAAAATAATCGGCCCGCACAATGAATTTTTCCGATGACGGATCAGTCATGGCATCACCTCCGAGAAGGTTTTTGAGGTTTTTTGGAGAATAAGAAGAAAAAATGTCACTCCTTGCTAGGAGGTTACCATGGTAAAGCATACAAAACCCGCAAAAACAAAAATATTGATATCCGACAAAGCCCGGACGCTGGTAAATCAACTGCAGTCGGCCCGCAAGGAAAGCCGCGGGCTTGCTTCCCGGCTGGAGCGGACCGTCTTTGAAAGCAGGCTGTTCCGCGAAATTAACACGGCCATCACCTCAACTTTTGAACTGCAGGAAATTCTATCTTTAATTTTACAGGTGTTAACCACCCTTGTAAACACCCAGGGTGTATCTATAGTTTTGGTGGACGAAACTGACGGCACCCTGCGGATTGCTGAACATCATGGTTTGTCAGCAAAAGACATTGAAAACTTCTATATCTACTACGCTAAATTACAGGACAGCCTGTTTCAGGACATTATGCAAAAACGGACCCCCCGGTTTTTTGACGAAACAGAAAACCTGGCCATACCGCTGATTCTTTCGGTACCATTGGTTTCCCGAAAAAAAGTCATCGGTTTCCTCAATATTCACACCATGTATAAAAGCATGCAGCTGACCCCGGACAAAATCGAACTGGTTTACTCCCTGTCGAGCCAGGCTTCCATCGCTATCAGCAATGCCCAGCTGTTTCAGGCGCTCCGGGAGCAGGCCATCATTGACCCCTGTACCAACCTGTACAACTTCCGGTATTTCCAGCAAAAACTGGATGAGGAAATCGCTTTTTACAATGTTTCCCGCGAACCGCTGTCCCTGCTTATCCTGGATATAGACCACTTTAAGAGGGTTAACGACACTTATGGTCATGTATATGGGGACACCGTGTTAAGGGAACTGGGCAACATCCTAAAGAGGAATGTCAGGTCTGAAGATTCTGTCTGCCGGTACGGCGGTGAAGAATTCGCCATTATCTTCCCCCACTGCAGGCATGATGTCACAATGCGGATTGCTGAACGCATCCGGTCACGGATTGAGGAAACCTCTACCAACGACCGCCGGGGCATTTTCAAAGACCCGGTAACTGTCAGCATCGGTGTTGCCGAATATGAACCGGAATTGAGCAAAACCCTGTTTGTCCAGCGGGCAGACAATGCTTTATATTACGCCAAAAATCACGGTCGCAACATGGTAGCCGGTTACGACCCCAAACTCGAAAGGGAATACGCCAGCTATCAGAAGAAGAAGTAGATAGGGGAAGGTTTAAAATCCTCATGACTGGCGCTACGTTCGCAGTCCTGCTAACACTGCGCTCGGAGAAAAAGGTCTGTTCCGTATTTTACAGTGAAGGTTCGGGGAACCGGCCAGACTCTTTTTCTCCTCGCTCCGTGTAGCAGGACTAAGCTCACTCCGCGATGTCATTCGGATTTTAAACCTTCCCCTATAAAAGTAAACTATGATTAAAACACATATTTATTTGCAGGAAAATGTAAATTCGAGTCGAAAATTATACCTATACCATAATTAACTAGGAGGGCCGGGTTATGGCAGGTGAAATAATCAATATCAAGGGAACCAGGAAGGGTTTGGTCATCTGCGTCGATTCAACCCGCGATTTTGAGGAACTCAAATCTTCACTACGAGCTAAAATTGAATCAGCCGGCAGTTTCTTTAAAGGCGCCAAATTCACTTTTTACCTGGATAAAAAACCGCTTTCCTTAGAAGAAACCCTGGAACTCCAGGATATCTGCCGGGAACACGGTCTTGTGCCGGACGAACAGATTGACTGGCAGCCGGAAAAAAAACCGGCCCCTGTCACTCCTCTGCCTCTGCAGGCAAAAACACCGGCAGCAGCCAGAGATGCCGCAACATCCTTGCCTGCTGCCGGTGTTAGCGAAAAAGAACTGGCCGAACCCGGCCTGCTTATCGGACGCAGTTTACGGTCAGGCCAAAAAATACACTTTCAGGGCAATGTAATCGTCCTGGGCGATGTCAACCCGGGATCAGAGATTACAGCCACCGGGGACATCATCGTCATGGGCGCCCTTAGAGGCACAGCCCATGCGGGGGCCGCCGGCAACGAAGAAGCACAAATCCTGGCCTGCCGGCTTAAACCTATCCAGCTGCGCATTGCCGGTAAGATCTGCCGGCCGCCGGACAAGGACAGTGTTGGCAGCGGCCCGGAAGTGGCCAGACTGATAGCCGGCCAGATGATGATTGAAGATTATATAACCCATGGCACAAAAAACTGACGGGGCGACCCCGTCAGTTTAATTTTTTCACTCTTCCAGATTGATTGCATTGGTGGGACATTCTTCCACACAGGCGCCGCAGTCCAGACAATCGTCAGGCCTGGCTGCTTTTGCTTTGCCCTCCTCCATCTCGAAAACATCGGCCGGACAAACATCGACACACGTTTCACAGCCTTCACAGAGATCAGCATTAATTTTCGGTCCCATTTGGCATTCCTCCTTTTCCTTATCACCGGTTAGTTTCGACCTGAACTTTGGTTTAATTATAACCGTTTAAACAACCTATTCCCAAAACAAGTCTGCCGAACAGTCAAAAATAAAGGTCCAACAGTCGCTTCCTAAATTAAAGATATTCCCGGCAAAGGAAAAAATGCAAAAAAAATCCCCCTGAGGGGGTAATTATCTCTTTAACACCAGTACATATACTTCTTCGTTACCGTGCATCTGGTTCAATTCCTGCTCAAAACTCATTAGTCTGGAAACCTCCTGGTCAGATAACTTGGCTATATCCATTTCACTTAACTTGTTCAAGGTTGAGCCCCCTTCGTTGAAAATTTTAAAATACTGAATATATATTCCCCGCCGGCCGGAATATTTATGTGCCGTGCCATGTTTTTCATCACATAAATACCTGCCGATAACCAACACTAACAATGGGTGCAAACTAAAAAGGGGGTATGTTCATGGCCAGGAGACGCGGCATCATGTCCGATGACCTGAAGATGGAGTTTGCCAGGGAACTTGGCGTGTACGACATCGTTCAGCGGGAAGGTTTCGGCGGGGTTACGTCCAGGGACTGCGGTAACCTGGTCCGGCTGGCTATCGAAAAGGCCGAAAAAATGATGGCTGACAACCAAAACGGCCCGACATCCTGATGCACCCGCCAGGAGGATTAATTCCTCCTGGTACCTTTATCACAAGAGGTGAAGCTATTGATCAACGAAGACATGGTGATTTTAGAAGTATTACGCAAGTATCCGGCAGCCCAGCAGGTTTTTGCCAAATACGGCATGCGCTGCCTCGGCTGACACGGCGTGGCTTATGAAACCGTCGGGCAGGCTGCCCGCGGCCACGGGGTCCCCCTTGAACAATTGATGGGAGACTTGAAGAAACTGGAAGAAGGTCAGGGAATTTAGGATAAGCATTATGCTTATCCTAACACCCATAATAAACCCACCAGCGTCTTAGCGTCTTTGATTGCATTGTTAACGATCATTTCCCTAAGCTGGTCGCCGGTAAATTCCGCAGTTTCGATAAATTCATCGTCATCCGGACGCCGGCTTTCCACTTTGAGGTCCTCGGCAAGATAAAGGTACATAATCTCATCACTGAAACCGGGTGTAGTGTAAAAGGTGCTCAGGTGGCGCCATGCCCCCGCTGCCAGACCTGTTTCCTCAGCCAGTTCCCGTTTGGCACAAACCAGCGGGTCCTCCCCTCTTCCCAGTTTGCCGGCGGGTATCTCCCATATTGTTTCCTTAACCGGATAACGGTGTTGTCTGATGAGAATATACCTGCCGCCGGCGTTCCGGACAACCACCGCCACCGCCCCGGGATGCTCGACAACTTCCCTTTGGGCTTCTTTCTGATTGGGCAGCATTACCGTATCCAGGCGCAGATTAAGGATCCTGCCCCGGTAAATTTCTTCTGTTTTAACTGTTTTTTCCTGCATTGACCAAACCTCCGGAGTTTAATTAGAATTATTGTGTAAAAAATTATTTATTACGGCAATCTGTTTTTCAGACAGTTTATACAATTGAAAAACAAGCCGGTCCAACTGTTCCGACAATCTCCGGCCAACCTGACCGTGCCGGAGCATCTCTGCGGCCTGGTTTTTTATCTTTGCGGCCGGTTCCCGGTTTTCATCCTCTGCCGGAATGGGCAGACGGGCAAGATATGTACTGTTAAAACGGTAATAACCACCTTGCAGATGGACAGGCCAGTACATTACCCGGTAACAGAAATCCATTAATTTTGAATTTAATATAGCACACAGATAACCCAGGTCATAAGCCACATCATGCTCCCGGATATAGTATACCCTGCCCAGGGCGCAGCCTTCCCCATCCACGGCGGCTTCAACCTGGCGGGCCAGGCCGGCGATGACCAGTTTCCGTCCGGCAAAAGAATGCCATTGATTTTGGGTTGTGACAGTATCGGAGATAAACTCAGCCGGGCCTTTGATTGTAAACTTGTCTATGTTTCCGGAGTTTAAAATTTTCCTGTAAGTTGCCCGTTCCGCTCCGGTTAGTTGGGAGTATGTATCCTCATCTATGACA
>JBMOPI010000117.1:0-7742 GCA_049324975.1 Bacillota bacterium
TGGCGCGGGTTGCCACCATCTCGGCTATGTCCATAAAATACTTGTGCCACGTAGGCCTGGCCATTATTCATCACCTCATAAAAATATCAGAAATGCGCCATAAGGCGCTTAAACACTGAATTACTATTCGACATATATTGACTATTTCCCTGCCTTCACCTGCCCGACTTGTACAGAATTTACACCTGAGCGTGGCAGCCGTCTATTTGCATGTTCTTAAAACATTCGCCGTGAATTACTTTAACCCCCTGCGGAGTATTGACCGCCCAGTATTCCCCCGATGCAATTTCAGCGCCGCAGACGGCGCTTTTTTGTTTTGTTTTAAATAGGACCCGGACATTTTCTTTTTCAGCCAACTGTTTAACCTCCTGCAAGAGGTCTTCACCATGCTCAACCCGGGCCACAAAAACCCGGCCTATTTGGCCTTGTTGATATTTCATAAATTTGTTGTTCCGGTTTTCTATTGACAACTCACATAAACTTTAGAAAAAAATGCTCCCAGTAAACAGGAGCACGGTTTCTATTTATATAACTATTTTGCTTACTCCCGCTCCAGCAGCCGGTGCGGTACCCGGTCGGACAGCTCAGCCTGCTTGGCGTCGTTGAACCGGTCCACTGTGCTCAGGTAGCCGGTGATCCGGCGCACCCGCTTGATAGCGGCGGAATTACACATCGGGCATTCGTCTTTGTTAATTACCCCTATGTAGCTGCAGCTCAGACAGAAGTCTACCGGGAAATTAATGCCGGCATAACCGATATCCGATTCTTTCATGTGGCGAATCACGTCTTCGATGGCCTCCAGGTTATGGATAGGCGGGGAACTGAACTCCACATAGCTGATATGTCCCGCGTTGCAGTACTTATGATACGGCCCTTCAATAGCTACCTTATCGTAAATATTGATGTCATGGCCGACCGGTACATGGAAAGAATTACTGTAGTAAGGTTTGTCGGTGACTCCCGGGATGGTGCCGTATTCCCGCCGGTCATAGCGGACAAAACGTCCGGACAGGCCCTCGGCAGGGGTCGCCAGCAGGGTAAAGTTGAGGCTGTGCTCCTCGGTGGCGTCATCCATCTTTTGACGCATGTATTCAACAATCTTCAGGCCCTGTTCCTGGGCATCGGCTGATTCTCCGTGATGCTTGCCCATCAGGCATTTCAGGGTTTCCGCCAGACCGATAAACCCTACGGACAGGGTGCCGTGTTTGATGGCCGGTTCGATACTGTCACAGGCCTTCAGGTTCTCGGAGTCAATGTACAGCCCCTGCCCCATCAGGAAGGGCATGTCCTTGACCTTCAGGTCGGCCTGTACCCTGTACCGGTGCAGCAGCTGGGCGATAGCCGTCTCCAGCACCCGGTCCAGTTCCCGGTAGAACTTATCTATGTTCGTGCCGGATTTAATCGCCACCCGGGGCAGGTTGATGGTGGTGAAGGACAGGTTGCCCCGGCCTTCGGTGGTTTCCGGCCCGTTGACATTGCTGATGACCCTGGTCCGGCAGCCCATGTAACTGATATCGCAGCCGTAACGGCGGTTGAAGGACGAATCCATGAAGCTGAAGGTCGGGTTCAGCCGCCGGGAAGCGACGCGGATGGCCAGCTTGAACAGATCATAGTTGGGGTCGCCCTCATTCAGGTTGATGCCTTCCTTCACCCGGAAGATGATGTTCGGGAAGATAGGGTTCTCCCCCCTGCCCAGGCCCTTTTCATAGGCCAGCAGCAGGTTGCGCACCACCTTGCGGGCCTCCGGGCTGGTGTCGGTGCCCACATTGAGACTGGAGAAAGGGACCTGCGCGCCAGCCCGTGAGTTATGGACAAATATCCCCTCCGCCGTAAGGAAGTTTTCATTATCAGCCACCGAAATGTCATAAACATATTCTTCATGCGGGCATTCGCTAATCTGCCTTACCCGCACCGGCAGCAGCTGGGTGCAGCGCTTGAGCACAGCCAGCAGTTCTCTCATTTTGGCAGCCTGTTCTAAGACTAAGTTGGCCCATCTAATTACTGCCCCCGGACTCTGCTCGGTATTGTTGATCCGGAAATCCCCCCGATGGTGGGGAAGGTACAGGTTATCCAACACCACCGCATAATCGGCCAGGACCGGGAAATACTTGGTCCCGTTAGGCAAGTCACCATGGTTAACTTTTTTCAGAAGATGGTAACGTTCCGTAGTCTTGATGGTTAATGCCACCTGACGGATAACCTCTAACAGGTACTCCCGGTAGGCCAGTTTCTTGACTTCGTCAATATTTACACTGTCCAGCCTGGTTTCCAGGTCGTTAATAATAGTATTAATAACATCGGGCGTAATCCGGTATTTACAGGAAACCCAGCCATTTACACCGTAAACCTCTTTAATTAAAGGCCTCAGCCACTCATAATCGTACTGGGTTTGCTCCCCCTTCACTTCTGCCAGGTGGGCGGCATCCTTGCCGGTCACTGAAATATTCCGGGCATAAACCCCGCCCACGGAAATCAAATACCTTGGCCGGGAGTTAGCGAAGTTGGTTTTAGGCTTTTTTACTTCCCTGAACGAAACCGGAATATCAAGCCTCGCACATAGCAACTGCAATCCGTCCCGTAGTTCCTTGGATACCGTACCGGCCACAATCCTGTTTCGGCCTACGGTGCCGTCACCGGAGAAATACCCGTCCAGGAAAGCGCGGATAATTTCCGGTGCAGCAAAGAACAACTCGGTAGGTATCCGCTTGTTGGCGGCGCCCCGTCCGCAGATGTCACCGACAAAGGCGGTAAAAGTCTGCCCTACATTACAGGCCAAATCTCTTGGCTTACCTGCCTTGTTGTAACGCAGTCGGGTATGGAAGGTAGGACGGATTTCACGCAGAAGGTTCTCTACATCTTGTTCGATGACCTCATTGAAAATAGCCAGGAAAATGGTAGAAGCGTCCACTGAACCTTCGGCTACATAGTAGCCCAGGAATTTGGCCAGGGTAGGTGTAAGTTCCAGTTTTTCCAAAGGGTGCTTTCTTGAGAAAGGGTATCCGCTTAAATCATAAATTGCTTTTTCCGCGGCAAAGTCAATCCTCTTCGGGAGCAAACCCGTCTTAAGTTCTTCCGGCACAGCTACGGTTACCCGGCCTAACCGGTCCAGCGCCATCATGGAATGGTTTTCCGTAACGGTAACGCTTTGTCCTGACCTTACTTTTACCTTGAGAATCCGGTGGATATTTTGGTGTTTGATAGAAGCCGTAATATCCTTCAGTTCTGTCTTCCCGGTTTCGTAATTAAGGCTTAACGCCTGATATCTGCCATCTTCAAATATTTCATCAAACTCGCGCATGGAAACCTGGCCGAGTTTACCCTGATGCTTGTCATATACCCAGATACACTCGTCACCGCTTAAAGAGTGCATAGAATTCAGATTATATATAAAAGCCTCCATGGCCTGGTAAGTTTCCTCTTCATCCGCGTCTTTTACATACTCTGCTATAGCTGTATCAAAGAAGGGGAAGGACTGCCCCCCGTGCATGTCATTCTGGCAGCTCTGGAGGATGATAGCGGCTAACGCTGTGGCGGACGCCGGGCGCTTCGGCGGCCGGATATAGCCGTGACCGTTATTGAACCCTTCCTTTAAGAGCCTGCCAAGCGGGATTTGCAGGCAGGTTAACGTTTTTCCGTAGAAGTCGAGATCGTGAATATGCATGTCCCCCTGGGTATGGGCCAGGGCTAATTCCTCCGGGATCATCCGGGACAGGTAGTACTTTTTGCTGGCCGCGCTGGCAATCTGCAGCATCTTGGCGGACGGGGAATTGCTGATATTGGCGTTTTCCCGGTTGGTCTCCACCAGGATCTCTTCCACCGCGTCCATCAGTTCGCCCTTGGCCTCCCGGATCCGGTTCCGGTGGGCCCGGTACAGAATATATGCTTTAGCCGTTTTGGCGTGGCCTTTTTCAATCAGAATCTTTTCCACTGCATCCTGTACGTCTTCCACGCCAAAAAGCTGGTTGCCGTAAGTATTCTTCAGGTACTTCAATACATCCAGCGTCAGCTCCATGGCCGTGGTCCGGTCTTCCCCCCCTACCGCCTGGGCTGCTTTGAAGATGGCATCGGTGATTTTATTCTCGGTAAAATCCACTACCCGGCCATCCCTCTTCTTAATGGTTGTAAACATGGACGGTCCCCCTTGATGTTATGTGATTTTTTACATCTGCTGATTCTTCAAAAGTTTTTCCAGTTCCTGAACGAAGTTATTGACATCCTTAAACTGGCGGTAAACCGAGGCAAAGCGGACATAGGCCACTTCATCCAGTTCCCGCAGCTTGTTCATTACCATTTCACCTATATCGTGGGAGCTTATTTCTACTTCCATATTGTTGCGCAGTTCTTTTTCGATATCGTCCACAACCCTTTCCATCTCCGCCAGGGGGATGGAACGCTTCTCACAAGCCTTGATAATCCCGCTCAGGACTTTGTTGCGGTCAAAAACCTCCCGCTTCCCTTCCTTTTTTACCACAATCATCGGGATCTCATCCACTTTTTCATAGGTGGTGAACCGGCGGCTGCACTGGCCGCATTCCCGGCGCCGCCTGATAGCCGCGCCTTCTTCGGAGGGGCGGGAATCCAACACCCGGCTTTCCATGTATCCACAAAAAGGACAACGCATCTTTTCCATCCCCTATATCGCAACATCTTGGGCACATAATTATTATATTATACTATATATAGTAAGGTCAAGGCATATTTTACCATATGCAAAAGTTGAAATTTTGTGAAAAATTAATATAAAAATAAAAACCCTTGCACAACAAGGGTATCAAAAGCCAACTACGCACCGTTATTAATAGGTTTCATGCCGGGGATCGGTAAAATCGTTCACCTCCACCAGGATTACATCCATCCCCAGCTTTTTGATTTTGTGCCACGGCACCACCACATCGTCATTCTTGCCGAAAAATCCCATGATTCTACTGTTGCCGGGCAGCACGACAGATTTAATCATGCCGTTTTCCAGGTCAATCTCGATGTCCTTGATCAGGCCCAGTTTCTTGCCGTTGGTGACGTTGACGACCTCACGCATCCGCAGATCGGAGATCTTTACCATAGACTTCCACCCCCTCGTAACTATTATATGAAAGGGGTTGTCAAAGTGTGCTATATTAGCCTTACCTTTCTGGATTGCGTTCCTGTCCCTGGCGGTACGGGATGGGAATGTACTGTACGGATGGCCGGCGCTGGGGCGGCTGCGGGTAAAGCTCCATCAGTTCGTAAACCTCCCGGGGCATCCCGGTTTTTACCGGCAATCCCATTTCCCGTAATTTAGCATATGTGATGGGGTAATCATGGGTCCAACGCCCCTCTGTCAGAGTTTTAGCCAACTGCCGGGCCTTCTCGGCGCCCAGGTTGTCCTCCAGCAGTTCATAAACGAATTCTTCCACCTGGAATAGGGCCTTTCGGGCCACATCAGCCAGGATCATGGTCTGGTCATCAATTTCGTTTTTATCTTTTTCCTCCAAAACCTTCAGGATAGAAACGGCGGGATATTCGCCAAGCTGGGGATCGATAGGCCCCATCACGGCATTGGTATCAATGACGATTTCATCTGCCGCCAGGGCGATCATGGTACCGCCGGACATAGCGTAATGCGGCACGAAAACTGTAACCTTGGCCGGATGGTTTTCCAGCGCGTGGGCAATCTGTTCCGATGCCAGCACCAACCCACCGGGAGTATGCAGGATCATATCTATAGGCATGTCGTCGGGTGTCATCCGGATGGCACGCAAAACTTGTTCGGAATCCTCAATGTTGATGAATTTTCTCAATAACATCCCGAGGAAACTGAAGGATTCCTGGCGGTGAATCAGGGTAATCACCCTGCTCCCCCGGCTCCGTTCAATGGTATGAAGCAAACGGTAGCGGGCGGCCTCAATACGGTACTGTCTGATCATCGGCATAATGGTTGTAACAATAATAAATATCCAGAAAAGATCCCCTATTGATATTTTTTCCCACATAATTTGACCTCCGCTTGGCAGATTTTGTCTTAATTCTACTATACCCGTGTCGGCTTGTCTACCTATTGGAAGGGAGTTCCAAAACCGGAACTCCCTTTAAAATCCCTTTAACAGTTCGAGGAACCTGAACCTGACCTCAAACTTTGTTTCCGGCTCGACACCGGTCGTTCCCTTGTTATATACTTCGCTGTAAACTTCATCCGCCACTGGTACACTGTCGGTTACCGGCCCGTCATTTCCGGCTATGCCCAAGCCTTTTGACACATCCACAAAACACATGGGCGGGAAAAGCACACACCACCAGTTAGCGCCGGCCCCCTTGCCGATTATCACCCTTACTGCTTCATATTCACCGGCCGGCAGGGTCAATTTACCGTAATTTTTGGCAGGAAAACTGTACCTGCCCATAACCGCCCTGACCTCGTAATCCTCACCCCAGGCCCGGACTTCCTGCCTGGCTATTTCTTCAATGGCGGCAAGGTGGTCACTGGCTATTTTGCGAGCGTCGGCGATGGTTTTTGCTTCACTGAAAGAAGGTGACATCTCCTGCACTATCAGGTCCCTGACCCTGCGCTTTAAGGCCTGGTCCCGGGGTGTGTCACTGTTGGCAATGACGTGGAACCTGATCAGGTTGTCCTGGTTGTAAGCCTGCACATATGATCCTTTTAGCACCGAAGCCATGGAAAGGCCGCTGCCGCCAACGAACACCGCACCGGCAAGCAGCCCGCTGAGAACTGCCACTGCCGATACTGTTTTCAGGTAAATCTTTGACTTTGCTGTTAAACTCCGCATGTTCATTCCCCCGTTACATATATTTCCGCATATGTTTCAGCGCCGCTTTTTCCAGCCTGGAAACCTGGGCCTGGGAGATACCGATCTCATCGGCCACTTCCATTTGGGTTTTGCCTTCAAAAAAACGCAGGGTAAGGATCAGTTTTTCCCGGTCACTGAGCTTGCGCATGGCTTCCCGGACCGCGATGCCTTCCAGCCAGTTGCCGTCCTGGTTCTTTTCGTCACTGATCTGGTCCATGACAAAAATCGGGTCGCCCCCGTCATGATAAATAGGTTCAAAGAGGGAAATAGGCTCCTGGATGGCATCTAATGCAAAAACAACTTCTTCCCGGGGCATTTTCAGCTCTCCGGCTATCTCGTTAATGGACGGCTCCCGCGAATACTTGTTTACCAGGGTGTCACGGACCTGTAATGCTTTATATGCCACATCCCGCAGGGAACGGCTGACCCGGATGGGGTTGTTGTCCCGCAGGTAACGCCGGATTTCGCCGATAATCATCGGGACCGCGTAAGTGGAAAATTTAACATTCTGACTTAAATCAAAATTGTCTATCGCCTTCATCAAACCGATACAGCCTACCTGAAAAAGGTCGTCAACATATTCACCGCGGTTGGTAAACCGCTGGATAACACTTAGGACCAAGCGTAAATTCCCGTTTATTAGCTTGGTCCTTGCGGTTTCATCACCCTTTTGCATTTCTACGAATATTTTCCTCATTTCGGAACTGGACAGTACCGGAAGTTTTGATGTATTCACACCGCAAATTTCCACTTTGTTGATCATCAACTGCACCGACTCTCCTTCAAAAATAAGGCTGTATGCTTTTTATTACGATTATTGCCAAATGGGATTGGGTTTATACATAGAAAAGAAAAAGGCCAATGGTTTAAAAAGAAATAGCCACGGGTTTGAAAAACGCCGTTCGTATTCCACATCTACTTGTACTAAGGGAGCGTCTCCATAAAATCAATGTACCCTGC
>JBMOPI010000118.1:0-7731 GCA_049324975.1 Bacillota bacterium
CTGCACGAGAAAATCACCATGCCCGGTATAAATGCGGATTTTGAGCACATGAAATCTCGGCTTGCCGGGGTCGGTATCTTTAAGGGCCAGCTTCCGGTCCAACTTACCGAGATGCAGGGGTACGTTTATCTCCAGGACCTTTTTCCCATCTGCTTTGGTGAGGCGGGAATTTATCTTTTCCCGGGCCAGGACTTCGCGGACCGCAGCCTCCTTTGTTACTTTGCCTACCCGCCGGCGGTCAAAATCGGCAATTACTTTAAAATCCCGGTTAATAACCGACATATATGCAATATGTTCCATCTTCTTAAAATCCTGCAGCAGCGATTCCATGTAGTGGTCGGTATCACCTTCTGACGTACGCAGCGCCGCTTCATAAGAAAAAGCTATGCTTACCGCCTCGTTTTCCAGGTAGTGATACATCATCTTTTGGGCGTTCCGGTAATTGACAAAGGCAAATACCACAAGAGCAGCCGCCAGTAATATGGCAATGCCGAAAATATGCCGGATCTGTACCGGTATCATGTCTTTGTTCATCACGGTACCTCCTAGGGAGAATGTTTTTCCGCGACAGGAATTTTTTTCATTATACCATATATGAAAAGGACCGGTTGTTTTTAATTGATGCATGTTGATTTAAGGGTGCATGATGTTTATAATTAATGAAAAGAGGTGTAATGAAATGGCCAGAAAAAAGAAGAATGAAAATGAATGCGCTTCAGCCACCGCCGGGCTCGGCGACAAACTGCGCGCCCTGCGGGAAGAAAAAGGCCTGAGTTTAAAAAAACTTGGCGAGCTGACCCAACTCTCCTTCACTTATCTGAGTGAAGTGGAACGGGGTACCGTTGCCCCTTCAGTAGAAACTTTAAGGTCACTGGCCGATGTTCTTGACGTCCCTGTAAGCGTCTTCATCCGCAATCAGCGCAAGCATAATGTATTATCCAAAAAACTGCAGTATATCCGCAAGATCAAAAGCCTTTCCCAAAAAGAACTGGCAGCCAAAGCCGGCATATCCCCCGGGCTGGTAGCCCAACTTGAGCTGGGACAAGTTAACGCATCCCTTAAGACGCTCGAAAAGCTGAGCAGCGCCCTGGGGGTTTCGGTCTGTTATCTGCTCCTTGATCAGGATGAGGTAGAAGCCATAGTCACCGGAATAAGCCCGGAACTGAGAAACATGCTGACAGACCCAAAAGTTCAGGCAGTCATTGGTTCTATATGCGCTCTCGATGAGGAAAAATTAAAGCTTGCCTTAAATTTTATTAACATGTTAAAGGAACCTGCCTTGTAGAAATAACCTATAATTAAAGGTCCTGCGTAAGCGGGGCCTTTTTGCATTTACCGGGTCCGTGCAACTTCACAGCCGGCATACTCTATCAGGGAAAATTATAACAATTTTTTGAATTTTACAACAATGCTTAGTATAGAAGGAATTGTATGTTCTCGTGTAGAATGATGTTGTTAAAAATGGGATTATCTCGTCTTTTCGCCAATTTGGTATTAATTAATTCCGATTATTATGTTGGAATAAAATTTAAGGTTTTTTAGTCAATGCGTAATGGTTAAAGATTCCCGCAAAAATAAAGCGGGAAAAATAACAAACTTTTTAGGAGGGATTGCGCATGATCAAAAGCAAGAGCCTGTTATCACTGTTGGTTTTGGCCCTGGCTGTGAGCCTGGTGTTTACCATTGCCGGCTGCGGCGGCAAAACGGAAACCCCGGCTGACAAACCGGCGGCTGACAACGCAGCACCGTCAGGAGAAGAGCAGGTATCGGAAGCAGGCAAAATCATTGAAGCTGCCAACGCTTACCTGTCTACCGACCGGGGCAAGAAATCGCCTACTGTGAATGCATCCGACATCTATGAAAACGTAGTCAAGGGCGGAGACCAGAGCTACTTCCTGGTAAGTCTGCAGAAGCCTGAGGATTATGCCAAAGGCCACGTTAAAGGCGCTATCAACATCCCATATGCCCAGATTGCCAAAAAAGAAAACCTGGCCAAGCTCCCCAAGGACAAGAAGCTTGTGCTTATCTGCTACACCGGCCATACAGCCAGCTATGCCGCCATGTTTTTGAACGAGCTGGGCTATGAAGCATATGCCATGAAATTTGGCATGATGGCCTGGAACGACAAAACTGCCGGCATGGGTTCCGTAAAACCTTATGTAAAATCGGCCGGTTACCCCGTCGACACCGCCCCGGTAGAAGCTCAGGCCACAAATGAACTTCCCGTGGTTGCCACCGGTCAGACAACTGCTGAAGAAATCATTATTGCCGCCGCCGACAATTATCTGTCTACTGACCGCGGGAAAAAATCCCCCACCGTCAGTGTTGAGGATATCAATAACGCCATCAACGGCGGCGACCAGAGCTATTTCCTGGTAAGCCTCCAGAAGCCTGAGGATTATGCCAAGGGCCATGTAAAGGGCGCTATCAACATCCCTTATGCCCAGATTGCCAAAGAAGAAAATCTGAAGAAGCTGCCCAAAGACAAAAAGATTGTGCTTATTTGCTACACCGGCCACACTGCCAGCTATGCATCCATGCTTTTAAACCAGCTGGGTTATGAAGCTTATGCCATGAAGTTTGGTACCATGGGCTGGAATGATACCACAGCCGGCATGGGTTCTGTCAAAGCTTACACCAAATCAGCCGGCTTTCCTGTAGTGGAAGGCGCCAACTAGTATTTTGCACAGCTTTTATTTCACGGATGAGCCTGTCTTGCATTTAAGATAGGCTCATCCGCTGAAATGAGGTTTAAAAAGGAGGTGTTTTAAATGAAAAATTCCCTGCAGTTAAAACTAACTTATTTTACTGTTATCTTGATATCTGTTATTGTTCTTATTTTTACCGTGGTTGTTATCAACCGCCAAACCGAAATTCTCACCGATAGTATTACAGCCAAAGGCAAAAGCATTGCCTCAGCCCTTACCGGTGTAGCCGAGAACAATATCCAGCATGAAAGTTATTATACTCTGACAAACGGCTTTGAAGCTGTCATGTCGGCCAACAAAGACGTCAGGTATCTAATGCTTACAGACAAATACGGAAAAGTTTATGTCCATACGGACAGCAAGTTTATAAATCAGGTACTAAAAGACAACCTTTCCGATAAGATAAACAAATCCATGGACCCGCTGGTTAACCCTTATGTTTCGGAAAAAGGCGAAGAAATATATGATATCGCTGTCCCTGTCACAGCGGACCTGGAAAGATGGGGGGCCCTGCGGGTAGGCATTTCATCGTCAACAGTTAAAAAAGAAGTGGCTGACGCCAGAAATCTGCTTATTTCCATTGCGGTCATACTGTTGGCCGCAGGCGGGGTCCTTTCCATAGTGATAGCCAGAATAATAGTTTCCCCCCTCCGTCAGCTGGCCACAAAGGTCGCCCTGGTAGCAGACGGCGACCTGACCCAGGAAGTTACCGTGAAAACAAAAGACGAAATCGGCTTCCTGGCCGATTCAGTTAATAAGATGGTAGCCAGTTTAAGAAATATCGTGGGTGATATTGTTAATGCCGGAACACAGTTAGCCGGGGCCGGTGAGCAGTTGTCCACGGCAGCCGACCGGGGAGTAAGCCTCACCCAGCAGGTGGCCGCGGCTATTGAAGAAGTGGCTAAAGGCAACCATAACCAAACAGAAAACGTTACCGATGCAGCCAAGACTATGGAGCAGTTCTCGGCTGCCATTACCGCCATTTCCCGGGGCGCTCAGGAACAAGCCGACTATGTGCACAGGGCTTCCAGAATAATCGATAATATGGTCCGGTCAATTCAGGAAATGGCAGAAGGAACCCATACCATTTCAGAATCAGCGGAACATACCTCCATCGCCGCCAGGGAAGGCGGGGAAGCAGTTCAATCAACTATTACGGGCATGAACCGGATTCAGGAAAAAGTGACCGAAACAGCGGAAAAAGTTAAAGAACTGGGAGGTTACTCGGAAAAGATCGGTGAAATCATTGCCGTTATCGATGACATCGCCGGGCAGACCAATTTACTGGCTCTTAACGCCGCTATTGAGGCCGCCAGGGCCGGTGAACACGGCAGAGGCTTTGCCGTGGTGGCGGACGAAGTCCGTAAGCTTGCGGAACGTTCCAGCAGTGCCACCAAAGAAATTGCCGAGCTGATTACCAGTATTCAATCCGTCACCGGCCGCGCCGTTACGGCTATGGAAGAAGGGATCAGGGAGGTTGATAACGGCGTTGGCCTTAGTGAAAATGCCGGCAGGGCGCTTGGGGTTATCCTGGACAATATAAAGAATGCCGGAGCGCATATGGAAGGCATGATTACCCGCACCGAAGAACTGGCCAAAAACAGTTCGGCTGTAGTAGAGGCCATGAACAGCGTAGCCGCTGTTACCGAGGAGAACACCGCCGCGACAGAAGAGATGGCGGCCGGAAGTGAACATGTATCCGCCAGTATTCAAAATATCGCCGCTATCTCTGAAGAAACCTCTGCTTCTTCCCAGGAAGTCGCTGCCTCCACCAGGGAAATAACCGGGACAACGGAGGAAATTGCCGGAGCCGCCCACCGGCTGGCAGAGCTGGCGGAAAAACTACAAAAACTTACAGGAAAATTTCGTTTATAAGGAGGGGAAGCTTTTGACAGTAAAACAATTTTCAAAACCTTGTCCTGAACTGCCCAATTGTAGTTTTCAAAAAAATATCCTGGACGCAGCGGCCGAAGTGATAAAAAACATGTACTGTAACAAAAATTATGAAAAATGCAGCCGCTATCAGCTTTTGATAAGCGGGCAACCGATCCCTGACAGCTTGTGGCCTAATGGACAAGTGTGCACAACGTGCAAGCCCTAAACATTAAAAAACTCCGATCATACGATCGGAGTTTTTGCGTCCCGGAACAATTATGCAGGTAAATAAAAGGTGAAAACCGTGCCCCGGCCAAGTTCGCTGCTGACCTCAATGCTGCCGCCGTGCAATTCCAGTATATGCTTTACAATCGCCAGGCCGAGGCCGGTGCCGCCCATTTCCCGGGAACGGGCCTTGTCCACCCGGTAAAAACGTTCAAACAACCTGGGCAGGCTTTCCTCCGGGATACCGATACCGGTGTCACTGACCGTAACCTTGATCCCCTGCTGGGCCGGCGCCGCTTCTATTTTAATCCGCCCGCCGGCCGGGGTATATTTGATGGCATTATCCAGCAGGTTAATCAACAACTGCCCCATCATATCCCGGTCGGCCTGAATAACCGGCATGCCGCCGGCGATATTTGTCTCAAGCTCTAGGTTTTTCTCCTTCATCTGAGGATTAAGCATAGTTATAATATTGCCGATAACCTTATCTATTTCAACAGGCGCCTTGTTCGCTTCGGCGTTTCTTTCCTCCAGCCTGGACAGGCTCAGCAGATCATCGATCAGCCGGGTTAAACGGTTGCTTTCCTCGTTGACAATGTCCAGGAAATGCCGGGCTAACATTTTATCTTCAATGGCGCCGTCAAGCAAGGTCTCCACAAATCCTTTGATGGATGTCAGCGGTGTCCTCAGTTCGTGGGATACATTGGCCACAAACTCAGTCCGCATCCGCTCCAGCTCCCTGATTTCGGTGATATCCCGCAGTACCGCCACTATCCCTACGGTCCCCGAGGCATTTTTCAAAGGGGCCAGATGCACCCGGAAGGTTTTGACCATCGGGGAAAGTATCTGTATTTCTCTGATGTAGGAATCGTTTCCGGCCAGCGCCCCTAACAAAAGTTTCTCCAGGTCATAATTGCGGATGACCTCAATCACGCTTTTGCCCATAACGTCTTCCATCCGGGCGTTAAACATCTTCTCCACTGTCGGGTTGATCAGGAGGATATGCCCTTCCCGGTCAATAGCGATAACCCCGTCGGCCATACTGGTAAGAATGGCCTGAAGTTTGTTCCTCTCTTCAGTAATCTGGCCAATGGTCTCCTTTAACCGGAAACCCATGTAGTTAAAACTCCGGGCCAGAGCGCCCAATTCATCATTGGTCACCACCCTGACCTCATTATCCAGCTTCCCTTCAGCCATTTCCCCGGCAACATCCGTCATCTCTTCCAATGGCGCCACAATACCAGGTGTAAGTGAGGAAACTACCAAAAAAGTGAGTATGAACGCTACCAGGATAGCGGCGCCTATAACAGCCTTGATATAATTCACGCCTTTTTGGATTTCCGCCCAAGGCACAGCAAGCCGGACCACACCCCTGACCCCGCCGGAAATTTTGACCGGTACGGCAACATATAACATTTTCTGTTTCAGCGTAAGACTTTCCCGGATACTTTTACCAACTTCACCCGCTAATGATTTTTGTACCTCACTGCGGTTTTTGTGATTTTCCATTTCCCCGGCATTAACGTCCGAATCACCCAATACCACGCCGGCCGCGTCGATTATAGTGACGCGGAAGCCTGTGATTTGCCGGGCTTCTTTGGCATATTGGCCGTAGTATTCCGCATTCCGGCCAATGCGCATTGATTCCGTGACATTTTGTGAAATCAGCCGGGCATCGGCCTGAAGGCGCTTTTCAATATTTTGGATGGTGTAATTTTCCACGCTGTTCATCAAAAACCAGCCCAGGAGAAACAGAAATACAGCCGTAATGGTGAAAAAAGTAAAAATAAAGCGCCAGCGCAGGCTACTAAACATTAGTATTACTCCTTAAATTTATACCCTACCCCCCTGATGGTTTCAATACACTGAAAATCACCGGGTTGGGATTCTATTTTTTGTCTGATATGCCTGATGTGTACATCCACCGTCCGGGTATCCCCGGCATAATCGTATCCCCATATTTTTTCCAGCAGGTAATCCCGTGTCAGCACCCGCCCGCGGTTTTGCGCCAGCATGCGCAGCAACTCAAATTCTTTGGGCGTAAGGTCCAGCTTCACATCCTCCAGGTAAACCGCGTATTTATCGGGGTCAATTACCAACCCGTTGATTTTAATGACTTCCCCGGCATCTTTTTTTGTTTCCGCATTTTTGGCTGTCCTGCGCAGCCTTGCTTTTACCCTGGCTACCAGCTCCCGGGGGCTGAAAGGTTTGGTGATGTAATCATCGGCGCCGAGTTCCAGACCCAGGACTTTATCGATCTCCTCCACCCTGGCGGTCAGCATAATGATAGGAATATCACAGGTATCAGGATTTTTCTGCAGTGTGCGGCATACTTCGAAACCGTCAAGTTCCGGCAGCATCACATCCAGGATTATCAGGTCCGGGCGCCGGTTTTCTACAGCAATTAAAGCGTTCCTGCCGTCGAAAGCGGTTTCCACCTGGTAGCCTTCTTTATCCAGGTTGAATTTAACCAGCTCAACAATATGGTGTTCATCGTCAACCACCAGTATCTTTGATTTGGCCATTTTTTCACCCCTCTCATTTTCGGTCGGTTTGGCCTTCCGCCAGCATCATAAACGCACCCATACGGCCGGTTTGGCCGTCTTCCCCGCGATACGAGAAAAACTTTTCTTTGTTACAACAGGTACATATTCTAGAAATAACGACATTTTCCTGCCTGACACCGCTCTCCAATAGTTGGGTTAGGTTAGCGGCCCAAAGGTCTAACCGCCATTTTGCGGAAGATGTAGGTGTCAGAAAAGGTGTCGCATCTTTATATTCCTTGTCAAATTCTCTGTATACGACACCGTCTACCTCATAACAGCAGGGCCCGATGGCGGGGGCTATGGCCGCCAGGCAGTCCCCGGGCCGGGTACCGAAGGCCAGCCCCATGGCATCCAGGGCAGCCCCGGCGATCCTCATC
>JBMOPI010000119.1:0-7634 GCA_049324975.1 Bacillota bacterium
ATATTGGCTGTCATGACAGCGGAAACAAATTGTGTCGGCTTCATTGTTGTTGGTCCATACCACTGGACCATAAACTTTACCGCCTACAGTAGTTGTAGTATAAAAATCATTGTAATCCTCCCGCAGCATATACCGGTAACTGATGCTGCCGTGGGGTTCATGGCACATGGTACAGGTATTCCGGCCGTAAAAGTTCTCTTCGTGTATTGTGCCAAGGTAATAATTGGACTGGTTGTCAAGATAGACTCCACTCAATACCGTATTGTCGTCTTTTAGCACTTTTGTCAGAGTAAAACCGTTATTTTTATGGCAGGAAATACAGAAATTTGCCGAATTGGCGGAAACCATCAGTGGATAATCCCTCGAGCCGTGCTGTACATGGCAATTCCGGCAAATTATTTCAGTGGCCTGGGAACTGGGGGTCAGGGAATTATGCCGGGAGTTGAGAAATGCCGTCTTGTGATCAGTCCCAAAGGGATTAGGTAAATCTGAATTCACGCCGTGGCAGGCCCAGCAAAATTCATTGCCCTTGTTTTTGATCTGGCCGTCTTCCTTGGATACTGCCGACAGCAATCGCGGATAATTGGGGTTGGTCCCGTCATAATGAGGGTTATGGCAGACATCACAGGAATAACGTCCTTCCGGGATCTTATGGTGGGACGGGAACTGTACCGGGTCAAAGGCCGCCTTGGTGTTGTACTTGCTCTGGGACCCGTCATGGCATGTATAGCACGAATCTGTAATGGAACTTTTGTAGATGAGTTCCTGGCCGCTGGCCGTATGGATGGAATGGCAGTTCTGGCACATGCCGTTCTTGGACCGGTAGTTACCATGGGGATTAGGGTCGCCGACGTCAACTACCGGCGTGGCAGCAACGTAGGAAGACATCTCGGACAGTTTGCCCGCCACGTCAAGGGCCATAACTTTGTAGTAATAGGTAGTCCCATAGCGGACTTGGGTATCGGTGTAATACACAGAGTTTAGTACAATATTCTGGGTTTGGTTAAGGGTGTACGGATAAACAGAATTCACCACGGTCTGGTTCAAAGCCGCGTAGGGACCGGCCGCCGCAGTCGCACGGTAAACGTAGTATCCCACTACGTCCCCTTCCGTGTTGGCATTCCAGGTCAATTTTACGATGCGTTTGGTGGCATCCTGCGGGTTGGTAATCAGGAAAGCGCTTAAAGCCGCCGGGGTGGCCGGGGCGGCGGAATCCGTCCTGGCGCCGGAAGAAGTGGTGGCGTTCCCCGTCCCTGAAGCCCAGGTGATATTCCCGGCGTTATCGACAGCATTGATTTTATAATAATATGTGGTCCCGGCCAGCAGTTCCTTGTCAGTATAACTGGTAGCAGGGTAATAGGCGTAACCTACATATTCAAAAGGCCCTGACGAACTAGTCCCCCGGTAAATCTCGTACCCGTTCATACCGCTTTCGCCATCGGAAGACGCATTCCACTTCACATTAATGGTTGATGTGGTGATGCCGTCAAAAGCCTGGTAAGTGGGCGCAGTAGGCGGAGTAGTATCGTTATAAACATTGACGGTAACAACCTTTTCGTTATACCCGAGCGACCCGTTACTGGCCGTACCGATACCCCATAGTTTCAGGTAATAAGTTCCGTAGGGGACCGAATCATATACGAACACCTTAACCGAGAAGGGCTCGTCATGCGCCGTTTCGTTCCGGTCCACAAAGGGGGCGGGCGGTTTGGTGCCGTCATCCAGGGTGACACCCTTCTGACCGTTGGGGTTGCTGTTTTCAGAAAAAGCGGTTGACCACATATAGGGGCTGTTTTCCGGCGCCCCCCAGGTTGTGCTCTGGGTGGCGACAAACCATGGTACATCACCGCCGGTTTTGGTAGACAAATACCACTTGGTGGTATCGGGTACCTGGACTGCTCCGGCAACCGTAAAGCGGCCGTAGCCAAGACCGACAGTCCTAAAATCCATGGTAAAGGAGGCATTACGGTTGGTGCTTACAGTGGCGCTCAGCGGTGTATTGCCGTTAATTTTTTCCAGGCTTACATACCCGGTCTTATAGCTGTGGCAGGAAATACAATAGGGCTTATTCCCCGTCGATGAGCTGTCCAGGTGGTTGGTGGGCCAACTCAGGGCAATCGTAGGTATGGCAAACAATACCCCTGACAGCAGGAGTAAAACCGCTAACCTTTTCCGGTATGTAATTATTTTTTTAAGCTTATCGGTCATGGTCCATCATCCCTTATTCGTCAGGGTGGTCGGTCTTATCGTGGCAATCCTCGCAGCCTACCGTTTCATTAAAACGCTTTAACACAGTGGATGGGAAACCGTCCCGGCGGGTGTGGGTGCCTGTATTATACGTGCCATGGGTAAAATGACAGGTCTGGCAGATGATTTGACCGTTCTCATAAGGTAAATGTTCCGGCACAGGCACATGGTAACCCGTATTGGTAACATATTGAGCATCGATATTTACCGGGTGCATGTACTTATGCAGGGAAGACGTGGACAGGGTCATCCCCGGCTGTTGGGTGGTGGTCAGGGCCGTGCGGCTGGCGCCGGCACCCTGGTTAAAGTCACTGTGACAGGCGCCGCAAAATTCCACCGCGCCGCGGACATACGTGGTCTTTTCATATGTAGCATAGGTTACTGAATATGCTTCGGTTTTAATCAGCGGTGTGGACGGGTTGAGACTGACCTGCATATTTTCCCGCAGATTACGGTAATTCTCGGAGCCGTGGGGGTCATGACATGACGCGCAGGACAGGCGGGCATCGGCAACCTCCACATTCTCAATGTTGTTGCCCGTAGCTGCGTAGTTGTATATGTTCAGGTCATGCCTGGAGGTCGGTGTATATACCGCTTCCACGGTTTTACCCTCCATACTGCCGTAAGGACCGGCGATGGAATCATACCATGTGGTATGCCCCGGGTCTACAGGATGGTCCAGACTAAGAGGACCTTTGTACTTGCCCCGTAAAACATCATACTTGCTCTGGCTGCCGTCATGGCAGGTAACACAAAGCTCGTCGGTATTCTCATTAACAATCAGCCTGGGACCTGCCGCAGTATGGGTGGCATGACAGTTTTGGCACAACTCAGGGTTGTCCCAGTAGTAGCCGTGAGGGTTGGTATCAGGCGGAAAAGCCCGGGCAATGGTATAAGCCGAATCCGATACTGAATCTTCGGCGAGGATTTTTATGAAATAATTTAAGTTGGCAGTAAGCGACCCTTTGTTAAAATAATACTGGCTCTGGCCCGATTCATTAATGATGGCATCCGGTGTGATCCAGTTGTTGTCGGGCGCGACATAAACCTTATACCTTACCGCCACGGGAATCCGCTCCCAGTACACGGTCACGTTGACACTGGGAGTTGAGCCGGTTATAAGCCTGGTCACCTTAGGCTTTATGTCCTTTAGAGTCGTAAAATTATACTCCGGAGATATGCCAATGTTGCCGGCCACATCCCTGGTTTTTACCCTGAAATAGTAAGTAGTAAGGCCTGTCAGCTTGCTCAGGTACACGGCATGTTCCGTGGTTTTATTATCGTAGGAGAGGGAGTATTTATACGATCCCGGCGAGGTTCCATAATCAACGGTGCAGTTGCCGGGCTCATCGGAATTCCAGGTTATTACCGCCGTATTGGCTGTTACTGAACTATATGCGACATTGTAAACCGAGGGAGCAACAGTATCCACCGTAGCGCCGGTAGTAAAGGTCCGGTCCGCGCTGGAGGTTGCGTTGCCGGCGGCGTCGGTGACGGTTATCTTATAATGGTATGTGGTATTGGGTGTTAACCCGGATATGTCAACACTGTGGTTTAAATCCCTGACGGTTGTTACCTTGCTGGAGCCATAAGACGTGGTCTGACCGTAATCAATCCGGTGGGATGCGAATTCGTCGGTGAGAAAGTCTATGGTCACCGTACTGCCGGTAATGTAGCTCTCGGCAATATTGCTTATCTTCGGGGGGGTCACGTCCCATACATAAATATCGTCAAAATAGGCCTGGCGGTTGTATTCCCCCACCGCAATTTTCCCGTAATAAAGAGAAGTATCAGAGGTGAAGCCGATTAAGGTAGAATTGACATATGCTTCAATGTTGGCGCCCAAAAACTTCAGTTTAAAAATCACTGGGTAAGGGTTGTTGGCCACACCGGCGGCCCCTTCACCGATATAAGGTACATTGGTGTTGCTGCTGCGGTTCCACTGGGCCAGGTTGACTCTGACACCGTTGACCTTTTTGTACAGGGTCAGTTTGGCTGAATCAGCGGTGCCGGTGTCACTGTATTCAAGGGCGTAAAAGTTATTAATATCGGCCCAGCGACCGGCCAGGGAAATCGTACCGTTACTGTCGGTAGAGTATACTTTGGCTTCCACGGAGTAGTCAAACCAGCTGGTGGAGCCGGCCACAGACCAGGCTTCTTCTGAAGATGGGTCAACGGTTTCCGTATATTCACCGTTCACCACGGCCCAACTGCCGGCAGCCGGCGTCCAGTCGTAGGCGTTCATATTGAATAAATCACTGAAATATGCGCCCTGCTGGGACCGGGCGGGAGATATGTAGTATACCATACCCGCTAAGGCAGTTACAAAGATAATTGTCAGCAAAAGGTAGAACTTGTTTGACGGGTACCGCATACTGTATCCCCCCTCCCCTTAAAATCAATCAGTGACAAGGTAAAATCTAGCGGGCATAAACCTCCACCCGGTTATTTTCCCGGTCAGCAATATATAACCTTCCTTCGTCGTCAGTGGCAACAGCGGTGGGGAAATTGAAGCCGCCGCTGTCGATTCCTCTTTTCCCGATGTTTTCAAAAACATTACCATCTGTACCAATGCCAAAAATCTGGTGGGCAAAAGTATCGGCCACATAAACCCGGTGGTTGTCCCGGTCAAAGGTGATACCCTTGGGGTTGGTCAGTACCCTGGAACCGGATATAGTCTTCACAAACCTGCCGTCCATAGTGTATTCATCAACCCGGCCGTTATTGGAATTAGACAGGTAAATCCGGCCGTCGCCGTCATCGTCAACTGCAATTCCGTTGACATAGGAAAGCTCCCCGGGATTGGACCCGGCCCGGCCGAAAGACCGGATGAACTTGCCGGCATCGTTAAAAACCAGGATCCTCTGCAGGCTCAGGTCAGAGACATATAAGTTGCCGCTGCGGTCGGTGGTAACCGTTACCGGCATCACCGAGGGTCCGACTTTTTGCCGGTCCCGGGCCGAAGGGATAACACTTAACTGCTTACCGTCAAAATCAATCACCTGCACCCGCTGGTTGTAGAAATCGGCCACATAGATTTTTTTACCGCTGACGGCCACCCCGGACGGGTAGTTAAACTGCCCGGCGCCGGAACCCGGTCCGCCCAGGGTCTTCTTAAACCCGCCGTTCCGGTCAAAGACGGCAATCCGGTGATTAACGCTGTCGGCTATCAGCACGTCTCCCCATGGACTTACTGTTACACCCAGTGGGCGTCGCAGGTTCTCCGGGTCATAAATGGAAAACAGATACCGGTACTTGGCCCCGGGAGCTAAAACGTCAATGTCCAGGGGGTTGCGTTTGGCCCTGAAGTAATACCAGCCGAAAAAAACCAGCGCCAGAATGATGAAAACAAGGATCGCGATAGTCAAGTCTTTTTGGTTAATCTTTTTTTGCTTTATGCGAGCCCAGAATTCTGTTAACTGCATGAAAAAACCCCCGATTATTTTTTGTGGCATTCCTCACAGACCGCCTGCCGGTCCATGCGGATAAGTGCGGATGATGCGGTAATTTTGCTTTTCCCGGTTTTAAAGGTCCCGTGGGCCTGGTGACAGGTAAGGCAAACTACAACGTTAACCCCTGTGCCGGTTTCCAGCGGCAGCGAGGAGGTATAATATTCGCCGCGAAAAATCAGCGGTGTATTGACGGCATGGATAAATTTGTTCATGGAGCCGGCGGACAGGCTTAGTCCCGGCACCTGGGTGGTAGTGGCGGCTGTGTTCCCGCTGCCCGAAGGCTGGTTATAATCACTGTGGCAGGCGGAACAGAAAAAGATGCTTCCCGTATCGTAAGCAATATCTTCACCGTAACCGCTGGTTAGAGCGGGGTCAGACTTGGCAAAGGCCTTGAAATTGATGCTGACAGATGTGTTATAAGTAACCTCAATCACCGATTTCAGGTTACGGAAATTGCCGCTGTTCCCGTGGGGGTCATGACAGTCCACACAGCCTAACCCCCTGGTCCGGTCACTGACACCGCCGGGAGCCTGGGATATTAAGGTCCCCAAATTATGTATGGAGGTTGGATTATACGCTACCGCCGCCACGCTCAGTGATTGATAACCCTCATAAACGGCTGTTTCCACCGGGAGGCCGGTCTGCAGCGGGCCAAAGGGACCACCCGAAGAATCTGCGTAGCCGGCACTTAACCTGACCTTACCGTTCCTGACATCGTACTTGCTCTGAGTGCCGTCGTGGCAGGTTGTACACAACGCCACTGCTGTCGGCTGGATCAGGAGGTATGTGCCGGCGGCAGCGTGAGTGACATGACAGACGGCGCAAAATGAAGATTCTATACCATATGAACCATGGACATTGTTGTTTGGCGGATAAGCCGCAATAGTGGCGGAAGTGCCGTCAATATCCTGCACTTTATAATAGTAATTGTAATAGTTGTTTAAGCCGGTATCCTGGTAATTATATGCGTTTAGCCCGGAAACAACGGGACTCCCCCAGTCCATCCCGTCCAGGCTCCGGTAAATGCTGAAAGGGGGGGTTCCCTGATAGTACACGGCAGCAGTGCTGGTGGTGGCAGTTTGATACTCTATGCGGATGCCGTCTATTTTAACGGCAGCGGTCACGGGAGTGGCAAAGGCCAGTAAAACCAAGACTATGCCAAAATGCCGGATAATTTTTTTCATTGCACCCGCCCCCTTCCCGCAATGGATCATATTGGTTTTAACTTCAGGATTAAGGTTTAATAAGTGTAAATAACCACGCGGTTGTTATCCTTGTCGGCAACATATAATTTCCCGCGTTCATCAAAGGCCAGGCCGGCCGGATTTCTAAAATCCCCCATGCCATCCCCGATCCTGCCGAATTCGCCCAGGTAAGTACCGTCCCTGGCAAAAACGACAATTTTATTTTTATATCCGTCACTGATCATAACCACTTTTTTTGAGCGGTTGTACACTATCCCCTGCGGGTTGACCAGCCTGTCTTCGCCGAAGGTTTTTAAAGAATTTCCCCTGAACTCATAATAACTTCGTTTTCCCGGGTTGACGCCAAAAGCCCGCTCATCCCGTGGATCCAGGTCAAGGGCCGTGATATTTTCAAACTTCTCTATCGCGTTGGCGGGAAAAGTCTTAATTTGTTTGCCTGCTGAATCATAGACCCGGAACTTTTGGGCAGCCGCGTCAAAAACATAGACACTGCCCTTTTTGTCAATCTTCACAGTCAAAGGAATAAAACTGCCGGCCTGCTTGTCGGCAATAGTATAAAGATACCCCCCGCCGCCGTTAAACACCAGCACAGCTTGTTTTTCCTGATCGGCTACATAAACGTTTCCGTTAGGAGCAACTGCAAGGCTTACCGGGTTGTCCAATTCTGCCAGGCCGCTGCCTGGACCCCCGAAATTCAGGGCATAGCGGCCGTCTTCTTCCATAACGGTGA
>JBMOPI010000120.1:0-7631 GCA_049324975.1 Bacillota bacterium
CCGGGGCCGGGGCCGGCTGCTCTTCTACCGGCTCAGCTGCCGGCTTGTCTTCCGCAGGGGCCGGGGCCGGCTGCTCTTTAACCGGCTCAGGCGCCGGCTTCTCTTCTTCCACCGGGGCCGGGGCCGGCTGCTCTTTAATCGGCTCAGGCGCCGGCTTCTCTTCTTCCACCGGGGCCGGGGCCGGCTGCTCCTCTGCCGGCACGCTATCCGGCTTAGCGGCCGCCGGAACCGGCTGTTCCGCCGCTGCCGTTTGCACCGGTACAGGCGCAACTTCCGCCACCGCCGCCTGAATAGGATCCATGGGAGCTGGCGCAACAAATTCCGGTTGGCCGGTCATACTGCCGGCAGGGTCACCTTCCGCGGCTGCAGCCGTTTGCGGACCGCTGCTGATAAAAGCGATCCCCAGGAATAAAATAAAGATAACCATCCATCTTCTTCGCAGTATAGATCGCCCTCCTTTCTCCATTATGTCAAAGAACAGGATTAGGTTTGGACAATTTAATTATAGCTTAGCATGTGAGCCATTTCACCAAGTAACATCTGCCACCAAAACCATGTTTAGGGTTAAAAAGGCTTCGCTGGCGCGAAGCGCCGAGTTAGCCTTTTTTATACCGCAGGCGCGTTATACTTTCCTATGGTGCAAAAAAATCCTGCCGCGGTGCAAATGACTTTGCGGCAGGAATGTACAACTAGATACCAAAAACGTGATTGCCTATTTGTTTAATTACGGTCCGGCTCTGTATCCATTTACTGGTTGTACCGGCGGGGTTCCAAAAATAAAGCGCGCCGCCGGTGGGGTCCCACCCGTTTAAAGCATCCTGAACAGCCTGATAGGCCTGAGCGTTCGGGACCTGGTTAATTTGGCCGTTGGCCACAGACTCAAAAGCATATTTTTCATATACTATCCCCCGGATGGTTTTGGGGAAATCAGGATGTTTCAGCCGGTTCAGGATTACAGCAGCTACGGCCACCTGACCTTCGTATATCTCTCCGCGCGCTTCGGCGTAAACAACCCTGGCAATAAGGTCGATATCTTCCCTGGCTAATGACTGTCCCCGGGATACCTCAGGCTGGCCGGTACGGTTAGCAGCGGCCGGTATAATCAGTACCTGGCCCACATAAATTTCATCACCGCTTAACCCGTTGGCAGCTTTTAATGCCGTTACGGAAACCCAGTATTTCTGAGCAATCTTGTACAGGGAATCGCCCCATTGTACCATATACCTTACATTCTCCCCCCCGGTACCACCCCCGGCCGGAGGAGTCCCCGGAGATGCTTCCGGGAATGTGCCATTGGCAGGGGTTGCAGGGGAAGTTACCGGTGTTGCAGTGATACTGCCCGGCAGCTTTAACTGTTGGCCCGGATAGATTGTATCAGATTTCAGGCCGTTGGCAGCTTTAATCCGGCTGATACTTATACCGAAACGTTTACTGATGAGGTAAAGACTGTCACCCCATCTGACCGTATAAATAACCGTTTCCGCTGCCGGTGCTGCATTACCGGTTCCCGGAATAGTGAGCCTTTGACCGGGGTAAATACTGTCACCCGTCAAGTTGTTGGCGGTTTTTATCGCCGCCGGTGTGACCCCAAATTTTTTGCCAATCAGGTACAGGGAATCACCCGTTTGCACCGTGTAAATCGTTTTTGTACCGTTTTCAGGATTCGGATCAGGCGCCGGCTGCGGTGTCGGTTCAGATACCTGACCGCTCCCCAAATTTGCAGTCCCAACAACTGCCCGCTCAGCGGCCAGTTTCTGCGCCCGGTATGCCGCCTTAGCCAGCCAACTGCTCCGTTCCGCTGCCGAGGCACCTGTGGGAAACACCCCTGCCAATAAGAGCCCCAGCATTAAAATCGTTGGCAGCAACCATTTCCTATTCAGTTTTTTTCCCCCTTTCAACAGCCGCCGGAGTTAGCTGACGGGTTCGGACAGGAAAGGTAGGCCCTACCCTGTGAAGGGATTCACCCCTGCCTTTTACGGGTATCCTGGTTCCTCCGGTCCCTTGCGGGATTAGGCTTTTTTTATTTATGTAATCGTCTCCCCCGCGTAAACATCTGCTATCACAGCCACTTTTAACCAATCAATCAGGTAAAATAAACAGAAGACCGGCAAGGTCTTCTGTCGGATAGCAGATTTTTTTACTTGGCGAAAACGTGATTACCAATGCGTTTGGTTATCGGCCTTGACCAAATCCATTTACTTGTCGACTTGGCCGGGTTCCAGTAATAAATGGCGCCACCTGTGGGATCCCATCCCTTGAGAGCATCCTGTGCGGCCTTGTATGCCGTTCCGTCCGGTTTCAGATTAATCTGACCGTCGTCGACCGCCGAAAAGGCTCCCGGTTGATAGATTATCCCGGCAATGGATTTGGGGAAATCCGGGTGCTTCAACCTGTTTAAAATCACCGCCGCAATGGCCACCTGGCCTTCGTAAATCTCTCCCCGGCCCTCACTGTAAACCGCCCGGGCCAATAAATCCAGGTCCCTGCTGGAAACGCCGCGGGATACGGTAACAGCCGGCCGGGAACTCCGGGCGGGAACCTTCAGCACCTGCCCGGGATAGACCGTATTGCGCCAAAAATTGTTGTAACGCTTCAGGTCATTTACCGAGATGCCGAACTTCCTGGCGATTAAAAACAGTGTATCCCCTTTTTGTACCTTGTAAGTGGAAACGCCACTGTTTCTGGAAACATTGCCGTCTCCGGTGGGGATGGTGAGCTTTTGCCCCCTGTACAGGCTGTCCCCCTTAAGACCGTTGACTGCCTTCAGGTTTGCCACCGATACCCCGTACCTTTTACCAATCAGGAACAAAGTATCTCCGGATTTGACGGTATACTGCCAGCTTGCTTCAGCCATTCCGGCATAAGCAAACAGCAACAGCAGGCATGCAACCGTCACACTCGCCATGCGCAAAGCTAACCTATGCATTTTTTCCTCCTTTCTTCTAGCCTCCGAAGTTAGCTGACGGGTTCGGGTCGAAAGGCACCCTACACCGGCGTAAGCCGGTGATTCACCCCCTGAACCTTACGGTTCCATGGTTCCTCCGTACCTCGTGGATTCGGCTGTTGTATGGGACAACCTCATTATACACAATTTACCTCAGGATTTGCAGACTGTAAAACGGACCAATTCAGGGATAATTAACCATTGTATATTAATATTGAGAAATGGCATTAAAACCTGACAGTGTAAAGCCTGTCAAAAAATTAAAACTTTAATTTTGGCTAAAAAGAAAACCCCGGCCGGGGTATTTACCCGGCCAGGGCCGCTAACTTCAATCTGTTTCTGTTACCTCACCTTTTTCCAGGGACCTGGCAACATTAATAATACGCTGGTTCCGCGAACCCCGGAAGGGAAGGTTCAAATCCTTTTGTTCTTCAATAAACGGGCCATCTACAATGAAATCCGAAACCGCAACCAGTTCCATTACCGCCGGTTGGTTCCGGCCCATTTCAAGTAATTCATCCCACACATAGCCTGTGTAAGTTACGATATCATAACCCAGCTCTTTAACAGCTTTACCCAGGGCTGCAAAAGCCTCCGGCTGCATGAAGGGGTCGCCGCCGGAAAAAGTCACGCCCCTGACCAGCCGCAGGCCTGCCAGTTCCCGGACAATCTCTTCTACGGTCGTCAGCTTTCCACCCGTCGGGTCCAAAGCTTCAGGATTATGGCAGCCCGGACATACCCGGGGACAGCCCTGGGCAAAAACTACCGACCTGATCCCCGGACCGTCCACCACGCTCTCCTTGACTATCCCGGCAATTCTTATTTCCACGGCTTACCCTCCCCTTTTTGCTGTTAACATTTTAGAGGGGTCAATCCATTGACCTGCTAATAATTAAAAGCATCCATTACTTGCCTGGAAACAGTTCACCCCAACGTTTCGTTACCCGCTCCACAATGTCTTCCCGGGGTAATAATTCATCCGGATACTGCGGCTTCATCCGGGCATCGATGATAATCGGTCCCCGGTACCGGATCTTATTGTGCTCAATCTCCGCCTCGGCGTAGAGGTCATGGGCCGGGTCAAACCTGGTGAAAACTGTCCAGAGGAAGGAGGTCTGGTCCTTGATCTTATCCGCATCATCCACCACTACCACCAACGGCCAGGAGGCCAGTTCCGCCTGTGCCCCGGCCACAATCTTCCCAGCCAATCCGGGTTCCTGCTCGAAGGAAGCCCCCGAAACCACCAGGCACCCGCCGCAATAAGGCTTAATCCGGTCAATCCCCGGCAGCGGCCCGCTGTCGTACTCCCGCGGCAAATCCCGCACCGGTTCGCCCAGCCCGGTCATGATGGCCTTGCTGCCCCGGTTGAAGCGCCGGCCTGTATAGTCGAGGGTATCCATAGATGTGTCATTGATAATCAGCAAGTCCTGCGCCGGGTTGAAACGGCACAAAATGTTTTCCAGCAGTTCCGGGAACTTCTGCAAATTACAGGGCGCATCAGTCACCATCAGAAACTTGGTCAGGGTCAGCTGGCCTTCGCCCATAATACGGAAGGCATGGGCCAGGGCTTCCCGGAAGTAACTCTCCCGTACAATGGCGGCAGCCAGGGAGTGAAAACCGGTCTCCCCGTAAGACCACAGGGCCTTGACCCCCGGCATGACCACCGGGAAAAGAGGGGCCATCAGCCGCTGTAAATATTCACCGATAAAATAGTCCTCCTGCCGCGGTTTTCCTACCACCGTAGCGGGATAAACAGCGTCTTTGCGCCGGTAAACCTGTTTTACATTGAACACGGGAAAATCGTGGATCCAGGAGTAATAACCGTAATGGTCGCCAAAAGGCCCTTCCGGCTTACGGATATGGGGCGGCACCTCCCCGCAGAGGGCAAACTCCGCCTCGGCAATCAGGGCATGGGCGTGACCGGGCGCGTCCACCAGGTTGAGTTTGTCGCCTATTAAAAATGATGCAAAAACGAGCTCCGGCAGCATTTCCGGCAGCGGGGCAATGGCTGTAAGCACCAGCGCCGGCGGCCCGCCAAGGAAAACCGTTACCGGCAGGGCCTGACCGCGCTGTTCCGCCTCATGGTAATGGAACCCGCCGCCTTTGTGGATCTGCCAATGCATCCCGGTCTGATTTTCGGAAAAAATCTGCATCCGGTACATACCCAGGTTGTGTTCCAGGTTTTCCGGGTGTTCGGTGTAAACAAGCGGCAGGGTAACAAAAGGTCCGCCGTCCTCCTGCCAGCCGGTCAGGGCAGGCAGCTCACAGAGGTTGACGGCGGCATCCCGTTTTTCCAGCACCGGCGCCTTGTCCCGGCCGACCCGTCGCGTACCTACCCGGGCAACATCCAGCAGCCATTTGCGCTCCTGCCATAACATGCCGAGCTTGGGCGGCAGCAGTTTATCCAGTGCGCCGACGGCCTTTTTCACCAGTTCCTCCGGCCGGGGGCCGACCGCCAGTTCAATCCGCCGCTCGGTACCGAACATGTTGGTCAGCACCGGAAAAGGACTGCCCTTTACATTGGTAAACAACAGCGCCGGCCCGCCCCCGTCAATGACCCGGCGGTGGATCTCCGGTATCTCCAGATAAGGGTCGACTTCCGCGGTTATTTCTATAATCTCCTTCTCACGCTCCAGAAGAGCCATAAAGCTTCTTAAATTCGTATGCATCTTGCACCTCTACTCCATACATTTTTCTACCAACCGGCGGCCGGCTTCCATGCTGTTTTGCACCAGCAGCTCCAATTCATGGCTTTGCGCGTTTTTAATATGTATCCCTGCCGTCACCACGGTCACCTGCCCGGTCCGGCGGCAGATCATTTCCGCCACCGGTTGGGCAGCGGCAGTGTCTTTATGGCCCGGCACCGGGAGCACATAGGTGTCACAGGCTGCCCCTTCACCGGATAGGCTCTGTCTCGGCACACACATTACCACCCCGCCGACGTGAGGGGTCTCCCCTCCGGTCAGCAGGGCCGTTATGCCCCTGCCGGTGAAAACTGCCGATATTTCAACCCGTAACCGCCCTTCACCACATGCAGCGGTCATACCCTCACCCTTCATGGGCAGCATCTCCTTACTCGCCCTTGCTTATGTCAACCGGCTCTTTAAGGCCCGGCCCCCTTCCACCATTCCGTAAGCGGACAAAACAGCAAGCAGCTGGATGGTCGGAAACCCGTACCGCGGACCGGTCAGGTAGACCATATGCAATAACGTAAAATAACCGCTTACCAGAAGCATCAATAGTACCGGCATCCTCCTCTGTACCAGGCCGTAAAGCAATCCGCCAACCCCGGTTATAAGCAAAAGGTAATGAAAAATCTGTACAGCGCGGGCTGACAGGTAGCTTAGTTTCTTATAGTAGTACGGCTCGTCCCAGTAGTCGGCAAATTTACCGATGGTATACCACCGCAAATAGCCCCAAAAATCCTTTTTAAAACCCGCGATAAAACGCTTTTTGCCAAACTCCATCTGGGCCCGGTCGGATAATATGCGGTCGCCCTCTACCCAGGGAAACCGCTCGGACTTGTCACGGACAATAATCTCACTGTTAATATAAGTGCCCCGTAAAAAAGGGTTCCCGCCGGCGACCGTAAAAGGGATAAACTCTTTAAAGTGTATGTAATTCCTGATCATCCATGGTGTGAGCAAAAGCACCAGTATTATACCCATCACACCGGTACCGTACACGGCCCGTTTCCAGTTAAATCCCCCCCGCAGCAGCAGGTACACGAAAAATACCACGGGCAAAAGGCCGCTGGTGGGGCGGAAATAGGTGCCCAGGGCCAGAGCCAGCCCGGTCAGGATAAACCACCTGTTCCGGCCGGTTTCCGCCGCCAGGTCAAACCAATAAAGCGTAAGCAGCAAAGAGAAAGTAAACACGACCTCTGTCATAAGAAAAGCCGGCGCCGTTAGATTGGGCGGATAAACCGCCAGGATCAGGCCGGTCACAAGACCTGTCTGACGCCCGCCAAGGCGTGCGCCAAGCCTGATGGAAAACCAGAGCGCAGCCATGCTCACGGCCACCTGCATCAAACGGGCCGCCAGCCAACTGGTGCCGCCGGCCATAATAAACACGAGGCTTAACAATGCCGGATAGCCGGGCATGATAAAGACCGTCGGCCCCGGCCACCCGGCATAAGTAAGTATACCCGTCCTGAGCAGGACCTCGGCGCTTTCCACATAATTTTCATCATCGGTACCCAGGAACATGCGCTCCCCTTCCGTGAACAGCACAAAAAGGCGCAACGCAAGACCCAGCGCCAATATTAAAATCAAAACCCGGTTTTCCCGCCAAAAACTTTTTACTATAAGGGGCCTCATCAGTCTCTCACAGCGTCTCCTTGTATTTGACCAAATCCAGTGATGATTCGTCAGCAATTTTAACTGCCAGGTCATCGGGGTACTCGCCCTTGAAAATTACCTTGTCTACGCCGGCGCTGACCAAAAGTTTGACACAGCTCACACAGGGCTGTACGGTGACATACACCGTGGTACCCGCGAGGCTGTCCCCGTGCAGTGCAGCCTGGGCAACCACATTAGCCTCGGCATGCATCGCCCAGCACAGTTCATGCCGTTCACCGGAGGGGATCTTCATCTCGTCCCTCAAACATCCCCTTTTTTCACAGTGGCTGACGCCGGCCGGGGCGCCATTATAACCGGTGGCGATAATCTTTTTATTTTTTACCGCC
>JBMOPI010000121.1:0-7573 GCA_049324975.1 Bacillota bacterium
AACCCTGTCCTCATTTTCGCGTAAAAAAAGGGCAAAGTTAACGGCTATCTCGGTTTTACCACTGCCGAAGTAGCCGGTAAAAATGTTGATTCTTTTAGAATTCAGTTGGGGGATATCGAATTTTTTCATAAACATCATTGTCTATTATACTAAAAAACCCCTGCCGACGTAAAGGAAAAATACCTCTTGCGCCACCTAATACTCTTTGGCCGGCTCCAAACCTGTCAGCACCCGCAGCCCCCCCTCGGCCAGGGCCGCCATTTCATCTTCGCCGGGGTAAACTTTTACCGGGGCAATAAACTCCACCCGCTCTGTAATCCAATCCACCAGTATGCTGCTGTGGGCAATGCCGCCGGTAATGACAACTGCATCCACATGGCCTTTTAAAACAGCGGCACAGGCGCCGACCTCCCTAGCCACTTGGTAAGCCATAGCCTCATAGACCAACTCCGCATCGGCATCTCCCCGGGCAATCCGGTTTTCCACTTCCACGGCATCGTTAGTGCCCAGGTAGGCCACCAAGCCGCCTTTGCCCACCAGCTTTTTTTTCATCTCTTCCCGGGAAAATTCCCCGCTGTAACACATGTCCACCAGGCGGCCGGCCGGCACGCCTCCGCTCCGTTCCGGCGAAAAAGGCCCGTCGCCCGGAATGGCGTTGTTAACGTCGATAACCCGGCCCCGCCGGTGGGCGCCGACGGAAATTCCACCGCCCAGGTGGACAATGATCAGGTTCAGTTCATGATATGCCTTCCCCAGGTCAGATGCCGTGCGGCGGGCGATGGCTTTCTGGTTTAAGGCATGGAACAGGCTTTCCCTTGGGTTTTCCGGCATCCCGGAGATTCTGGCCAGCGGTTCCATTTCATCTACACAGACAGGATCGACAATATATGCGTTAACGCCAATCTCAGCGGCGATCTGGTGGGCAATCAGACCGCCAAGATTAGAGGCATGGGTCCCTCGTTCCTCTGCCTTTAAGTCCGCCAGCATCCGTTCATTCACAATATATGTGCCGCCGGGAATAGGCCGCAAGAGACCCCCGCGCCCAATCACAGCCTTTATTTTGTTTAAATCTATGCCGGCTTTTCTGACCGCTTCCAGCACCAGCTGCCGGCGGAAGTCCAGCTGGTCAATGGTGCCGGCGAACCGGCCCAGTTCTTCCGCCGTATGTCTTAAGGTCTCATTATATTCCGGCTGTTCACCCCGGAAAACAGCTATCTTAGTCGAAGTTGACCCCGGATTAATAATCAGTAGTAAAGTATTTTTCATACTATATTACAGCCTCCTGTCCTTTTCACTTCTATTCTTTTTTGGGCTGTGTAAGTTTATGCCCTACGGTTGAAAAAAATTCGGAGTTGTGCAGGACACAACTCCTTAATTCGTCATTATCAGCCAGATTACCTTTAGAAAGGCTTCGCTGGCGCGTAGCGCCGAGTTAGCCTTTTTTATACCGCAGGCGCGTTATACCTTCCTTTGGTGTTAGATAGCCTTCAGGCTGGCCGCCTGTGCGGCGCCTTTTTCTTTGCTGTCAGTTTCAACTTCCTCAGCCGCAGCAGGTTCCTTGCTGGTCATCAGCACGCTGATAGCCACGGAAACCAGTTTAGCTTCATGGGTGTCGGCCCGGGAAGTGAGGATGACCGGGGCCTTGGCCCCGACAACTATTCCGGTAATCTTGGCCCGGCCCAGGAACACCAGGCCTTTATAGAGAACGTTGGCCGCATCAATATTGGCCAGCACGAGGATGTCGGCCTGACCAGCCACCGGGCTGGTCACACCTTTGGCGCGAGCGGATTCCTTGGACAGGGCTAAGTCCAAGGCCAGGGGACCATCTATAATACAGTTCTTGATTTGGCCCCGTTCGTTCATTTTGGACAACAGGGCCGCATCAACTGTACTCGGCATGTCGGGGTTAACCAGTTCAATCCCGGAAATAACAGCTACTTTGGGCATCTCAATTTTCAGGGACCGGGCCACGCAGACAGCGTTCTTGACCATATCCACCTTCTGCTGAAAAGTCGGTATGATATTCATCCCGGCATCAGTCATAATCATCAGGCGGTCATAGCCGGGGGCTTCAAAAACCGCAACATGGCTGAGGGTCCGGCCCGTGCGTAGCCCGATGTTCTTATCCAGGACGGCTTTGAGCAGCTCCGGTGACTGTACGGCGCCTTTCATCACTATGTCCGCCTTACCGGTATGGACCAGCAGCACTGCCCGGCGGACGGCGGATTCTGTGTCAGCTTCGTGGATAACCTCGAAATTATTTATGTTGATATTTCTTTCCAAGGCAATCTCATGTATCTTTGCCGCATCACCGACCAAAACGGCATCTGTAATGCCGGCCTGCTTGCATTCCCGGACCGCTTCCAGCACCTCCGGATCTTCGGCTACCGCAACTGCCACCTTTTTGGGCGGGCATTTTTTGGCTTCTTCCAAAAGTTCGGTAAAATTCTTCACGACCCTCACCTCTTTCTCTTTAAAGTCATTTAGTTATAAAATAATGCAATTTCCATGCCAACTCTTCAACATGAATAAATGCGTATTTTTACTGCCAAACTTGATATGACAGTATTTTTCTCTGCAATATAATGCATTGCCACGCAATATATTGCATGCAATGTATTTCAAAACCGTACTTTACCTGATTAAGATGTATAAAAGCCGGATATTAATATACCCGGCTTAATAATTAATCCCGTACCTCTCCAGCTTATAATACAGGCTCCGGGTGGCGATTCCCAGTCTCCTGGCAGCTTCCGTCTTGTTGCCGCCCGTTTCCCGGAGCGTATCCAGAATTACCTGCTTCTCCACCTCACCGACCACTTCTTCCAGCGTACGACCCTGTTTCAGCTTTGTATCGTAGCCGGTCCCACCTTTGCCCGGTGCAGCAGAGTTATGAAGCTGCGGCACATGTCCGGGCAAGATATATTCTTCGTTATATTGCATGTTGATTATAGTCCGGCTGATAATGTTCTCCAGTTCCCGGACATTGCCCGGCCAGTCATAAGCCACCAGCATATCCAATACTTCAGGCGTAATCCGGGCCACCTTGCGGCCGTATTCCTGGCCGAACTTACGCCGCAGGTAATCCACCAGCAGGGGGAGATCCTCTTTTCTTGCCCTGAGCGGCGGTATAAAAATCGGGATCACATTAAGGCGGTAATAAAGGTCTTCACGGAAGGTGCCGTCTTTGATCCGCTGTTCCAGGTTAGCATTGGTAGCCGCAATAATCCTTACGTCAATCGTTACCGGCTTGGTAGCGCCAACCCGCACCACTTCCTTTTCCTGCAGGACCCGCAGGAGCTTGGCCTGGACTGCCGGGTTGACCTCGCCAATCTCATCCAAAAAAATAGTCCCACTGTCAGCCTCTTCAAAAAAACCCTTTTTTCCACCCCGTAATGCGCCGGTAAATGCACCCTCAACATAGCCGAAGAGTTCGCTCTCCAATACTGATTCGGCGATTGCGGCGCAGTTCACCCTTACAAAGGGGCCGTTTTTACGGCTGCTGGCATTATGGATGGCATGGGCAAAGAGTTCCTTGCCGGTCCCGCTTTCACCGCGCAAGAGCACGGTAGCCGGCGTTTCCGCCGCCCGCCGGGCCAGTTCGACAGCCGTCTGCATAAGTTCACCGGACCCGATAATGTCATCAAAGGTATACTTGGCCTGCATGCGCCGGATTAAGCTCTTGGCCCGTTCCAGTTCTTCATTGAGATGTTTGATCTCGTGGATATCGTGGATGATGCCCACACTGCCCCTGAGCTTACCGTCAACCAAAATGGGCGCCACGTTGACCACGACTTCCCTCCTGTTGGGTCCAACCTTCATCGGCACCCCCCGGACCGGTTTCTTGGTCCTGAGCACCTGCATATGCATACTTTCACCCTCAGCGATGTCCACGGTACAGGGCTTGTTCAGCACGTCTTCCGCATTAAGTCCTGTAATCCTGGTATAAGCAGGGTTGATCAGGATCTGGGTCCCCTTCTCGTCACACACCGAAATCGCATCCTGAGTGGAATGAATAATGGCTTCAAAAAGGCTCTTCAGTTCCTCAACTTTTTTTGGGGTATGCTTCTTGTCCATAATAAAACACGCTCCGGGCAATTTTTTTCATACATTCTACCCGAAACGTGCAATTTCCTGCAAAGATGATTTTTTTATTTCCGTCCCAGCATATCAAAAAAATTTAGCACCCTATTCCCTTCAATCACCCTTGTCAGGGAATATTTCTCGGTAAACAGGTGAAACAGAACCATAAAAGAAAGATAAACCAGTTTTCCCGGCAGGTCCAATACCCAGGCAGCGGTGATGCCGATAGTGACCCCCAGCATATTTGAGCCCGTGTCACCCATCATCAGCCTGGCTGCCAGGTCATAGGGCAAAAACGCCAGCACACTGGCGGCCACCACCAGCATAAATACCAGTTGCGGGGCGCCATAACCGGCAGCCAACAGTACTGCGGCCAGCAGCAAAAAGCTTTTGCCGGCCCGCCCCGGGCGCAGGTCAAGCAGGTTTAAGGCATTGGCTGACAGGGCAATAATCAGGCCATCCAGGAAAACCAACTCCAAGCGGCCTGTACCATTAACGGCCAGCCCGGCCAGGATCCCGATAAAACCGCCGGCCAGGGCTTTTAGCCCGCCGGTGGTCAGTTCCCTCTCAAAGAGCAGTTTTTTGAAATGACCCTTTAACCCGGAAGCCTTCCGCGAACCAAAAACATCGTCCACCAGGCCAAAAAAACCCATAGCCGTCAGAGCGAAAAGGTAAACATAGACATCCCCGCCCGCTGCCTTTTCCCACCACTGTAGCAGGGTCAGGGTCAGCATAGCGGCCGGCAGGAACACAAGGCCCATACCGAGCGGGATTTCTTCCAGCCGGTAATTTGGCCGTACAAAACCGGCTTCCCGGAACATCCCCATGAAAGCCGGAACCATCAACCTGGTTAAACTAAATGAAATCAGCATGATTATTAAAACATTAACCGCTTGCATAGCTTCACCTCATAATTGGGCATGGCCTCACCTAATCACAGCACGGCTGGCCAGCACCTTCAGCACATGGACAAACTGTTTCCCCCGGTGGATAAATCCATGCAAATCCCGCCCGGTCTCGGCATGGGTCATATTGACATCCACTTCTTTTATGCGGAAGCCCCGGCGGGCCACATCGATGGTAAGCCCCACTTCCACTCCGTAACCGGAGGCGAAACTCCCCAGGGCTTCGAAAACCTGCCTGGTCATTACCCGCTGCCCTGAAAGGGGGGACATCATTTCCAATCCGGTGAAGACTTTAATTCCATTCCTGGCCAGACCTTTTACCAGGCCGAAACCACCTTTTTTCCTGGCCCGCGCAAACCTGGCAATGGTCATATCGGCACTGTCTTCCAGCACCGGCATGATCAGCTTGCGGACATCCACTGCAGTCCGGCCCAGGTCGCCGTCAACAAGGGCGATAATATTGCCCGTAACGGCGGTCATCCCCTTGTTCAATGCCCCCCCTTTGCCAAGGTTGGCCTTAAGGCGGATCACCCGGGCACCCGCTTTTTCCGCCAGTTCGGCAGTGTTATCGTCAGAAGCGTCATCCACTACTATGATTTCATCCACCTCAGGGACCTGTTTTATAGCCCTGACAGTGTCATAAATATGAATTGATTCGTTATATGCCGGAATGAGTACGGAAACCTTTGTCACAAACACCCTCCTAAGGTATGCTCGGCATCAGCATTTTGGCTGTCGGCTTAATCCCGTAATTTCCCGGTTTGCCGGCCATGGCCATAACCAGGGAAAACTGCCCCGGATAAAGGTCAACGTTATCAACGGTAGATACCTTGAGCTTCTGATAGTCTTTCATGTAAGAAAACTCCACGTCACTGTTTTCGACTCCGTAGACCGGCAAGTTCTTAGCCAGGAACAATTTCATCATGGGCACATCAAGTTCGGCAACCCTGGCCGTGGTTTTATCCCGGCTGCCGCCGACAAAAATAACGGCCTGAACCGGCACACCGTAACTGCCTGAAGTCTTCAACAGTCCCTGGCTGCTAAAATACTCGAGGTTTTCAAGGTTCTGGCCGGTCAGGATGCCTCCGGCAATCTCCCTGACGACTGCGGCATAAACATCTTTTTCTTCCGTTGACTGGCTCATCAGTTTTGTGGCAATCTGTTTGCGCTTGGTCTCATCACTGATGTCAAAACCCTCAAGAATAGTGGTTATGGAACTGATCCGGGCCCCTGCGCCGGTCAGGGTGTTAAGCCAGTCATCATGCAGGCCGTAGTTGTTTGTTTCGATAACAGCCACCTGTTTTCCGGACAGCTTACCGTAAACCAGCATAGGAATGGTCTGTTTTTCAAACTGTTTCTGCATGCCGACAATGGTTTTATAATCCGCAATTTCTTCCTGCGCTTTTTTATTTTCCAGACGCAGGCTGTCCAGGTTTTTTTCCATTTTATCGGATGCCGATTTCAGGGTATTAACCATCACATCGTTGCCAAGCAGGTTAGTCCCGATGAGGATCCCCAGTCCCAGCGCCAGGAACACCGCTACGAGAGAAGCGATATGGTATCGCAGGTCAATAATCATTCAGCTGCCTCCTATACACCCAGTAAAAATTTTAGCTTTATCCAGATGATCCGGATATACTGCCTGGTAGCCGGAGCCGTCATGGCAATTAATGCGAATGGCAGCAATGCAGCGGCAACAATTCCGGCCAAGTGTTTAAATTTGATACTCCTGCGATAAAGTTTATTAACGCCTTTGGCGTCAACAAGTATTGAACCTACTTTTAACCTGACTAAAAAAGTGCTGGCCATGCCTGACCGCCCTTTTTCCAGGAAATCAATCATATTGGAGTGGGTGCCAACGGCAACAATTAGTTCGGTCCCCCGGTGATAAGCCAACAGCATGGCAATGTCTTCACTGGTGCCGGGGGCTGGAAATGTAACTGCCTTCAACCCTAATTTTTCGACCCTGGCCAGACCGGGGGCGCGGCCGTCCGGGTAGGCATGTACCACAATCTCGGCGCCGCATTTAAGGGTTTCGTCGGAAATACTGTCCATGTCGCCGATAATGATATCCGGGCAGTAACCGAACTCCCGCAGGGCGTCTGCCCCACCGTCAACACCAATTAGTACCGGGCGGATTTCCTCAATATAAGATTTGATGGCAGACAGGTCATCTTTGTAGTTTTGTCCCCGGACCACAATCAAAGTATGCCGCCCTTTAAATACAGTCCGGGTCGGCGGTACCCGCATATCGCCCAGGATCATGCTTTGTTCCTGTTGAGCGTATTCAATGGTATTCTGGACAAATTTTTCCAGCATTATACCAAGGTTTTGCTTAGTGGCTTCCATTTTAGCCTTAACCTTGGCCAGATCAAGTACTTCCCCCCGGCCTGTCCAGCGGTCCGGCACAGTAATCCGGTTTTCGAAAATCTCAACTGCATCCCCTTCCCGGATTTTTTCCATCACTTCCATACCAACATTATCCAGGAGATATATACCTGCTTCCGCCAAAGTTAACGGGCCTAAATTAGGATATTTCCCACTGATAGAAGGTGCGGCATTAACAACAGCCTTTACTTTTGCCT
>JBMOPI010000122.1:0-7510 GCA_049324975.1 Bacillota bacterium
TGACCATTACCGGGCTTATCTCCTGCGGGCTATGCTGACCGTTTTATTGCAGGATAACCGGTAAATTCTACTGTCACTATCTGTGTTATAAGGGGGAGCTTTTATGTTGTGTGAAAAATGCCAGAAAAGGCCCGCTGCTGTGCATATGACCAAGATTTTAAACGGCGAAAAGACAGAAGCCAACCTATGCGAAATCTGTGCCGGGGAAAATCAGCATTTTAACTTTGGTTTAGACCCTAAGTTTATGCTGCAAAATATATTTGCCGACCTCTTTAATGAAGCTCATGCCGGCAATGTACCGGTTAAATTAACCGGCAGCCGGACTGTAAAGTGCGAAAGCTGTGGTTTTACCGAGAGCCATTTCGCCAGGCTGGGCCGGTTAGGTTGCAGCAAGTGTTATGACGTTTTTGAGTCTAAGCTTGACCCACTGCTCCGGCGGGTACATGGCAACAGCCGGCATACAGGCAAGGTACCGGCGCGGACCGGTGGTGCGCTGCTGGCCAGAAGGGAACTTGAGAATCTCCGCCAGGCCCTGCAGCAAGCCGTTTCAAAGGAAGACTACGAAGAAGCTGCCCGGATGCGGGATGAAATCCGTAAACTGGAGGAGCAGCTGGGCCGGGAGGGAGCATAATGTCACTGCAGGAGACTGTAAACAGCCCGCACAGCAAGTGGACAGAGGGCACCGGGCCGGAGACAGATATCGTTATCAGCAGCCGGGTCCGCCTGGCCCGGAATATATCCCAGTATCCTTTTCCGCATTTCCTTACAAAAGAATTGGCGGAGGAAGTAATTCACGCCGTGCGCCTGGCGGTTTCCGACCCGGAATTTGCAAAGGCGGCCGGTAAAGCTGAACTGATTGAACTGGGTGAACTGACCCCTTTGGAGCGGGAAGTGCTGGTGGATAAACACCTGGTGAGTCCCCAGCATATCGAAGAACCGGATGGCCGGGCGGTGGTGCTGAATTCCGACGAATCTTTGAGTATCATGGTAAATGAGGAAGACCACCTGCGCATTCAGTGCCTTTTGCCGGGACTGCAGCTCCGGGAAGCCTGGGAGCGGGCCACTGGGATAGATGACCTGCTGGAAAAGACGCTGGATTTCAGTTATTGTGCCCGGCGGGGTTATCTGACAGCCTGTCCCACTAATGTCGGCACCGGCCTGCGGGCATCGGTGATGCTGCACCTGCCGGGGCTGGTAATGACCAACAGGATTTATCAGGCGCTGCAGGCTATTGCCCAACTTGGTCTTACAGCCAGGGGGTTTTACGGCGAAGGGACGGAGGCCCTGGGGAACCTGTTCCAGGTTTCCAATCAGATAACCCTGGGCCAGCCGGAAGAGGAAATCCTGAAAAATCTTCAGGCAGTAGCCAAACAGCTGATTGCCCAGGAGAGGGTGGCCCGTGAATTGTTGTTTAAGGAACACCGGATTTACCTGGTGGACCGGATTGCAAGGGCAGTGGGAATACTGAAATATGCCCGGGTGATGACATCCGAAGAGGCCTTAAGATTATTGTCTGATGTGAGGCTGGGCCTGGATTTGGGGATTGCCGGGGGGGTTGAGACAAAAACGCTTAATGAGCTTCTGATGCTGACCAGACCGGCTTTCCTTAACAAGCAGGCGGGCCGTGACATGGCGCCGCAGGAGCGGGATACCGGCCGGGCGGCAATTATCAGGAAGATACTGGACTCTCTAAAAGTTGATTCATAGGTTGGAAAAACATATTGGAGGTGGATATAATGTTTGGCAGATTCACTGAAAGAGCCCAGAAAGTTTTGGTACTGGCCCAGGAAGAGGCCCGGCGGGCACATTTTGATTACGTTGGCACCGAACACCTGCTGCTTGGCTTAATCAGGGAAGGCGGCGGCATTGCTGCAAAAGTTTTGCAGGGAATGGGCATTGAAATGCAGCAGGTCCGGGATGAAGTGGAAAAAATCATGGGTAAAGGCAACTTTACCGGCTATGGAGAAATTGGTTTCACCCCGCGGTCGAAAAAGGTGCTGGAGCTGTCTTTTGACGAAGCGCGGCGCCTGGGGCACAATTATATCGGCACCGAGCATTTGTTGCTGGGGTTGATCAGGGAAGGCGAAGGTGTGGCGGCCAGGGTGCTGGAAAACCTGGGCGCTAACCTTGAAAAAGTCCGGGAAGGGATTATTGAAATGCTGAGCGGCGCCAACCCGCCGTCCGGTGCGCCAAAAGGAGAGAACCAGACTAATAATACGCCGACCCTGAACGAATTTGGCCGCGACCTGACTAAGTTGGCCCAGGAAGGTAAACTTGATCCTGTGGTGGGCCGGGAAAAAGAAATCGAGCGGGTGGTCCAGGTATTGAGCCGCCGGACCAAGAACAATCCTGTTTTAATTGGTGAGCCGGGGGTAGGTAAGACCGCCATCGCCGAAGGACTGGCCCAGCGGATCCAGCAGGGGAATGTGCCCGAAACGCTGTTGAACAATCGGGTGATGACCCTGGACCTGGCATCAGTGGTGGCAGGTACCAAGTTCCGCGGTGAATTTGAGGAGAGGCTCAAGAAGGTAACTGAAGAAATCCGGAATGCCGGCAATGTGATTATTTTCATTGACGAACTGCACACATTAATCGGGGCGGGGGCGGCTGAAGGAGCCATCGATGCGGCCAATATCCTGAAACCTGCGTTGGCCCGGGGTGAACTGCAGTGCATCGGCGCCACTACGCTGGATGAATACCGTAAGTATATTGAAAAAGACCCGGCCTTAGAGCGCAGGTTCCAGCCTATTATGGTAGACGAACCCACGGTCGATGAAGCTATTGAGATCCTGAAGGGCCTGCGGGACCGGTATGAAGCCCACCACCGGGTTAAGATATCTGATGAGGCCATAGATGCCGCAGTCCGTTTATCTGACCGGTATATTACGGACCGCTTCATGCCTGACAAGGCCATTGACCTGGTGGATGAGGCGGCGTCAAGGGTAAGGCTGCAGTCCTATGTTGCGCCTCCGGACATTAAAGAAAAAGAACTTATACTGGAAGAAGTCAGAAAAGAAAAAGAGGCCGCTATTTCCGGCCAGGAATTTGAAAAAGCAGCCCAGCTGCGGGATGATGAGCGGAGGCTGCGGGAAGAACTGGACGGGATTAAAAAGAACTGGGAAAAGCAGAAAGGTCTGGACAAAAATATTGTTACAGAAGAAGATATTGCCCATATTGTCTCCAGCTGGACAGGGATCCCGGTGTCTAAGCTGGCTGAAGAGGAAACTGCCAGGCTGCTTAAGATGGAAGAGATCCTGCATGAACGGGTAGTTGGCCAGGATGAGGCTGTCAAAGCCGTGGCCCGGGCAGTCCGCAGGGCCAGGGCCGGCCTCAAGGACCCCAAACGCCCTATCGGTTCATTTATCTTCCTGGGTCCTACCGGTGTGGGTAAAACAGAACTGGCCCGGGCCCTGGCAGAAGCCCTTTTTGGTGATGAAGACGCCATCATCCGTATCGATATGTCGGAGTATATGGAAAAACACGCCGTTTCCCGGCTGATGGGAGCGCCTCCCGGGTATGTCGGTTACGAGGAAGGCGGTCAGCTGACAGAGGCTGTAAGACGCAAACCATACTCGGTAGTGCTGCTGGACGAAATCGAAAAAGCCCATCCGGAAGTGTTCAATATATTGCTACAGGTGCTGGAAGACGGCCGGCTTACCGATGCTAAGGGCCGTACGGTGGACTTCCGCAACACTGTGATTATCATGACTTCCAATGTGGGCGCCCAGATGATTAAGAAAGAAGCAACCCTGGGGTTCAGGACAACTGCCGCGGAAGCCAATTATGAGGGTATGAAAGATCGGGTTACCAACGAACTCAGGAGGACCTTCCGGCCGGAGTTCCTGAACCGGATTGATGAAATCATCGTTTTCCATGCCCTGACTGAAGAACACATCAAGGAAATTGTTGACCTGATGCTGCAGGAAGTCAATGACCGCCTGCACGAGAACAACATCAGCATTGAAGTGAGTGAAGACGCCAAAGCGCTGCTGGCCAAACAAGGTTTTGACCAGTTGTACGGCGCCAGGCCGCTGCGCCGGGCGATTCAGAAACTGGTGGAAGACCGGTTGTCTGAAGAATTGCTGAAAGGCACTTTTAAGCCCGGTGATATGGTCAAAGTAGAAGAACAGGAAAATGACCTTGTGATTACCAAAAGCTAATTACACCCCCTTATTTTAGGGGCGCCCGGAAGTTTATGCTGACAAGCAGCCATAAACCCGGGTGCCTTTTCTCTTGTTAGCAGCTTTTAAAAATGTTATAATTATTTGTTAAGAAATGTCATATTGTGGAGGTAACGGTGGGCAAGACCAAAACATTATTTTTTTGTCAGGAATGTGGCGCAGAATCCCCCAAATGGATGGGCCGGTGTCCCGGCTGCGGAGCCTGGAACAGCCTGGTGGAAGAGCCTGCCGGTACACGTTCAGATAAAAACAAGGGGGGACCGGTGTTATCCGGCCGCCCGCAAAGAATAACCGCTGTCACCGGTGAGGATGAGGGACGTTATCCCACCGGCATCGCTGAGCTGGACCGGGTGCTGGGCGGCGGCATAGTCCCCGGATCGTTGGTATTGGTTGGCGGCGACCCGGGTATCGGCAAATCCACCCTGGGTTTACAGGTGGCTTACGCTATCGGGTTGGCGCGGGGGACGGTGCTTTATGTTTCCGGCGAAGAGTCGGTCAACCAGACCCGGATGCGGGCTAACCGCCTGGAGGCTGTATGTGATAACCTGTACATAGTGGCGGAGACCGGACTGGAGCGCATCATGGAACACGTTCGGAATATACAGCCCCGGCTTTTGGTGATTGACTCCATTCAAACAGTGTTTACCGAGAACCTGTCCACTGCTCCAGGCAGTGTTGGCCAGGTCCGGGAATGTACCGGGTATCTGCTGCGCCTGGCCAAATCCACCGGTATACCGGTGATTATTGTGGGCCATGTTACTAAAGAAGGCCTTTTGGCCGGTCCCCGGGTGCTCGAGCATATGGTGGATACAGTACTATATTTTGAAGGGGAGAGGCATCATACCTTCCGCATCCTGCGGGCGGTGAAAAACCGGTTCGGGTCCACCAATGAAATCGGTGTTTTTGAGATGGCGGAACGGGGCCTGCTGGAGGTTACCAATCCTTCCGGGCTGTTTCTGGAAGAGCGGCCACAGGGCGTGGCCGGTTCAGTGGTAATACCGGGCATGGAGGGATCACGGCCAATTCTGGTGGAACTGCAGGCGCTGGTCAGCCCCACATCATTTGGTACGCCCCGGCGGATGACTACGGGCGTGGATTACAACCGGGCAACTTTGATTGCTGCCGTCCTGGAGAAACGGGTTGGCCTGAATTTACACGGGCAGGATGTATATGTAAACATAGCCGGCGGGGTGAAACTGGAGGAGCCGGCAGTGGACCTGGGTATTGCCGTAGCGCTGGCTTCCAGCTTCAGGGACCTGCCGGTAGACCCCGGGTTATTGATTATAGGCGAGGTCGGACTGACCGGTGAAGTGCGGGCCGTGGGGCAAATTCAGAAGAGGTTAAGGGAAGGGTCCAAGCTGGGCTTTGACCGGGCGGTTGTTCCGGCCGCTAACCTGCAGCACCTGCAGGACTTTAACGATATGGAAATTACCGGGGTGCGCTTTGCGGCGGAGGCCCTGGAAATTGTATTGGATCCAAAATAATAATCTCAAGGGGGTGATCAGTTGAAAGAAGAACTGCTCTTGGAGGAAAATTTTCTAAAAGCCATCCGGATATTGGCGCCAGGCACGACGTTCCGGGAAGGGCTGGAGAATATCCTCAATGCTAAAACCGGCGCTTTGATTGTGGTCGGTGATACGCCGCAGGTAATGGAAATTGTGGAAGGCGGTTTCGAGATAAATACAGACATGACGCCGGCGGTGCTTTATGAGTTGGCCAAAATGGACGGAGCCATTATTTTGAGCAGTGACGCCAAAAAAGTTTTGAAGGCCAACACCCAGTTGATTCCCGACCCGGCCATTCCCTCCAACGAAACCGGTATCCGGCACCGGTCGGCGGAACGGGCAGCCAAGCAGACCGGGGCGATGGTGCTCTCGATTTCCCAGCGCCGGGGGATTATTACCCTGTACCGGGGAGCTGTCAAGTATGTGCTGCGGGACATCGGCGTAATCCTGACCAAGGCCAACCAGGCAGTCCAGACGCTGGAGAAATACAAGGTGGTGCTCGACAAGGCCCTGTCGACATTAAGTGCCCTTGAATTTCAGGACCTGGTCACACTGTATGACGTGGCCAAAGCCATCCAGAGGACTGAGATGGTAGTACGTATCGTCAAGGAAATCGAGACCTATATCGGTGAACTGGGCACCGAGGGCCGCCTTGTCAGCATGCAGCTGGACGAGCTGGTGGCCAATGTGGAAGATGACGGGCTGCTGATCATTGAGGATTATTATCTCTTAAACGACAAACAGCCGGAGGATATTTTACATACCATCGGACAATGGGATGCCGAGGACTTATTGGATTTATCTTTAATCAGCCGGGCGCTCGGTTATACCGGCAGCGCCAGTATACTGGATCAATCGGTTTCACCCCGGGGATACCGGATTTTATATAAAATCCCGCGTTTGCCGTGGCCGGTAATCGAAAACCTGGTACAGACCTTTGGCTCGCTGCAGCGGATTTTGAACGCTTCCATCGAAGAACTGGACGAAGTCGAGGGCATCGGGGAAGTCCGGGCCCGGGCCATCAAAGAAGGTCTTAAACGCTACCGGGACCAGATTTTGCTGGACCGGCACCATATCGGGTAAAGATTATAAAAAAAGATGGCGGTTTGGACGACGCTTCAAACCATCATCTTTTTTTTATAACTAAAACTGAAACAAAACTGCCGCTATATCCGTCTAAATAAAAAAGACGTGTTTTTCACACGTCCCGGCAGTCATATTTTTATGTAAAGTTGAATATCCTGAGAGTAGACAGCTTTTTGTGTTCTTTTATAAAAATGTCATAAAGGTTCAGGTCCAGCAGGTTGCATAAGGCAGCCAGGTAAAAGAGGGAACGCCCGACTTCTGATTCAACGATTTCCTTGCAGTTTTCACAAAGATTACCGTTGATATGGGAATCAAAAATCGCTTTCAGGTCGGATAAGGTGGCGTCAGGTGGGATGTTTTTCTTGGTAGCATTAATTTTAATGCACCCGCAGCTGGTTACAGCCTTGGTGACGGCCCGGTTGGTCCTGGCTGCGGCTTCCTGTGATTTGCTAAGGACGTCCAGGACGCTGTGATGGCGGATGAGAAGTTCGGACACGGTATTTTGAAACTCATCGCAAAGCAAATCTTTCATGCGCTGTTTTTCCCCCTTTAGTAATTCCTTCCTAAATTATACTTACTGCGGTATTGTCCTGTCAACGGTGTAAATAATTTTTGGTAAGTTGTAAAATTAAATGACCAAAAGCATATAAATAAAGACTCAAGGTTAAAACCGATGTACAATGTTAAGTGACCAAACAAAACATTGAGTACAGGAGGTTTTAACACATGAGTCAGGTT
>JBMOPI010000123.1:0-7490 GCA_049324975.1 Bacillota bacterium
CGTCAACGAGTCGGCGGGCATGTCTAGTGCATGAGGGGGCTCAAACGAGCTTCAATCTGGCCGCTTTAAAGATATGTTCCCTGAAGCTCCCGCCTCTTAGCGTATGCGTAGGCGGGGGAGGTTCACACCTTTTCTTCAAAAGCGCCAACCGGTCCTTTTGCTTTAGCCATTCCTGCATAGGCTTTAAACCGCCGCTGCCGTCCATGACTTTGCACTGCCCGCTGAAGCTAACTGAAATGGCGCCGCAATCTTCTGTCCGTTTTCCATTGATTCTAGTTACTGTAATTACGGCTTCCCGGCAGTCACATTGCGGGTCAATACAATACTGGTCGTCAAAAAAATAATCCTGCCCGTCTATATTGAGCCTAAATAACTCTACATCCTCATCCCCAAAGACCTCGGCATAACCTACATTAAGGCCTGTTTCCAGCACCTCAGGATCCATATATGAAAGCGGGTGTTTAATCCCGTATTCCTTTGCTTCCCGGTAGTGCCTTAAAAATATTTGCTTAAGTTCTTCAGTCAATTCATTTTGAAAACGCGACAACATATTTTCCGCCGGTGAACCCTTTTTAACCCTGTATTCCCCCGCCGGTTCCCACTGCCATGTATCCAGACTCAACAGCATTGCGGCAAAGGGCTTTTTTTGCGGCTTGTCACCATCCGGTCTGAATTCCAACACCACCTGCCTGCAGTCACACGAAGGTCTGACACAATAATGCTCCCTGACCAAGAAGCTGCCAAGGTCATCAAACCTACAAATAAAAATGCCGGTATCTCTTTCATCACGGCTGATTTCATGATAAGGTATCATCCTTTATCTCTCTCCCCATTCAGATAATGTGATCCTTCAAACCTCAATTTTTCGACAAGTATAAGTTTTCTAGAGGTTTTTTTACTTTTCCTGCTTTATGTCAGATGTTAAAAATCCTCAATATGCGAAATTCAGCCCCTGGTTAACGGGGTAGACCACTTCCTGATCCTCACTACCAAAACCTTCACGTAAATGATATAATTAACATACAAATTACATTTCCATATTGCCTTTGTCATGTAAATATGGTAATATTAGTTATAGAACAAATGTTCTAGTCTATAAAGGGGGTGAGGAGTTTTTGCTGGACAAAAATGATATTTTACAAATTAAAAACTTAATGTTGGATACATTGGAACCGTTTTTCATCAAAATTTACGACAGGTTTGACAACCACGACATGAAGTTTGACCGGATTGAAGCAGACTTTGCGGAACTTAAAGATGACGTCAAAGTATTAAAAACAGATGTTACTGTGCTCAAAGACGATGTTAATGGGCTAAAAACCGACGTTGCCGTGCTTAAAGACGATGTTAATGGGCTGAAAACCGACGTTGCCGGACTAAAAAAAGGTTTTACCCGGCTGGAAAATGACTTTACCCAACTAAACCAACTTAAACCCAAAATAGAAGAAAGCCACCAGTGGATTGGTGCGCTGGTTGATAATAAAGAAACCCGAAATGCTGAAATAGATAATTTAAATCATAAGGTAGCCCGAGTAGAAGGAGTTTTGCAGGGGTTCGCCGACAGCCTGGAACCATTTAGAAAAGCTGAATAAGGCGTTTTACCAAGTAATTAAGCGGTGTCAACAAACACCGCTTTTTTCATTGCTTTTTTACAACCGTGCCCGCAAACAAAAGGGGGCTGTCGCGTCTTTATTATATCATTTTGGGTAAGATATGTTAACGTTGGGTCGCACAGCTGCTACCGGTTTCACAAAATGAGTGCTGTACCACTTCTCAATATTCTCATTTCGGTATTTACTAAAGATTAACCTGGTTTTAAGGCCACGTCCCCAGGACATATATGCCGTCCATGAAGGCTTGAGATTATTTGCAGCGGCAAAGGCCCTCAATCTGGTCATAACAAAGGAACACCGGCCCAGGCTGCCTCTCAGTACTTTCTCCAGGTACGGCACTTGCCTTCTTCTCCAACTTTCATAATCGGTTTTAGTCAACATCCCGATTTTTTTAAACAAATCTACAGGAGCAACATATCCTTTCTCATACAACAGTTCAACCGCGGCCTGATTTACACGCCCGGCAAGTTCATTTCTGTTCATCTGTCCCTCTTTTTTCCGGGTGACCGGAACAACTTCTCATATTGCCGGTAATCAAACCCTCTTTTTGCCACTTGTTCATGAAAATAATTACTGTTAAACACATAATACTTCGTATCAAATACATAACCGGGCCGCAACTCATTTATTAGTTCCCGTATTACTTCGTTCTTCTGAGATAAATACTCTAAAGGTAATCCCCACATGCCAAGGGAATTTAAAACCAGACCAATAGCTTCGGACAACAGTTTATAATTTATGTTCCCTTTATGCCTGTTTTCAAGGGCGTATGCGGTTAATACCTTAAGCGCTTCCATACCGCCGATGGAGCCGATGGTCCAAATTAAACCGCGGTTTAAAACCTTACTTTCCTTACCAAGATATTTACCCAATACCGGAACTGCTTTGTAGTCCGCGATATAATGCAGCGTTTCCAGACACCGGACTCTGAATTCCTCGTCCTTTTCCCGTTCGAAATAATCCAGCAAGTCCTGGGTAACTGCTATATTGGGAATACGGCATAATGTTATGAATGCCCTTGTCTTTACAAAATAATTCCGGTGATTGAGAATAGGAATTGTAGCCTTTGCCACCTTAGCCGTTTTATATTCTTCTAATCGGACCAGAATCTCAATAACCAGTTCGTCGTTAAAGCTTTTTAACTGTTCAAGATAAGCATCAATAAGCGCCTCGGAATACTTATACTTTCGAAGAGCCTTATCTACAACATGACGAACTTTTTGATTAATGTCAGCTAATTTCTCCACCAGGACCGGGATAACTCTTTCCCCCGCCAAAAACGCCAAAATTTCAAGCGCCGGTCCCCGGACGCCGGGGTTGGCATCATTGACAGCCTTTAAAAGTTCGCCGGCGGCTTGGACCCCGGTATCCATCAACTCAATTACAGCCATATCTCTTTTTGTTTCATCCTTGCTTTTCAATGCCTTTATCAGTTCTTGAATATCTTTTTTCATTGGCAACCCTTCCTTTGCTTAGGACCTGCCGCAGCACTTTTTGTATTTTTAATCTCCTTGACGCAAATCCCGAATCATTTCCTCTACCAGCGCTTCCTGGTAGACTACATATCCCCGCCGCAAAATTGCCTCCGGCAGGTCCCGGTCCCACGGCGCCTGCAAAGCGGCAATCCTTTTCCTTTGCTCCCCGGTCAGTTCCGTCCCGGCCGGAGCGCTGTTGTAAGTCCGGGTATCAAACAGCCATGGCACAAAAGCGTCCTTGTACCTTTTCCATAGTCCAACACCTATTTCCAAACCCTTGCCGTCAAAGTCGCCGCTGTAATAAATCTTTGCCCCCGCCGCTGCCAGTTCATCCAGCAACTTCAACGCGGCCACGCTGGGCTGGCCGCTGGGACAGATCATTGGGGGGCAGTCGGAGCCTTCCCAGGTATCCAGCACAGCGCTCAATACGGTCGGATTCTCCACTACATAAACGGCTTTAAACTGGAACCACCCGGTCACCTGTTCAAAAAAACGCAGAGGCAGGATTAACGGCGTTCCTGTCTCCCGCGCATTGTCAAACAGTCCGGCCCTGGCGTCTCCGGCCAGGGTCCTGAGTCCGGCCACAATCACGTTTGAAGATAAGTCATCCTCCTCCAGCCCGGCCCGCCGGAACACTGCCCGGACCGTTTCTGCATGGTGGCGGTTTTCCGGCCGTATTTCCGCCTGGTCATTGTCTCCTGTCTGTGTTTTCTCCGCCTGGTTACAACTATCATTATAGCCTATCCCCAGAACATGCAACATTCCCGCATACAGCAGCCGGCCCGGCCACGTCGACCGGTCCAGGCCGTGCGGGTCGCCGGTAAGCCGGGCGGCAAAAACAGGCCGCCGGCAACGTTCATCCGTTAAAGCCGGTAACTCATCCAGGGCGCGCACACATATACGCAGTACCCGGTCTGCTTCCTCCCGGTCCTCATTGTACAGGCTCAGGAACGTCCGGTACCCGGCTTCTTTTCCCTCTTTAAGCGCACGCAGCCATTCCCGGGTTTTTGCCCTGACCGCAAGGGGGTCAATTTCGTTAAAAAACCGTTCCCACCGCTCCTCCTTTTCCCGGGCCATATCCTGATTACTTTTAAGTTCCTCCCGGAAATATTCCGGCAGAAGTTCCTCCAGGCCGGCGGCGAACCGGCTCTCCCGCATAATCCTGTCTACTTCGGCCACGTCCACGGTCAGACCGGACTGTCTCGCCAGGTTCCGCCCGAAAAAACCGCCCAGAATCTCCCGTTCTTCCGGGGTAAGGTTGCGCAGCTGCACCTTGCCCCCGAGCCGCCCCAGGGACCGGTATTTCCTTCTGACGGCCTGTATCAGCCGGCGGAACCCCGGTTTGGCAAAGTATTTCAACATTTCGTTCATAGCAGCCATTTTCCTGCCTCCGCTTTGGCTAATCCGCATCTTCCGCCGTCGCCGCCACATTGGCGGCATTATCCGCCAGTTCGTCCACCAGTTCCCGCCGGTAACCGTTCCAATGATACCTGATAAGGGTTACAAAGCCCGCGTCCTTGGGCCGGAAAAGCTCATAGATGGACAGGCTGGGCACTGTGTCATAGCATCCCCACAGCACCTGGCTGGTCATCATATAATCAAAATCCAGCTGGGTAAGGAGTTCAAACATGTCCCGCATGTTTTCGTCATCCACTCCGGCGAAGGCCTCGTCGAGGGAGATAAGTTTCGGCGCATCTTCCCTGGAATCGGCATACCTGGAATAGGTGGCCGCAAACAGGGGGATATACATGGCCATGGCCTTCTCGCCGCCGCTCAGCACGTTAAAACGGGCGTCGGTAAGTTCGCGGCGGGGCTGTTCCCCTTTCTCATATTCCAGGGTGAACCGGAACCACCGGCGGTAATCGAGGAGCTGGTTAATCCAGTGCCGCAGCGTTTCCTTGTGGTCTTCCGATTCCCGCTTGGCCCAGGAAATCCTTGACTTAAAGTGGCTGATCATCTGCTCCCTTTGTTCATCCCGCAATAAATCGGCATCGGTTTTCAGGTATTTTACCAGCTGGGCCGTGTCCAGTTCGTTCTCGTTCGCGGCCGCCCGTGGTTCCCACTTCAAACGCAGCTTCAGGCCGCTGGAGGTTTCCCGCTGCTGCATGAGGGTGTTCATCTGCCTTACCCATTCTTCAGCCCGGTAAATCTTTTGCCTGATCACCTTGCCCACGCTGTGGATGATAATCTGTTCATAGAGTTCCCGGTCTTTTTCATCCAGCAGCAGGCGCTGTTCTTCAAGAGAGTCGTTCAGTTCCTTCAACAGATGCTGCGGGGTAATGGGATTCTGCCGGTCCCGCATGAAAACGATGAGTATCCGGTTGTTCTCCGGGTCAGTAAGCTGTTCCGGCGAATACTCATGCAGGGTCTGCCTGATTTGATAAAAAGCGTTATACAGCCCGTCCGTTACGTTTTCCCTGGTGCGCTGCTCATATTTTCCCCTGTACTGCTGCCGGATCCGCTGTGCTAACTTTAATACGGCGGCCTCAGCTTTTGCCCCTTCGTCCCCATTCGTATCACCGTCATTAATCATCCTTGCATCCGGCAGCATCTCCTCCTGCCAGTCAGGCGCCAGCCGCCGGTTCCACTCCTTAAGCCATGATTTTAACGCGGCTTGGCACAGCGCATCCCGTTCTATTACAGCCTCATGGCTTTTCCGCACTTCTATTTCCAGCACCTGGAATGCGACATTTTGTTCATTTATTTTTTCTTTACACTTATCTATATCACCTTCCAGTTTCGCTTCCAGCTCTTTTAGTTCCCTGATTTGTTTGTGAATGTCGTAAATCCCCAGCTCCTGGAGCAGCCGTTCAAAGACCTCAATCCTGGTACGGAGTTTTTTAAACTCATCTTCTTTATCCCTGAGATAGTCCGTTTCCTCCTCCACCTTGCCGCAAGCCTCTTCCCAGTCCCGCTCCGCGGCGGCGAGGGCTTTTTCCAGGGTGAGGGCGCCGGTCCATTTACCCTTTAATTCACTGAACTGGTCCTGGTAAGAACGCAGTGAATTTAAGGCGCCGTTAATCCCCTGCTCCGTTTGGGGCATGCTCCAGGATTCCGTCAACTGTTTTAAGCGGCTGCGCGCTTCCAGCCATTGGTTTTGCGCCGTCTTAAACTGGCTGTGCCTTTTTTCTTCCTCTTCTTTGGCATTGCCAAAAGACCTTTGCCGGCTTTCGACCAAAGCGTTTGCCTGGTAAAGGCTGTCCCCGGCGGGGAAACGGTCCAGTTCCTCCTTCAGGGTTTGCTCCCGGCCGGCCAATACGAGAAGATGCTCTTCACACTCCTGAACCGCCTTTTCCTCTTCCCGGATTAACTGCTCCAGGCGGGCCATCTCGGCCAGGCGGGTTAAACGGCGGGCTTCTTTGCCGATGTATTCCGCCCTCGCCTTACCGGGCGCCTGGCCCGCCAAAGGCCCCAGGCAAAAAGCGCCTTTTTCCGAAACCATGGCTCCCGCATGGCTGTCATCCGCATCGCCGACCCGGATAGTCCGGAGCACCCGGTCAATAAATTCGGCCGTTAGGGATCCGCCCTCCGGCGGGGTGGGATAAAGGTAATCGGCCAGGGTGTGCGCCAGAAGGTCAGGCCGGGCCTCAACCCAGACTTCTTCTTCATCATCCCCGGCTATCATCACCTTGCCGGGGCTTAGCCAGGCGTCCAGCAAACCGGCCCGGTCCAGGGCCGCTTCCAGCGCGGCCTTTTGCTCCTCCGGCGCCCCTTCCCGGAATTCACAAACCGCATACAGAGGCGTCCCCGGTTCCCCGGCCGCCAGCCGGCGGGCACGGGACCGCTCCCTGGCTTCACTCCGGGGCGGTTCAGGTTCCTTGTGGTCCTTCCATTCCTGTAACTTATCCCGGAGTTCTTTGGCCTGCTCAATGTGGCCCTTTTTCCGGTGCTCCCAGACAGTCCGTTCCTGTAACAAAACCTTATAGACCCGGTCATAGGCTTCCCTGACCGGCACGGTCACATCTTCGTAAGATATGTCGGGATACCTGGTCAATAAATGGAGTACCTGCTGAAACGCCTCGTCGGACAGGGGCAGTTCCGCCAACCCCTTCCGCCAGGCAAAAATCAGGTCCTGTTGTTCCTGCTGCGCCTTATCCCAGTCCTGTTCCGCCCGGCGCAGGTCTTCTTCCGCCTTGTTCCGCAGTTCCCGGGCCTCGCTCAGGTCGTTCTCCGCACCCTGTAACCTTAGCTTAAGGGCTGCTTCCGCCCTGGCCGCTTCCAGGGCCTCCTGCAGCTTTTGTTTATGACCGGCGAGATCCCTTTTCCAGGCGTCCCAGACCGGGTCCCCGGCCCTGATCCCATGTTCCCACCGGCGGTGGTACAGGTCATGCAGCAGGAACTCACAATCCCGGGCATCCCTTTCCATCCCCGCAATCAAATCCTGTTGTTCCCGCAGGTTGAC
>JBMOPI010000124.1:0-7403 GCA_049324975.1 Bacillota bacterium
TACCTTTAAATCGCCGCCCGGCCCCTGATTTTAACCGGTTAAGGTGAAAATGTTGATTTTATAATCGGTTAATGTAAAAATAAAACCAGGTCAAGTTAATAAACCCGGTTAAGGAGGTGACAGGATGTCATCGGATAAACTGGAACGGACCCCTGCCCTGACTGCCTGGCTTGTCCTAATTCTGATAGCCAATGGTTTGACAGCAGTTGTTTATTCTTTTCTATGGTTATTTATAAAAATATATGACCCTGCCAAAGGCGGTTGGGCCCTTCCGGCGCTGGCCCTGGTCTCTTTGATTTCGGTTTTGTTTATTGTCGCCGTTTTCAAGTGGAAAAAATGGGGGGTTTACGGTTTTGCCTTTTCCACCCTGCTCTCCCTAGGTATTAACTCTCAGATAGGAGTTTCCAATCTCAGTACGGTTTTCGGTCTGATCGGGGTGGCGGTATTATGGTATTTTTTACGTCCTTACTGGGCTTACATGGAATGAGTAAATGCCGGTGAACTCACCGGCATTTACATTTTATATATGGCTTCCAATTTAATCAGTCTGTCCAGCAGGTTATTGATTTCATCGGAGATTTCAAGGTTTGCTGCCTCTTTAAGACCGTCTATATTCCCTGATTTATATACCAGAAACCTGATCACCTGGATACAGTCCCGTGAAATTATAGGCAGGTCGCTGACCTCCAGCGACCAGGACTTTGGCGTAAAATGGACAAAATGGTTGCGCAGCCGGTTGAGTTTCCGCACACTGTAATCCTGCCTGCCGCGGGGTATGAACTGCCTGCTGTTGGTATTAACAAGCATTTTTTCACTTTTGATTTTTTTATAAAGATTTAAAAAAGTATCAAGTTCCTCGCGGGGTAAAGGCAAGCCATCCCGCTGCGCTGCCAGCCATTTTTGCGCCACCCGGTCCTTCAAAATGGCCAGGCCGTCCCCGGCGCTGAGCGAACAGGCCATGAACCCCTGTAAGGAGTTATGTAAGGCTACCAGCATCCATTTCCAGTAGTATTTGTCTTCCTCCGTCCGGGAAAGGAAGTGGCCCGCCATTTTAAGGCTTTTGACGGCTTCATTGATGCCGTTGGTCGTCAGCCAGTTGACATGTCTGATAATTACCGCCTCCCTGTTCATCGCTTCTACGGTAATATTATTTTAATTATCGGGATAATTATCCGGCATTAAAAAGGCTTCGCTGGCGCGAAGCGCCGAGTTAGCCTTTTTTATACCGCAGGCGCGTTATACTTTCCTATGGTGTAAAAAAGTTCAATTAAAAAGGCTAACGCCTGTGTGAAGCCGGCGTTAGCCTTTATTAAGCTTACTGTCATTCAGTTATCAAGGCTGGGAGCAACGACCGTTATTGTCAGGACCCCAAATAAAAATCAATGCCGCCCCGGCTGTCAGAATGGCAAAACCCAGTAAAAAAAATCCGGCAATAGTAATGATGGCATCCATCTGTAATTCCCCCTCCGATGTCGATAATTGTGTTTCTTGTAATCATTATCGTTTAGATTATTATAAAACTTTAGGGGAAATTAGTCTAATCTTTTCTTTAAACGTAAGGCGGCCAGGGCCAGGATACCCACCCCGAAAACAGCCAGAAAAAGGATGTCGTTCCACATGTATGCTGCACCGATACCTTTAAGGACAATGCCCCGGAGGATTTTAAGGAAATAAGTCAGGGGCAGGAGGTAACCGATTAGCTGGATGAATTTAGGCATCGCTTCCCGGGGAAACATAAATCCGGACAGCAGCACACTGGGCAGGATGATCAAAAAGCTCATCTGCATAGCCTGAAGCTGGGTCTTGGCCACGGTTGAAATGAACATGCCGAAGCCCAGCGCGGCCAGCAGGAACAGGAAGGAAAGGCCCAGCAGCAATGGTATGCTGCCTTTAACCGGGACGTCAAACCAGTAAATGCCCACCAGCAGAATAATGATAACATCCATAAAAGCAATAACCACGTAAGGGACCATTTTTCCGACAATCAATTCCCCTGATCTAACCGGTGTAATAATCAGCTGTTCCAGGGTGCCCCTCTCCCGTTCCCGGACCAAGGCGAAAGCTGTAAGCAGCATGGTGATGTTCTGCATGATCAAACCGATTAAACCGGGCACATTGAACTTCACGCTTTCCATATTGGGGTTGAACCAGACCCTGGCCCTGAGGTCCAGTGAAGGCTGCAGGTTAACAGCCGCGCCGGCCCGCCTGATGGTTTGGATCTTGAGTTCAAATGCCTTGTTCTGGGCTATCACCTGGGCGGTATTCAGGGCCGTCCTGGCCACCAGGGGGTCTGAACCGTCGACAATTAACTGCAGTTGTGCCGGTTGATTGCGGTGAATGTTCCTGCTGTAATCAGGAGGGATAATCAGCCCTGTTTTTGCCGTGCCTGCATCGATGGCCCGGCGGATATCGCGGTAATTGCCAACATATTGGGCGGCGTCAAAAAAACCGGAGTTTTCAAAAGATGCAATCATCTGCCGGCTTTCCCGGGTCTTGGCCTGGTCAAAAACGGCCATGGAAATGTTTTCAACGTCAGTGGTAACCGCGTATCCAAACAATAACAGCATCACCACCGGCATGGCAAAAACTATCGCCAGGCTGGCCGGGTCCCTTTTAATCTGGATGATTTCTTTGAAAATAATGGACTTTAACCGCTGCCAGTTCATCTTACCCCTCCTTTCCGAACTGTTCCCGGACCCTCCTGAGTTCTTCCGGTCCTACAAAGGAAATAAAAACGTCTTCAAGAGAAGAATGGCCGTATTTCGCTTTCAAATCACCGGGTGTGCCAAAGGCCACCAGGTTCCCAAAATGGATAAACCCCACGGTGTCACAAAGCTCCGCTTCGTCCATGTAATGGGTGGTAACAAGAAAAGTTACTCCCTGCTTTGTGAGGTATTGAATGATTTCCCAGAAAATCCGCCGGGAAACCGGGTCCACGCCCGCAGTCGGTTCATCCAGGAACAACAGCGGCGGCCGGTGGATCAGGGCGCAGCCAAGGGCCAGGCGCTGTTTCCAACCGCCGGAAAGGTTGCCGGCCCTTTGGTTTTCCCGTCCGGCAAGGCTGGTCAACTCGATTATCTCCTTTTTTCGGCTGACTGCCTCACTGTCATTGAGTCCATATATGCCGGCATAAAAGTTAAGGTTCTCATCTACGGTAAGTTCTTCATAAAGACTGAATTTCTGGGACATGTAGCCGATGTTCTGCTTTATCTGCTCGGCCTGGGTGGCAATATCAAAGCCCAGCACCCGGCCGCTGCCGGATGTAGGGGTCAGGATGCCGCAGAGCATCCGGATGGTTGTTGACTTGCCGGAACCGTTGGCGCCCAGGAAACCGAAAATCTCACCGGGTTTGATGCTGAAACTGATGTTATTGACAGCTGTCAGTTTACCGAAAACTTTGGTTAAATTATTTACTTCAATGGCCGGCTGCAAAGTATCGCCCCCCTACTTGAATCTGACATCAGCCGGTAGTCCCGGCTTAAGCAGATCCCGCCCTTCTTTGATTTTAATTTTCACGGCAAAAACCATGTTTACCCGTTCCTCTTTGGTCTGAAGATTTTTTGGTGTAAACTCGGCCTCAGGCGAAATATATGAAACTTCGCCGGTGAATTTTTTATCCGGGTACGGATCCGTGGTAATTTCAGCCTGCTGGCCGACTTTTACCAGCCCCATGCTTTTTTCCGGAATATATACAGTAATCCGGAGATTATTGAGATCGGCAATCGTTACAATATGGGCGCCGGGCATAATCACTTCACCTTTATTGATGTTTACGCCGGTAACGGTGCCGGAGAGCGGTGCAACCAGCTCAGTTTTGGCCAGATTCGCCCTGGCTATGGCCAGTTGGGCCTCGGCCTGGGCCAGGTTGGCGTCTGTCATAGTGATGTTTTCCGCCGTGGCCCCGCTTTCAAGCAGGTCCAGCTGCTCCTGGGCAGCTTTATACTGAGCGGAGTAAGCCTGATACTGTGACCTGGCAACATCGGCCTGGGTCTGGGCCGAGGTTAACTGGGCCTCGGTGGCGGCTCCGCCTTCGTACAGCGACTTTATCCGCTTAAAATTCTGGTCGGCATTTTCCATTGATTTAAGGGCGCCGGTCTGCAGGGCGCCGATTTGCTGCAGGTTGGCCTTGGCCTGCTGGATAAGCTGGCTCCTGTTGCCGGTTTTGGTTTCTTTGGCTTTGGCCCGGGCCGACTTGACAGCGGCTTCCGCCTGCTGTACCTGTAAAGCCGGAATGGTGGAATCGATATGCCCCAGCAGGTCCCCGCTTTTAACCTGCTGGCCTTCAATAACCTTCAGTTCCGTAATTTTACCGCCAATTTCTGCGCTCAGATTGGTTTCATCGGCCTCGATAGTCCCGGATGCCTCAAGGGCAGGGCCGGTTTTTTTGTTGCCACAGCCGCCGGTTAATCCCATAACTATTAAAACTATAATAACAGTAATGCCGGCAGTATACCGTCCGCGCATGATTTTGCCCCCTCTTCCTGTTGATTTTTTACACCATATAAAAATATTTTTACAATCTCTTCTATAACTTCATCATCGTCAAATTTTATGAATTTATCGCCATGCAAATATCCCCGCCAGGCAATAAAAATACCCAGCATACCGGCAAGGGACCTGACAGCTACCTGTGGATTGACAGCCCTGTAATCACCTGCGGCAATTTTCATATTTAAGTACTGCTCCAGCATACCGGCGGCTTTTTGGAGTATATCTTTGACAAAACGGTCACGGATTTCAGGATGGAACTGGGACTCATAAAAAACTACTTTTACCAGTTCCATATTCTCGGTAATCAACTGCAGCCTGTTCTTTAACAAAGCCCTTAAAAAAGTCTCATCATCTGCTCCGGTCAGCTGCTGTAAAAAATCATTGAGCGATTCTATCACTATGGGACCGGCCAGGCTAATCAAAATGTCTTTCTTGGTATTAAAATACCTGAAGATTGTACCTTCCGCCACCCCGGCCGCTGCGGCAATTTCCTTGGTAGTGGTGCCGTTAAAACTCTTGGCGGAAAACAATTTCAGGGCTGCACCCAGGATTTTTTGCCTGGTTTTTTCCGACTTGGACATGTTTTCACCTCCACAAAAGTGAGTGCTCACTCTCATTATTTCGCAGAATATTTTCTTTGTCAAGGATAAAATATGTAATATTTTGTTCATAGCAGAATAAATGTATCTTAAAAAGTCGAGGAGGAGTTAAAATGCTATCGAAACTCGGTTCACCGCCGATTGAGAACTCGCAATTAGATTTCCCGGCCATTTTAAAAGGGACAGGTTGGGCTTTTGTGGCATCGGTTTGTTTGGTTGCTGTAAGCGGTACAGCATTATATTTTTCACCGGCTGTTGAAAGTTGGGTACCCCTGATATCCCTGGGAATATTTTTTGTCAGCGCCCTTTTTGGCGGCTTTTTAGCAGCCAAAAGGGCCGGTTGTAAAGGGCTTTTCCACGGGCTGGGAGTGGGCATCCTCTTCTTGCTGCTCGCTTTAATTATCAGTATGTTCCTGCCAGGACAATTATTGGGTTTATCCCTGACGAAAAAAGTCGTCACTTCACTCCTGGCCGGACTGCTTGGCGGTATATGGGGCGTAGGTAATCAGTGACATCCTCCCTCCATTTAAATAGAGGACATCTTAAAAGATGCGGGAAGGCAGTTCCTAACTTCAGCTGATAAAATGCCCAACTATGCAGGTTGCGGTCAGTATATTCGACAGACATGCGCGAATCCCGGATGCCGGTGAGGTCTTCCAGCTTTATAACCGGGTTGGGAAATTGCCGCGCAAACTCCACAATGGCTTTGTAAACTTTATGGTTGACATCTTTCATCCAGCGTGCTTCTTTATGGCCAACCGCCTTTACGGCTCGCAGAGCCTTCTTCTTCTGCAGGGAACGGCGGAGGGAACGAAACTTGCGCCGGCCTTCTAAGGATAATTATACCACAAAGAAGGGAACTAGTGTTCTGTTTTTTTAAAAAAAGGCCATTCATCTCTCCATTGAAATGGGGAGAGTTCCGGCCGGTTTATAGTAAACATATTAAAAAGCCCTGGTTCCCTGTTAAAGAGAACCGGGGCTTTATTGTCTAATCGTCATTTAGAGGCAGAATTACCTTAAAAGCGCTTCCCCTGCCGGGCTGACTGTCTACCTCAATTTTACCCCCGTGATTGTGGATAATGCGCTTGGAAACAGTCAGGCCCAGACCCGTACTGTCACCCCAGGTAGTAAAAAAGGGTTCAAAAATTCTATCTATCGCCTGTGGTTTTATCCCACAGCCGGTATCGGTGAAGGTAACAGTTACAGAAGGTGAGTCATAATTTATGCCTGTGCTAACGGCAAGCTCTCCGCCGTCTGGCATGGCATGAAGGGCATTGGAAATTATATTTAAAAAAACGTGTTTAATCTGCTCCACATCCACCAGTACTTTGGGTAAACTGTAGAGATATTTTTTGGTTACGGTGATGTTTTTTTCCTGTAGTTCCTTATCTGTATTTAATAATATCTCGTCAAGAATCCTGTGCAGGTCTGCTTCCCACCTGATAGGAACTATTGGCCTGAACATAAGCAGGAAATCGCTGATGATGACATTGAGCCGCTGTATTTCCTCGAGCATGATTTTTATATATGTATGGTTGGTGTCTTCCTTGGTCATTTTGTTTTCTAAAAGCTGCAGCAGGCCGTGCATTGACGTCAGGGGATTTCTGACCTCGTTGGCAATACCGGCGGCAACCTCGCCGATCAGATCAAACTTCTCAGACTGAAAAATCTGCGCTTCCAGCTGCTTCTGGTCTGAAATGTCCCTTATGCTGAGCAAACTGCCTACAATCCTGCCCCTGTAATCCCTGAGCATGTCGGTATGTGCCATGACATGCAGTGGGCCTGACGGAGTGTCCATAACGGACTCAACATGCTGATACACTCTGCCGGTGCGCAGGGTGTTCAACAGGATGCTGTCATTGGAATCAAACTTTTTCTTAACCAGTTCAACGAAGGGCTTTCCCAGCACTTTTTCTTTGGGGATGCCGGTCAAGTCTTCGGCAGTCTGATTGTAAATTACGGTGTTTTCCTTATCATCAACGGCAATAATTGCACTGGTACAGTTCTCGATGTACTGCTGGGCAAAGGTTTTGCGTTTACATTGGGTATGGAAGAAATATATGACAACGCCCAGAATAATCACTAAAATAATGCCTAAAAAAATAATGACCGGTCCCATTGCTTGTCCCCCGTCAAATATAGTTACCATATTCTTCTACTATTATCTGCTGTTTCCCTGCTTAACCGGTAAAAGTTACGTCAGTTTTTTACAAAACAACTAAAAATCATTAGCATTAGGCCGCTTATCAAAAAGCATGCTCCCGTATACAATCTGAATTTGAATTTATATAACTTCGGATTGCCCGCAGCTCT
>JBMOPI010000125.1:0-7306 GCA_049324975.1 Bacillota bacterium
TGCTGCCGGCACCGGTGACGGCGGCTTTCTGATGAGTATGTATGAACTGGCCACCGCCGTAAAATACCGGCTGCCGGTTATTCAACAGGAGCCAAACCTTTTTTTAGAAAAGTTAAAAAGATGACGAAGGGCATTCGTCATCTTTTTTCCGATCAATCATCAGAGCAGTTTACCGTCATGCCCAGGACTATCTAAAGCAGCCTTCTTTACAGTGAGCGGTCTCCCGCAGCATCCAATGTTTGGTGAACATTTTCAATCACCTCCCTCGTCGAAAAACATGTTATTAATAATATTTTACTACTGATGGTAGTAATGTGCAACAACACATTTTTATACAGTCACCTTCTGTCTGGGCTCTGCCAACTCCCGGCGCCGCACGGTATCAGCGATATAATCCGCCGTCCGGGCGGCCAGGGCCATCACCGTCAGGGTAGGGTTGGCGCTGCCCCCGGTGACGAAAACGCTGGCATCACAGATGAAAAGGTTCGGGATATCGTGACTTTGGCAGAATTCGTTGACCACCGAAGTTCTGGGGTCGCTGCCCATGCGGCAGGTACCCATCAGGTGGGCGGTATCCGGCGTCACATACATCGGCTCCCCGCCGCCGGCGGCGGACAGGATTTCCTTACACTTGTTCACCCCGTCCTCGATGGCCGCCAGTTCATTCTGTCCGTAGCTGAAGGTCACCCGCGGCACCGGCAAACCATATTGGTCTTTTTCCTTCGGATCCAGACTCACCTGATTATTAACATTGGGCAATACCTCTCCAACCAGAGTTAGCCGGGCAAAAAAGTTGTAATCCCGCAAAAATTCCTGCAGCTGTTTGCCCCACATCATGTAGTGGCTTGGCACACTGGTGGCAAAGGATACCGGTCGGGCCCCGTGGGCGTGGATGAGATAACCCCGGACAAAATTTTTCCGGTAATCGGTTTCATAAAAATCAAGGGTTGTCGCCAATACAGGCGTACCTTTATAAAGCCTGATTTCCCGGTCAAACTTCACCCATACGTCATGACTGAAATGAGGCATCAGGTTTTTCCCCACCATCCCGCTGCTGTTGGCCAACCCGTTGGGAAACTGCGCCGTGGCCGAGTTGAGCAGCAGCCGCGGTGTTTCGATGCAGAAAGCCGACAAGATGACTATTTTAGCCTTTTGCTCATTCTCCTTGCCGTCGTGAATATAGTTGACCCCGGTGACCCGGCCGTCACTGTTCACATTTACCCTGGTTACCATGCAGCGTTTTCTGAATTCGGCCCCCTTCTCGGCAGCCTTAGGGACATAGGTAATCAGGGTACTGAACTTGGCGTTGGGGATGCAGCCCTGGTTGCAGAACCCCCGGTTGGTGCAGGGCGGCCGCGCCTCAAAGGGTGCGGACAGGATAAAAGTGGGGACAACCCTGCTCCTTATACCCAGCCGCTCACAGCCAATCATAAAAATCTCAGCGTTGGCGCTCACCGGGCTGCGTTCCGGATAGCGGTAAGGACCCCGGGGTCCGCCCCAGGGCCAATCCTTGGGGCCGCTGACGGCGGTCTCGTATTCGATTTTTTCGTAATACGGAGCCAGGTCGTCATAGCTCATGGGCCAGTCATCCGCCACCCCGTCTTGGCTTTTTACCCGGAAGTCCGAGGGATGAAGCCGCAGGGCCACCCCCGTGAAATGCTGGGTGCCTCCGCCGATCCCCTTGCCGGAGTTGTTATGCCCCAACCTGATAGGGTCTTTGCCATCTACAATCCGTAAATCAGTCCAGGCCAGCTTATGGTTCATCACCAGTTCATCACTAACCCAGTCTTTCTGCGGGTCCCACCATTCACCGGCTTCCAATACCACAACCGACATCCCTTTTTCGGCTAGTTCCTTGGCCAGCACGGCGCCGGCCGCCCCGGCGCCAACGATGCAAATATCCACTTCCTGATTAGTTTCCTTCATGCTGCACCGCCTCCCAGGGATCGTAAGCTCCCAGTTCTATTCTTACATAACCGCGGGGATAGGCCGGACCGGCATAGCCCATGTAAGACCATACAGCCGGCAGGGAAGCGTAAGCAGACAGGGCTTCCCGCAGCAGCTGCTTAAAAAAGTCCTTTGCCGGCACCTTCTGCCAGCTTAAACCCGGCGGGAAGCCTCCCGCCACCTGAGTAAGCACAATGTCCTGCTCCTGCCCCTCAAGTTCCGTGAACTTTTTCTTAAAATGGGCCCGGGCCGTTTCATCGATACCTTTTAGTCCATGGGAATAAAGGTTCCGGTCATCAGGCAGTTTGGCCTTCCGGTAACCGTCACTGACATTGTTGGCTATTTTCCGGTCAATGTGGGCTGCGACCTGGTTAAGCAGTTCCTCCCGGTCATCAGCCAAAAGCCGGGCACATACTTTCCTGAGCAGTCCGGCCTGTTCCTCCGTAAAAAACTGCGGCCCGCCCGGCCCCCTGGTCCTGCTGAAAACCACTTCCTGGGTACGGTCATCCCAGGATTCATGACTGCGCATAACATCAAAATCTGGATAATGTCCCTGCATCACCATCACCTGCCCCAGTATAAAGCTATCAGGCCAAGGGCGCTTATAGCGCTAAGCATTAAAGGCAGTACGATAGGCGGACCGGTCAGTACATTCCGGAGTTCCCAGCCGCCCACCCTGAGCACTATACCCCGTACATGAATCACAAACCCGCCCAGGGCCACCAGCAACGTAATGCCCAGCAGCCAGCCGTAAACCGTTTTCAGCCACGGAACATTGTAGAAGGCCAGCGCCAGGCCGGTCAGGCCGAGCACCGGCGTAGCTGTAACCGGGCTCCACATAACAGTATGGCGAAAATTCCCCCGATAATGAAACAACCCGACCTGTATGCCGATCATAATATAGGCCAGGGCCACAAATAAAACCAGTACCCTTTCCAGCGGCCATCCGTTCCAAAACATCTGCACCACACTCCTTTTCTTTTTTTCTACTGGGTTAGCTTACCCCGGTAAGGAGTGTTAAATTCCAAATGAAAAGTCCCGTCCTGAATTTCAGGAGGGACTTGGTATTTCAATTTCATTTGGGCTGCTATGGCCGAGCTGCCCGGCAAGCACCGGGCTCATTGGCCAGGAACGGTTATCCGGCCTTTCCAGGACATGGGCAAACCAGGACGAATGGAAATCTTCATCGACCATATTATATTGCAGGGTCCTCAGCATGCCCTGGTCGTAATTGCCGGACTCCAGTTCCCGGATCAGTTTGTAATAGTCAGTTGCCGCTTTGGCTTCAATTTTGATGTTGGTTTGTAACATTAGAGCCACATCTGTCGTTCCCAGAACCTTGCCCATGGCGGTACCGAACAAAGGCGAAAGTATATCACTGATAATACTTGGTTTGGCGCCCAAACTGATAATGATCCCGCTGAGGTTATTTACGTGCTCCTGTTCCAGTAGGGCAATCCGTTCCAAACCGGCAGCGATATAGGGGTCGTCAACGGCTTTACTCTGCGCCAGGTAGTTGTCTACCTGGGTAACTTCCAGGCTGTAAAACCAGTTCAGCCTGCTCAACAGTTTTTTCAGGTCCAAACTATATCATCCTTAACCATTACTTTACTATTGCTAGCTTCCCCCGTCCCCGCGCCGTTATACTCGACATTTGGCGCATCTGAAAATTCATCCCCCAGTTCCTGCCAGCAATTTATAAAAGGCAGCAGGACATTAACAACCGTGCCTATACCAACTTCACTCTCCAGCAACATTTTCCCTTTGTGTTTGGTAATTATTTCTTTACATATTGGCAGGCCGAGGCCGGTTCCATTGTTTTTGGTGGTATACAGGGCGTCAAAAATCTTTTCCTGTTCCGCTTCCGGTATCCCTACACCGTTATCTTTAATCTCGACAGCTATGTGATTCCCTACAGAGTATACGGATATTAATATTTCACCCTTACATTTAACTGCTTCCAAAGAGTTCCTTAGCAAGTTGATAAACACTTGCCTCATCTGGTCCGGGTCAATGAAAGCCTCAGGCAGGTCAGGCTGTATCCTGGTCCTCAGCACTATTTCCTTTAAGTTTGCTTCCGGATTAATAAAATCCTTAATTTTGTTAATCATCTGGCCAAGGTCGGCCCTGATAAAATTGCTTTTCGGAGGGCGGGCAAGGTATAACATGTCTTTTATCAGGCGGTTGATGTCGTCTAATTCTTCCAGGGATATATTTATCATTTCTCTGTCATTTTCTGTCACCCTGGTCGAAATAAGCTGTAAAAATCCTCTGACAGAAGTTAGGGGGTTGCGGATATCATGGGCCAGCCCGGCAGCCAACTGGGCGATGGTAGCGAGCCGTTCATTCTGCAAAGCCAGGTTTAAGTGCTTTTTTTGAATCGCTTCAACTTCTTCAATCAAAGGGGCTAATTCCTCAATGTTACAAACGGGTTTCTTTCCGGAATGCAGCTTTTTCATATATTCGGCAAATTGACGTAAAGTGCTTTTACTACGGCTACTGATAAAATGTACGCCCATCATCCCAATCAGGAAAATACCCGAAGAAATATAAAGCAGTTTACGCCGGGCATAGGCCGTAACGGCGATAATATCCTCAGTTTTCATATTAGCCCAGGCATGGCCGATTATCCTGCCGTTTTTCCTGATAGGGTAAGTCACGCCCAATATAGGCTTTCCTCTCCAGGCAATGGAAGTATGGTTTTTGATAACTTCCGTTTTACCGGTCCGGACATATTTTAAATACGGATGGTCCAGCGGCAAATCAACCAATAAATCATCGAAAAATTTGGGGCCGATTGCCACGACACTGGTAAGCCGTAAATCAAAATAACCCATGCCAACATCCGGAAAAGCTGTCGAATATGAATTTATTATTGGCTGCAATTCTTCGTTCAAGGCCTTTATCTGCTCGGCTTTCGTCCCATTTGCCATACCTTTTTTGATTAAAATCTCTTTGTAATCGGCCGGCAATCTATTGGCTAAATGTTTGGCCAAAGCTGTTAATCGCTGTTCTCTGGATTTGATCAAGGCCTGATAAACTGCCTCACTCTGTATGAAAGATCCACCAACAAGAAGGACCCCGACCAGCAAAACCATGCCAATATACAAACGGGTGGAATAGGATTTTAACATTGTTTATTCTCCATAGTTTTTTGTTGAATTATTTACAACGATGATTATTATAGCACAGGAAGCTAGTAGAAAAATGGCGAAATTTGTAGTTAAATTAAAAAATTTTACAAAAAGAATCAGCCCCGCTTTTCACGGGGCTTTTGCTGTACACCAAAGGGAACAAAAATTCCATTTAATACGTCTATTTAAAGGATTTGGTGCTTTGCTTAAACTCCCCCGCCCGGACCTTGAGGTTGATGCCGTACAATAATTTTTCCAAGGTTAAATGAGTGCTTTAAATCCTCTGTCATTATAACTTCGTCCATGTTTCCTGCTCCTCCGGCCATCTCCGCAGATGGCCCAAATCAAAGGCTTCAACAACGGATATTTCTGCGGGTATAACCTCAACATCTCTTCAAAACTTACTTGTTCCTTGTCCAAAAAATACAAATCCACAAAGTCTTTTCTTGTCCCCCTTTGTACCAAAGCAACCAGTTTCATCAGGGCTATATCCTTCAATATTTGCCAATTTCCCGGCAAGCTGAAAAAGGTCAAATTCCTGTTCTGTGAAAAAATCCAGGTCTTCTGACCAGCGGTGGCCTAAATACAAGGCTGCCGCCGTTCCTCCGGCCAGGTAAAAATTTTGCGGCAAAGATTGTTTTACTAACTCTTCAAGAACGGAATGTCGCTCCGCTGACATGATATTTTCAAACAAGTAATTTCCTCCTCCGGTATCCCTAAAATATTCTGCCATAGAAGAGCCGTTCTCTTGGAAAGCTGCCTGCTTTTTCTGACTACATCTGCTAACTGTTCGGAAGAATAGGAACGGTATATCCAACGAACTGCGTTCAGATCCCCGTACTCAAGAATACGCTCAATGATTTGAAACCAATTAACCTTTTCGTCTAAGACTTTGGCATCATATTCCCAAAAAAACTTATGCAACGCCTCCGGCAGCATAGATAGTCACCTACCTGTATTCATATTATACCACATTTTGGATGAAAACAATGTCGTTCCGGAAGCCTGTCTTATCGTTTTTCTTCCTCCGGTAAAGGCAGTAGCTCAACTTTATCCAGGGCCTCAATCCCCCTAGCCCAGACCTTTTGCCAGGAGCGCTCCTGAAAAATTGCCGAAAAGGGGTAAATCTTGTTTTCTTCTTCGGAAATATTTCCGGACAATGCCCGCCAGGCTTCCATTAACGCTTTGGCCCTTGCTGCGTTTTCCGGTGATACCTTGCCCTTTTGTTTAATTTCGTCTTCCATAAGACTCATAACCCTGTACTGATAATTTGCAAGAATACGGATCTTTTCCGCAAACTTAAAAGGTACTATTTTATCCGCGTAAGGCAAAAAACTGATGCTCTCCAGATATGAACTGATTACATTAGGGTTTGTGTACATTAGACCAAAAGTCTCCTCGGTGACGGGGTACATAGATAAACGCTCCGCGTCTATAGCCGCCCAGTGCGCCACCTTGGCAAACTGGGCGCTGATATTGCTCCAGGCCGTATTTTGCAGTCTGGCTGTCTCCGCATATTTCACTAACAGCAAAATATTCGCCAATAAAGATATTATTAGAAGAACCGTTCCGAATCCTTTTCCTCTCTTACCGCTCTCCACTGTTTTCCCCCCTCTGTAAGTCTACTTCCGTATTGATGCCGGGTACCGCCCGGACAATGCGCCGCACTTTTAAGGTCCAGTTTTTGCTGGGTGAGGGAACTGCCTTAAAAGTAAATTCCTTCGGATTTTTCACATCCAGGGCCACGTTAGGGCAATTTTATAAAGCCAGGTGCTGACCCTGGATGCCCCTTGAAACCTGTGGACAGAGACCAATGCCCGGTAAAAGGTTTCCTGGGTCAGTTCTTCCGCTTTCTGCCGGGAACCGCATAACCTGAAGAGGTAACGGAAAATGGGCTGCTGAAATTCCCGGTACAAGTCAGCTATGGAATTTATCTGCCTATTTTCTCCTTTGCCAGTCATAAATTACCTCGTTTGCATGTCATTCAATTGTATAGTAACAAAAAACCTGAAAATGTTACATGAAAAAAGGCAAAAAAGGAGACCATCCATAAAATTATGAGGTCTCCACCTTTCAATAATTTATTTTTTTATCTTAAATTTCCTCCTCGTATAATGATGTAGCCTCTCGAAAAATCGAGATTCCTTTATGTTCAAGGCTTAACGCCTTGGACTTTTTTGTTTTTTCCTCCACTTATTGCTTTGTCGTAAATTAGAACAATCGTT
>JBMOPI010000126.1:0-7299 GCA_049324975.1 Bacillota bacterium
AAGGCTAAGGTCATACTGTATAGTGACACCGGCGCCGATTTTTATCGTTTCGGGCAGTACAAGTCCGGTAACCCTGTTGTCATTAAAAACAACCTTGCGGGTAACGGCTGTTAAGTTGCCCGCCGGGTCAACTGCCGACAGGTCGATGTTGTTGCTGTATACGGCCAGGTCCACAACTTTGCTGAAGTTTCCCGCACTATCCAAAGCTACAGTTGAACCGTTGACCTTAAAAATACTGCCTGGCTCGGTAAATCCGGTAACCACCACCAAACCGCTGCCGGTAACCAGGTTGTCATCCGGGGCGCTGATGGTAATTCCCGGCGGCACATTATCGTAAACAACGGTACGGGTTACGGTGGTAAGATTGCCGGCCGCATCCCTTGCTGTTATGCTGATAAGGTTTTTGCCTGTGTTGAGTTCAATAACCTTACTAAAATTTCCAAGTGCATCCATAGCTGCTCTCATGTCGTTAACCGTTACAGTACTTCCGGTTTCCGCTGTCCCTGTAACAGTTAACGGATTTTTATTGGTGAGCAGATTATCAGCTGGGGCATTGACGCTGAGACTGGACGGTGAAAGATCATAAGTAACCTTCCTGGTTAATGTGGCTGCATGTCCCAGGGGGTCAATGATTTTAACTGTTATATCATTTTTTCCGGTAACCAGGTTCACCGGAAAGTTAAAATCACCCGAGGAATCGATATATGCAGGCCTGCCGTTAACAGTCACAGAACTGCCCGCTTCCACCTGTCCGGTAACCTCCAGAGTATTTTTGTTGGTAGAAAAATTATCTGCAGGATGGTTGATTTGAAAAACAGGGGTGATAAACCCGGCCTGTCTCATCATTTTTCTGATCATAACCGCCGCTTCAGCCCTTGTGCACACTTTTCCCGGTGCAAAATTACCGTTATTATCACCGGAAACAATACCATACCGGGCCGCCATGGCCACAAACTGTTCTGCCCAGGGACTGATCTCTGCCCTGTCCCTGAATCTTGCCAGGTGTAGTCCTCTGTCCGCAGCTGCAAGTTGAGCGTCTATGTCTGCCACAGCCAGGGTTTTGGCTAATACTACAGCCACCTGTTCCCGGGTTACATAATCGTTAGGTTTAAAAGTGCCGTCACTGTAACCGCTGATAATGCCTGCTTCCACTGCCGCTCCCACGGCTCCGGCATACCAGTCAGTTTTTTTGACATCCCTGAACGGCATCCCGGAAACCCGGGGCTCCAATCCCAAAGCCCTTACAATAAGAGCCGTAAACTGGGCCCGGGTAATTTTATTTTCCGGGGCAAAAATACTCTCGTCTATACCTGATATAACCTGCTTGTACGCCAGGATTTTAATGTCTGACCTGGCCCAATGATTACTGACATCTATAAAATCTTTACTGTGTTCTGTTACAGTAACAACACTGTTGGTTTTCTGTTTAATTATGGCAATTGTCTCCCCGTCTTTCTCAGTAAACTGAGTGGGTACGGGCTGCAGCCCTCCCCCGGCATCCGGCGTTACGGCCACCGCCGTATTTATATCAACAGGCCCTGATAATGTCACGGTCCTGGTGATATACCTGTCAAAACCGCTGATTTCAAATGTTTTATCCCTGCCTGACGCTTCCAGTTTAAATTCCACCGGCGTTCCCAGCTGGGTTAACCCTTTGTCCCGGACTGCCTTTTGAAGAATATCAGCCTTGTCGGGGGCGGCCCCGGCTATAACCAGGCTGATTTTTATCCCGGCGGCGTCAGTCCCAATCTGCCGAAAAAGCTCATCCGGGTTAATTTCTGAAGCAGGCATTATATATGAACCCAGTCCTGTTTTAAGTTCCAGGGAGATTTCTCTGTCTGCAAGAACTTTTATCATATCCTCCGTTAATTGCAGCTTCACAGCACCGGAAGAATAGGTTACCCGAATCAATAATGTATTGATTTCCCGGCGTTGTTTTAAATTTTCATGTAAAACCTCCTGATCAAAAGTAACAGTTGTTACAGTTTGTCCATCAACCTTGGAAAAATTAATATCGGCCAAAGCCGAAATATCATATACTTCCCCACTGGCCCGGGCTATAGAAGCGCCAAGTATAACAGCCAGCCCAAAAGCCATAAACAGCCCCAGACAACATATTAACAATCGGTTTTTTTGTTTCATCATCAACACCCCGTAGGCCAGAGTATTTAAGAGAGCGGTTTTTAAAACCGCTCTCTTTTAACATACAAGTTATTTGTAAATAATATCCAGCCGGTAACCGGCGCTCAGTACAGGTTCCGCGTTGTGGTCCGCACCGCCGTAAAACCAGACTATCGCCTTATGGATTCCCTTGGTATATGTCATTTTAAAGTAGTTGGAACCCGGCGCCGGTCCCGGAGATGCCGGCGTCCACTGATTGACTGCCATTTCAGTGGTATAGAATCCGTATACCGCATCACCGACAACATCTGTCCGGCGGTTGGATATGAGCACCTTACCCCCCACCAGGAACACATCCGGCATCCATGATTCGCCGGCCCACAGGGAAGCATCCTGGGGCTGTGTCCAGATATAACCCGGGTACAGCGGGATGTCTGCCGGTACATTTTCCGCCAGGCTTATGCTGTGTGCCAGGCGGTGGCAGGCGGCACACTGCTTGTTATCCGTAACAATAGCGCCGATGACAAGCGGGTCATTGCTCGCGTGGCAGGTATCACAGGTATACGGGTTAACCTGTCCGGTTACCGGGTCTGTCTGGGTCTTCGGATTATTCAGGTGTTCCTGGGTCAGGCTGTTAACATGACAGGTGGTGCAATACCGGTCAAGGGAAGTAGTGGCATGCAGTTGTTCATGGGCAGCCTGGGTATGGCAGGCGTCACAGTTCTTCAGATTATTGTATACGGCGTACACTACTGTTGAAACAGTGCTGGCATGGCAGGTGTTACAGGTCCATGCGTTACCGGTCTGAGTTTTCGGGTTATTTAAGTGCTCTGTGGTCAGGCTGTCGATGTGGCACTTGGCGCAATCGTTTTGGATGCCGGTAGGCGTATGCTGCGCCTCATGCCCGGACCCGGTATGGCAGCCCGCACAGTTCGTGTTCCGGTTATAAATGGCCTGCTGGACAGTCGTTTTGGTACTCTGATGGCAGGTGTTGCAGTCATAAGATAAGAGGGTCACAGGGTCCTGGTACTTCGGATGCTCGATGGTGAGATTGGGGTCATGGCACTTCTGGCAGTCGGCGGTTATGGCAGGTGACGTATGAATGACGGCAATGTCGCCATGTTGAGGGACCTTGTAGCTGTAGGTGGAGTTATGGCAGTATTCGCATTGATATGTTGTCAGGAAACTGCCGCCTGTATGGGCCGGCCAGGTAGTATGGCAGAAGGCGCAGTCCTGGATAGGTTCGTCATTGCCGTGGCAGCCTGCACAGTTGGCTACCGGGTGAACTTTGGGGTAATTCTGATGGCAGCCGGTGCAGTCCTGCGGAACGACGGCATTAGCGTTTACCTGGACAGTCCCTGTGGCCGCAACAGCCCGGAAATAACCGACTACCGAAGAAGCGTCGATCTTGTAAGTGAATGTTCCGGGACTGGACTGACCGGTGTTGCTCGTGCCGTCCCAGGTGACTGTGCCGGGGCCGGCAGGGGTTTCCTTGTTGTTTATTACGGTCTTGATCAGCTTGTTTGCCGAGTCAAGGATCTTAACGGTTACGTAGGAACGCTCTGATACGTTAAAGGAAATGGTAGTCTGTTCGCCATTGGTTACGCTGAAGGCAGCGGGGTTGGCGGCAGCATTCGAGATTACCGGCACGGCCCCGGCCTTGAAGGCCAGTTGCGTAACAGTCGTTTTGTTGAATTTGTCAACGGCAGTTATCTTAAGGACATAATCACCGGTGACAATCAGGCTGCCCAGGTCGTTTTTGGTGTCCCAGGTCAGGGAGTAATACCCGCCGCTGGCTTTAACCTCCGCCGGGTACTGCCGGACCACCTGGCCCTGGGGGTCAAAGATCTGTACGGTGACCGTGGCCGGCTCACTTACCGTGTACCTAATAGTGGAGTTGTAACCTATTTTAACGATTAGGGGTGAGACGCTGACGCCTGTCAGTGCCGGGTCTGCAGCTTCCACGGTGATATCCCCTTTGGCGGTGTTGGTAAAGCTGGTAACCGTGGGGCTCGCGGCGTCGATCTGGACAGTGTACGGCCCGTCAGCTGCCTGCTGGAGGTTTTCGTCCTTACCGTCCCAGGTCAGGGTATGGGATCCTGCAGGCAGAAGTACATTAGTTTGTAAAGTCCTGACAACGGCAAAGCCTTTGACGATTTTCGCCGTTACCTTCGCATCTTTGGTCAGGGTGAAGTTGACGGTAACATTTGTATCTGCCGTGGGATTGAAGGGTTGCGGAGTGACATTGGATATGGTGATACCCGGACGGTAGGCGGCGGTGAAGTTATGGGACACCCCTCCCGCATTGCCGTAGGGGTCTACGGCGCTGACAGCTACGGTGTAGGTCCCTTCAGGCACGTAATTACCGTCATCGTCTTTGCCGTCCCAGGTATCCGAGTTGTAACCGACCTGTTTGGCCAGGCCGTTTACCAGTTTCCTTATCGGGGTTTGCCCGCTGTATATAGTCGTGTAAACGGTAGCATTCTCACTCAGGTTGTACCTGATGGTCAGGTTGTCTGTCCCTATTTCCATGGGATTGGGGCTTAAGGTCATGTCAGGGAAGTACGGCGCCCCCTGTTCGATGGAGAAGGGGATTTTGCTGATGGTCCTGAACATGGAAACCGTGGGGCTTGTGGCGGTGACCTGGTAGTAATAGCTGCCGTCGCCTAAGAGGTTGCCGTTCGTATCCGTCCCGTCCCATGACAGGGTTTTGGGTCCGGAGGCCTGCAGCTCTTCACTGACCAGGGTCTTTACCGGCAGGCTGCCGTTCAGGATGATTACCGTCACCAGGGCGTCATTGTAAATGGTATAATTAACAGTTGCGGGGCGGTCCTTCGGGTTATAGGGGTCAGGGGTGACACTCTGGCCGCTTACGGCCGGCTGATAGCCCGCCACGAATTCTTTCCGCTGTTCCACGGAAGGGTTATTGAAGTTATCTACGGCGTTTACCACAGCCGCATACGTTCCTTCCGGAACAGGGGCGCCGTTGGCATCCTTGCCGTCCCAGGAGGTGCTGTTGTAACCGGCGTTCTTGGTTACCGCGTTCTCGATGGTTTTGACAATATTGCCGGCGCTATCTAGAATTTTTACTGTTACCTTAGCGTTCTCGCTTAAGGTATAGCTGATATTCTGCTTAGTGGTGGTACCCAGTTTGAACGGGTTGTAGCTGATGTTGTAGTTGCTTATCTGGGGAGGTTCTTTTTCGACGGAAGTGATGCCCGTCTTGTTGGTGCTCTTAAAGGTTGCCACCAGCGGGCTTACGGCATCGATCTGGATGGTATAGCTGGCGTCCCCCGCCACATTGCCATAGTCGTCCTTGCCGTCCCACACGATAGTGTTGGTCCCGGCAGGCTTTAACTCATCCGTGGCCAGGGTCCTTATTAATGTGTAACTCTTAAGGATTTTCACCGTAACCTTGGCCTGGTTGGACAGGGTGTAGCTGATGGTGGCCTGCTGTCCGGCCAATGGGTTAAAGGGTTCGGGAGATGAACTGACCCCACTTACGGCCGGGACCCGGGCGGCCAGTTGGGTGGTCTCGGCATAGCCGATGACCGCTCCGGCGGAGTCCTTTGCCTCCACCGTGAACCGGTAATAGCCGTCCGGGACCAAAACATAACTCGAATCCTTGCCGTCCCATGTTTGGGTGTAGGTCCCCGCCAGCTTGGACCCATTGTTTAACAGGGTCCGGACTTTTTGCCCGCTCTCGTTGTATACGTTGATCGTCACGGTGGCGTTCTGGTCCAGCGTATATTGAATATATGCGCTGGAGCCGAGTTTGATTGGGTCCGGGGTTACCGTCAGGGCGGACACTTGATTTTCAAGGGCCGTGGCAGTTATGATGCCGGCTAACAGGATTACTACTGTCAATATTGCTAAAATAGTAAGTTTGAAACGACAGGACTTATTATTTATTGACTCGTTTCCATCCTTTACAGACATCATGGCCCTCCCCCCTTTGGGATCCTCTCCCGCGGTTTTTTCGGATAAATCACTTTACTACCACCTCCTTTTGATTTATAAACACAAATTGTTTATGTCGAAATTTTGAATAATCATGCACCACAGCCAATATAGATTTATGTCTAATTAACCAAAAAAATGATTAACTGTTGGCCTTTTTTAGACAAGTTTATCGGGGCCCGTGGGCAGCGGCAGCAGGTGACCCGCCGTGGCATTTATGACAATATTCGCTGTTCCCCGCTTCATGCCCCGGTATGCTTTGGTCTATTCCTACAGTAATACCATACAGTTCTGTTATGTTGTTATGGCAGCGGGTACAAAACAGGCGTTCAGCACCCTGATCCCATACCGAAACCGAGTACGTAAACTTTTCAACTGTATAGTTGTGGCCTAATTCTTCTTTTAACATTTTTATGTTATTTGAACCGTGAGTTTCATGACATTCCGCACACGGGATATGTCCGTTTAAAGGGCTGGCATCCAGCGCCGACAAAAAATGCCGGGAAGGGCCATTGTAATAAACGGCTATATTGACCGCGTTTTTGCCGTCATGACAGCGCAAACATAAACTGTAATCACCGGCAGCCCCGGCTGCGGTGTGCCACTTTTCATAACTGTACCTGACATATGTTACCCTGGAATCATCCTTGATAGTGCTTTTGTGGCACGCTTCGCAGAGCTGTTCTTCGCTGCTGTTGGGAATGTAAGGATCGGTGGGGTCGGTGTGTTCATAATAGTAATAATCCTGAAGAAAATTGGGGTTGTCAGGTATCCAGGTGAGGTGGGGATTATGGCACCCGGCGCAGGAACTGGTGCCTTTGGTCCCGTCAATACTCATCTGGAAATCATGGCGGCTGGAGGCTGACCACCCTGCCGGCACAGGGGCAGCTGTTCCATCATGACACGCATTGCAGTAGACGTCTATCTGATTAATAGCGGCATACCGCGTCTCAGGGAAATCCGGCGGCCGGGTTGTTTTGGGCTGGTCGCCCCTGTGGGGACTGTGACAGTTGCCGCATGTATTAACATTTGAGATATAGTTCCCGTGTGGGTTCTCGCTTAAACCGTTGCCCATGGCAGTAAAATACCATTTTCGGGGGTGGACGGGATTACCGGCGGCATCAGTCAACTCAGGATTCACAGTCACCGAGTACCTGATACCGGGTGACAGCTGCTGATCAGGTTTGAATATAATTTCATAATAATTTGTTCCGTATA
>JBMOPI010000127.1:0-7291 GCA_049324975.1 Bacillota bacterium
GGCTATGTATCAGTTCAAGTATGAAATCGCTAACCAAGTAGGGGTTACCAACCAGATTCAGGGTGGTTACTGGGGTCATATCTCCTCGAGAGACTGCGGTGCCGTTGGAGGTAACATGGTCCGTAGGATGATTGAAGCCTATGAGCAATCCCTCGCCGGTAAAGCCTAAGGATTCCTGATACCCCGACTTGACTGCAGAAAGGGGGGAATTTGTTAATGGGTACCGGACAAAAACGGAACAGGATAGTTGTTCCTGAAGCTCAAAAGGCTATGTATCAGTTCAAGTATGAAATGGCTAATGAGGTTGGTGTCACCAATCAAATTCAGGGTGGTTACTGGGGTCATATTTCTTCTAGGGACTGTGGTGCCGTTGGGGGCCACATGGTTCGCCGGATGATTCAGGCTTATGAACAGTCCTTAGCCGGTGGCGCCGGCACCACTGCTCCCTAGGTTGAATATATCTGAACAGGCGGGCATCTTTGCCCGCTTGTTCATTTTTAGACCCTCTTAATGCAGAAGCAGTTCAAATTCTTCCGGGTCAACCTCCGGATGGAGAGCCTGGGAGATCCCTTTAGCGACGATTTTACTGATATTATCTATAAGATCATCAATTTCTTTCGGTGTAACCATCAAATTGCCGGTATATGGTTGTAATACACCTTGAATAATCTGCTGCATGGTGATTGGGTTTAAGTTTTGTACCGAATTTTGGGTTACCGGATTGGCAGCCATCTGCTGCAGGAATTTGTTCAGGGTCTCATGGGCGATAGTTGCAGCATTGACCACGGTGGGCACGCCAATGGCGATAACCGGCACACCCATACTTTCCTGGTTGATGCCTATTCGTTTATTCCCCACACCGGAACCCGGACTGATACCGGTATCGGCCAGTTGGATAGAAGCAGCTATACGGTCAACACTTTGCGCTGCCAGCGCATCAATGGCAATAACCAGACTGGGTCTGGTTTTTTCCACCACCCCTTTGATTATTTCCGCCGTTTCTATGCCGGTAATCCCCAATACGCCCGGTGCTAATGCACTGACCGGACGCAGCCCTGCAATAGCCTCTTTTGGTCCGTATTGATGTAAATGCCTGGTTACCAGGCTGTAATGCACCACCCTTGGACCCAAGGCGTCAGGAGTGGCATTCCAGTTGCCCAGACCTACGATTAACACATTGTCATTGGGACTTAGTTTCAGTAAAGTTCTTAAGTGCTTGGCAAAGGTCCGGGCAACTTCATTATGTGCCTGTTTGTCCGGCTCCCTGATGACCGGTGCATCTATTGTAATGTATGTACCCCGGGGCTTGCCCATCATCTGCTCGGCAGAGGGGTCCTGGATATGGATTACGGTGACTTCTGCGTGTTCAGTATGATCCCGGTCCATTTTGACCCCGGGAATTTCCTGCCCGGTATCGCCGCGCACTATATCATGGGCTTCCACGGCCATGTCAATTTTTACGCCTAAGTTTTTATAAATCTCCGATTTATTCAATGTTTCAGGCACTCCTTTTCTTTGCCAAAAATATTACATAGATTAAATTAACCACAAAAAAAGATTTTATACCCGGAATTTTGCTGAAATAATCGTCTATAAACCGGTTTTGGAGAATATGCATTTACCGGGAATATTTTTAATAGAACTGGAGTGGGGGAGCCGGATGAAACGAAAACATATCCGCATTAAACAGGTGGACGCTTTCACCACGTCACCCTTCAGCGGAAATCCAGCGGTTGTTGTAATGGAAGCGGACGGCCTGACAGATGAAGAAATGCTGCTCATTGCCCGGGAAACAAATGCCGCGGGAACTGTTTTTGTTATGGCTTCCGGGAAGACGGAGGCCGACTTCAGCCTGCGGTTCTTTACTATCCAAACGGAAATAGATTTATGCACCCATGCGGCAGTTGCCGCTTTTCATGCTTTGATTGAAGATGGCAGGATATGGCCCAGAAAGGCTAAAATGAATGTCCTGCTGGAAACCGGGGCGGGGTTGCTGCCGGTTGAAATGTTTTTTGAAAACGGCAGGCTGCAGAGCACTATGATCACCCAGGTTTCACCCGGGTTTGCATCCGTGGAATTGGAAGTTGATGAAATAGCAGATATTTTAGGTATCCGCCCGCTGGAAATCCGGGATACAGGAATGCCGGTTGAAATGGCCTTTACAGGTTTGTGGCATTTAATCGTCCCCATCAAAAACATGGGAACTTTTTCTTCTTTAAAACCTGATTTTGAACGGCTGGAAACCATCAACCGGGAACGCGGTATCCTCAGCACACAGCTTTTTTGCATGGAAACAATAGAAAAAGAAAGCATCGTGCATACCAGGAATTTTACACCGGCAACCGGGATCAGAGAACATGGGGTTACCGGGGACGCCAACGGAGCGCTCGGGTGTTACCTGGTGAAAAACCGTGTTGTCGAGGTGCCCACCGGAAAAGTTTTTTTAGTGGCGGAACAGGGGATTGAAACCGGCCGCCCGGGAAAAGTCAATATAGAAATCACTGTAGTAAAAGAAAAGGTTGCCGCCGTGCGGGTCGGCGGCACGGCAGTAACCGTAATGGACGGGGTTATGCGTTTATAAAATACAGGAAAATAAAAATTATTGTAGAATAACAGCATAAAAATGCGTATGGAGAGGGACAGTTGAAAAGAGTTATAATCATTAGTTTTATTATATTTTTTCTGGCGGGTTGTGGAAATTCCGGCAATTACGGGAATACAGATAATAACGTATACCGGGAGCCTGTAAAAGATAATCCTCCGCGGCAGTTAAAAACCCTGACCATTTCTTTTGTCGGGGATCTGATGGTGCACGAGGAACAGTTAAAATCAGCCTATAAACCGGGAGGACAAGCTTATGATTTTTCCGGTACCTTTGACCAGGTGGCGGATTTTCTCAAGGTTGCCGATTTTACTGTAGGGAACCTGGAGACCACCATCTCCGGATCAGATCAAAAATACACCAGCTATCCGCAGTTCAATACCCCCGGTTCTTTTCTTGATGAGTTAAAAAAAGCAGGGTTTGATGTTCTCACCACCGCCAACAATCATTCCATGGACAGGAGGAAAATCGGTGTTTTGAGGACCATAAAAGCCCTTAATGACCGTGGGTTCAAACATACCGGGACCTTTGCCACGGCAGAAGACCGGGAAACACCGTTAATAATGGAGCATGAGGGTATAAGGGTGGCTTTGTTAGCTTACACTTACGGGACCAATGGAATCTACGTGCCTGAAAATGAGCGGTATCTGGTAAACCTGTTGGATTTAAACCGGGTTACCCGGGATGTCGAAAACGCCCGCCGGGCGAACGCGGACGTTATTATAGCCGCGGTGCATTTCGGTAACGAATATGAGCGGCAGCCCAACAGGTGGCAGCGGATTTATACCCAAAAAATACTGGACGCCGGTGTTGATGTCATTATCGGCAGCCATCCCCATGTACTGCAGCCCTTTGCCTGGGTAGAGCCGAATGATGTTATCCGACCAAAGCGCTTTGTGGCCTATTCGCTGGGGAATTTTATCTCCGGCCAACGGGGCAGGTTTAAAGACAGCGGGGTAATACTCAATCTAAAAATTAGCAAAGATGAGAAAGGGGCGGTGATAGAAAAGGTTTCTTACGTGCCCACCTGGGTTCACCGTTACTGGAATAAACGGAAAATAACTTACCGCGTGGTGGCAGTGGAGAAAGCCATCAGGGATTATAAAAGCGGCCGGGACAAAACACTGACGGCCATAGACTTCCGGCGCCTGCAGCAGGTTTGGAACGATACAACAGGACTGTTGACCGGCAGCAGTGGTCCGGTCGAAATACAAAGAGTACGCCATTAAAAAAGCTTCGCTGGCGCGAAGCGCCAAGTTAGCCTTTTTATGCCGCAGGAGCGCTGTACTTTCCTGGGGTATAAAAATAGAAGCTCTGCAGGTCAGAGCTTCTTTGACATTTTATAAAGTTTCCAGGATAAGACCGGCAGCTTCCACTTCAGCCCGGTCATAGTAATTCTTCGTATCCACGATAAAAGGGGTGCCGTCTTTACTCATCACAGAGTTGAAAAGCCTGTAATTGGTGTACCCGATACCGTCCTGTTTGGCCAGGACCAGGATACCGTGGGCGTCTTTCACCGCTTCTTCGAGTGAATTAACGGAAAATTCGTGCCGGGTAGGCACAGCCGGGTCAAAAGCGGCTACATTAACACCGGATTTCAGCAGTATTCCGATGACGTCAAGGGCTGGACTGATCCGGTCGTCACTGGAGTAATCCTTCATGGCGATGCCCAGTACAGCAACTTTGGCTTTGGCAGGAGGCACCGGCAGGTTTTTCATCACCAGGCCGGCTACAAAGGCAGGCACATCTTCGTTGAGTTTGCGGGCTAACCGCAGCAGCTTCAGTGGAACACCCAGTTCGTCGGCCTTCGGCGTAAGGTAATGGATGGCGTTGGGAAGGCAGTAACCGCCTACACCCGGGCCGGGGAAGAGGAGTTTGACCCTTTTGTGGGTATTGGCGACCCTGATCACTTCGAAGATGTCGATACCCAGGGCCTTGGTAAACCGGGCAAATTCCTGCACCATGGCAATGTTTACATCCCGGGAGATGTTCTCCATGACCTTGGCTGATTCGACCACTTCAAAAGAAGTAGCCTCCACCAGATCGGCTTTGGTGACAATGCCCATCAGGGCTTTAGCCCGTTCCCGGCTGGCGTCGTTGATACCGCTAATCAGGGTAGGCATGTTCTCAAATTCGTCAAAAGCCTTGCCTTCGGCAATTCTTTCCGAAGAATAGGCCAGGTAAAAATCTTTGCCGGCGGTGAGGCCGTTTTCTTCCAGGATGGGCTTGATAAAATTCCTGGTCATACCGGGCACCAGCGTACTGCGTACAATCACGAGGTCGCCGGGTTTAAGGCCGGCGGCGATAGCCCGGGCGCAGGACTCGACGTGGCTGAAATCATGGCGCCCGTCAATTACAGGAATACCGACGGTCATAATAAAATTGTCACATTTTTTTAAAGCCTCGCCGGCATCGGCAGTGGCACGGAATCGCCCGTTCCGTAATTGTTCGGCCAAAACCTCCTGAATAGGTGTGTCATGGTACCGTTCCAGGTGGTGGGTAATGCCGCTGTTCAGTTCCTCCACCAGTTTCCGGTCGATATCAACACCTACCACCTCGCAGCCCCTGAGGGCGTAACTCAGCGCCAGGGGCAGCCCGACAAAGCCCAGACCGAAGACAGCAACGTTTGTACCGTTTGGTTTCATATTTTCAGCCATTAATTTTCCTCCTTTATTTTCTGCATCATGATCTCAACTCGGCTCTCCCAGGAATTTTCTTTGGCCCGCTTGAGACGGGCAGCCAGCCTGGCAGGGTTTTCTTCAGCTATTGCCCTTCCGACCGCCGCCACGAATTCTGCGGGGGTGTCGGCGATTTCCACTACGTCCGCAAAATCCCGGACACCGGGCATGTTAACAGTAACTATAGGTTTGCCGGAAGCCAGGTATTCATAGAACTTAAGCGGGCTGACCTTATCGGTCAACTCGTTGATTTTAAAGGGGTTCAGACAGACGTCAAAGGCTTTTATATAACGGGGAAGGTCCCGGACATCCTTCCGGCCAAGTAAATGAACGTTCGGCAGTGTCCGGAGAACGGAAATATCCACTCCGACGCCCACCGGGCCAATCAACACCACTGACCAATCAGGATAGCTTTTTGCCACCAGGGCAATCAGGTCCAGGTCAATCCAGTCCTGAATGACGCCCACGAAACCTATGACAGGGCCTTTAACGATAGCAATATCATGCGGAACATCTGTTGCCGGGTCTTGGGCCTGCATGAAATGTTCAACGTTGGCAGCATTGGGTAAAAAGTAGATTCGCCGGGCAAAATCTTTTTTTGTATTATAAAGCCCTATGGCAGTAACAAATACAAAATCGCAGCGGTGCAGCAAATCCTTTTCCATGTCCAGCATGACCTGCTTATTGATTAAACCGGTATATTCCGAGTGTTCGTCCACACAGTCGTAAACCAGTTGTTTGTGTTCGACCAGGTCCAACATATCGGCGGTATTAGGCATATAAGTCCAGAGTATATTGTTTTTCATGTCCAGCTTTTTTATCACCCGGCGCAAAAAAAGAGCCAGCCACCACTGGTTTAAACGGTTAATAAACCGGTATCTGTTGCCGAAGGGCAAAATCGGGGGAGGGGACCAGAGGAACAGGTTGTCCCGCAGTTTCCTTATGCCCTGCCACCAAAGGGACCATTTTTTCCACATTTCGCGGTCTTTAAAAGGCGAAATAAGTGTAATGGGCGGTTCAACGTAAAGGATTTTGTTGGATCGCGGCAGCCGGGACATTACCTGCTGTTTACGGGTCCAGAGAGGTTCCCAGTCAACTGAAGAGATACATACTATATTTTCATGTTCCAGTACTGACAAAATTTTTCCTCCATAATAGTATTAAATTTCACAAGTTCCAACATTGTTCAGGCCTTTTTCTACTTTTTACTATAATATTATAATATCGGGATTTTGTAAAGATGAGATTGCCGGCTGTTAAACCGAATAAAATATTTGTAGAAAAATGAAGGTTTTTAATTCTTGACGCGGAATTAATATAATATTAAATTGAATAGTTTATAATAGGGTTACAAGGAGTGAGTGGGATGACTTTTCGAGATAACCTGAAAACTTGCGTGAGGATTTTTACTCCTTCGAATGAACAAAATCATATGGGGATAGCTGTCCCAAATTAGAATAGACGCTGGCAGGATACCGGTGTCTATTTATTTTTTGTGTGCAAGAAATTATATATAGCTAATTGGAGAGGAGTGTTGAGGATGCATTTTGTCAGCCCCACCAAAGGACGTCTGAGTATGGAGGAGATGCTGGAGGATATCGTTGAATTCATCACTGCCCATCCGAAGGATTACTACCGGCTGATTATCGGCACAGACTCACAGCCGGGTAAAGTAACGTGTTTTGTTACCGCGGTCATAATTCACCGGGAGGGTAAAGGAGCCCGTTTCTACTATAAAAAAATGCGCCAGGACCACCAAACTTCCTTTAAACAGAGAATCTTCTCGGAAGCCTCCCAAAGTCTGGAGTTAGCCGGAAACATTATTGATTATTTCACGGCTTTTAATTCCCGTGTTACTGTGGAAATCCACCTGGATGTGGGTGAACGGGGGAAAACCAGGGAACTGATCCAGCAGGTAGTGGCGATGATCAACACGAGCGGTTTTATGGCTCGGGTCAAACCATGGTCCTATGCGGCCAGCAAAGTGGCTGACAGGTTTACCAAGCATTAA
>JBMOPI010000128.1:0-3504 GCA_049324975.1 Bacillota bacterium
CCAGGTACAACCTGGTTGAGCCGGTCATCACCCCTGCCGGCATGACAACTGACGAAATGTTTTCTGAAGTGCTGAACTGTTACAAACAGTTTTATTTTAGAAAAATCCCGGAGTGGGTGAAGTTAAAGAACAACTTTAAGCGTCGTTACGCCATCCAGTCAATGAAGGCGATTATGGACAATTCATTCCTGAAGGAACATGTGCTGAAGCTGGGGGCTATGCCGAAGACAGTGGAGAGGTTGCTGAAATCACTGGACCTGTAAAGACTGGTTATTAAAAGAGGTGTGGGGGATTGAAAACCAGACAGATATTTTCGTTGATTATAATGGCTCTCTTGATTTTAAGCGGCTGTTCCGAAAAAACAGAACCGAAGCCGAAGAGGACAAACACCGCCAGCGAAAATTATTTTGAAGTGCATAAAAAAATCCCTGCCGGCAAAGAACCGCAGGGACTGGTTAAAAGATTCGACATCCTGAAGGAGATGGGTCTTGATATTTATAACGACGACCTTTTGGTTTCACCGGACGGCGAACTGGCTGCTTTTTCGGGTTTCTCCGGTGGGAAGGCAGAACAGTCGGCGCCTGATGCTTATAAACTGGTAATAGTTGACCTGGGTACCGGGGCAACAACGGCAATTGCCCATGGCAGGGCAGTCAAGGTGCTGGCGTGGACCCCGGACAGCAAAAAGGTTTTATACTCTGATAACGGTCTTTACCTTATCGAATTAGCCGGTAAAAAGAAATACCGGTTATCTGAAACCGCCTCAAACGGCACAATCAGTCCTGATGGGAAATATATTGCCTTTACGGAAAATAGTCAAGGCCTATTTATAATAAGGCCGGACGAAACCGGAAAAAAACAGCTTGCCGGAGCCGGTGCGGGCGGCCGCCCATTATGGTATCCTGACGGAAAAAAAATTTTTTACTTTAGCGGCAATACTGAGCATGCCCGTGACAAAAGACAGGTCCCGGCCGCAGTATCGCTTTCCAGCGGCCGGAGAACGATGCTTCTGTCCGGTGAATCCGGCGTATATCAGGATGCCAGATGGATTTCCCCGGGGAAAACTCTATTAATAACAAAAAAGCAGGGGAATACATTATCAGGTTTTATCTATGATCTTTCCGGTCAAAAGGTGGTTAGTTTAGGAGAACTACCGAAAGATGAACCTTTTTCCTTTACCGTTGACGGTAAAAACGGCCGGCTACTCAAGGCCGGTGAAGGTAAAACGGAAATTTTCGATGTAACGGGAAACAAAGTTGTAAATTTTCAGTTAGATGACGGTATCCTTAAGAACTACGACTACAGCGTTTCACCTGATGGAGAACGGGTTGCTTATTTATATGGAGTTCCCGGTTCCGGGGAGATAAACGGCTTAAAAGGCAGAAGGGTCTGGGTGGCGGGTTTTGAAGGCCAGAACCCCCTGGAAGTTACACCGAGTTACGGCGCCTACTATTCACCCCGGTGGGCAGGTGAAAACAGTCTGCTGGTAGTGGAAAATTTACGTAACGGTGAAGACAGGTATTTTAAATTGTTTTTGATTTCACTAAGTAAATTGAATCTTTAGTGTAAGGGCAAGGTGCCCTTTTTTTATTTTATCGTAACGATATTTTGGTATCTATTGGCTCCATTCCCTATAATTTTCAGAAAATTTCCTGGCTTTTTTGCAGGAGAGCGGCCTTCATTTCGCGAATTCCCACTATACGTTTCTAAAAGTTATAAAATTCTCAAACAAATAGAAAACATATCCATATGAAGCAGGTGATATAGCATGAGACTTAGCATAAAACTTACTACAACAAGGATTTACGCCCTAATTGCCATCTTGATAATCACAGCGGTTACCGCCGGTATAAATCTAACGGCCGGGGGGGCAAACATCCCTTCCGCCAGAGCGGCTGCGGATAGCTGGAATGCCGAACCCCTGGCCAGGGAACTGAGCCGGCCCATGGGGGTAGCCCCTGCCGGGGACAAAGTACTGGTGGCCGATACCGGCAACGGCCGGGTCATGGTCCTGGACCGGCAGGGTAAGATAAGCAAAACCATAACCGAAATCGGCAACCGCCGGTTGATGTATCCGGCAGCGGTGGCTGCTATGGACAAAGAAAGGGTGATTATCGGCGACCTGTACAGGGGCGAGGTGGTGGCGGTTTCTTACAATGGTGAAGAACGTTTCTCCCTTCCGCTGGCCGCCGATAAAACCAAAGTGGGGGCCATCCGGCCCACGGCGATAGCTGTAGTTCAAAACCGCATTTTTGTCACTGAAGTGGAAGGACACCGGGTGCTGGTTTTCGATGAGAAGGGCCGGTTTATCCGCGCTTTCGGACGTCCGGGAGATAAGCCGGGAGAATTGTCATTTCCCAACGGCATAGCCGTTGACCCGGCGAAAAAGCTGGTTTATGTGGCTGATTCCAATAACCGCAGGATACAGGTATTTGACCCGGACGGTAAATTTATGAAGATTTTAAACCTCAGGGACCTAAAGCCCATGATGCCCCGGGGGATTACCGTGGATCCCCGGAATCGGGCGTTGTATTTTGCCGATACCCTGGACCATAAAGTATTCCGTTATGACCTGAATACCAAAAAAATCAGCCTGGTAAACAAAGCCACTGCACTAAGCTTCCCCAATGCGGTAGCAGTAGACGGCAGCGACCGCCTGCTGGTGGCTGACCGGGAAAACAACCGGGTCATAGTATTTAACCGGAAGTAGAGGTGAGGAAGCATGCCATTTATAAAACTGCCCTGTACAATTAATCCGCTTTATTTACTGCTGCGGGTAATTTATATAGCCGGCATAACGATTATTACCGGAAGTTTATTCCTGCTTTCCGGAGCCCGGCCGGCCCTGGCCGTCCCCAACCCGCCCAGTTATGTTTTTGCCAAAGGACTCAGCAGCACCGAAATCGGTGTTAACTGGAAACCCATCGATGCTGTGTCGGGATATAAAATTTATCGCAGTGAAACGCAGAACGGTACGTATGTGCAAATTGGGACGACGACAAGCGCTTATGATGCCTATTTCGTCGACAATGACGCCGATTACGGTACGGCCGGCGTCCAGCCCCTGCCTTCCTCCAAGCAGTATTTTTACAAGGTGGCGGTTTACGACAGCAGCGGCACTTCATCCCTGTCAACCCTGACCACCTATACCTATACTGACCCCAACGGCAACAGTGTGACAGTTATACTGTCGGCCGGCACCACCATGGAACCGGACCCGCCCAAAGGGGTTACATTAACCGACAATCATAATGCCACCGTGACCATCACCTGGAACGCCAACCGGGAACCGAATATTACCGGTTACAATATCTACCGTTCCGAAGTGAGCGGCGGCGGTTACACGAAACTAAACTCAGCCCTGCTGACCAACCGGACCTACACGGATTCCGTCACCAATTACCTGGATTACTACTACCGGGTAACGGCGGTGGACAGCACCGGCAAAGAGAGTGAGAAGTCAGCCGAGAAGTGGATTAAGCCGGAGGCCAGGCCGCCCGTGAA
>JBMOPI010000128.1:3514-7256 GCA_049324975.1 Bacillota bacterium
TTACCCATAACGCCCCGGGGGCTAATCTCTTAATGAAAAGCAAAGAACCGGATGTCTGCTTTACCTGCCACGATGGCACAGGCAGCCAGAACGTGACTTTCCAGGAGTTTGCGGGGAAATATCCCTCCCGCCACCCGGTAGCAGCCGGTTCCAAAACCGGCAACCTGCGCTGCGCCGACTGCCATGACTCCCATCTTAACTTCCAGGCAACTAATACCGATGGCAGCAAAAAGTACCCGAAACTGCTGCGGCCGGTTAATATCAGTGGCACGGTGACTTACAAAGGCAATGCCATGTGTTATAAATGCCACGGTGCGGGTTCTACCCTCAAGGGCGGCGACCATGAGACCCCCTTTAAAAACGGGATTCATGACGCCAATATGCCGAACCCGCCTTCCGGCTCGGAAATAAAATGCATCACCTGCCACGAGCCTCATGCTTCACCCAACGCAAATTTAAAGGTTAATAAAGACGAAAATGCCTGTTTTGCCTGCCATTATCCCGAGAGCAGCAGTTCCACGGCGCCGGACATATATGACCGGCTGCACGCCAGCCCGGATGCCGATACCCGCCATGATGTGCTGGATCAGGACCAGGCTGCCCAAGGGTCAAAAATCGAGTGTGTGAACTGCCATAACCCTCATGGAGTAACGCAGCAGTATAAAAAAGTCGACCCGGACAATCCGGCTCCGGACAAACTCTGGACGGGGACCATGATTGATTTCTGTCTTAAGTGCCACGATGGGAATTTCCCCACGGCGGCCATGACCGCTCCTTTTGCCCCGGGAGTCACTTCGGGGACCAAAACCCTGCTGAATATTAAAGAGAAGTATTACTTCGGCACCGATGGCGCCGCCGACAAGCACGGTGAGACGGACGGCCAGCCGAAGAACTTTGACCCCACCATGGGTTACAGCAACTTGTCCACTGCTCCCAATTATATTCTTAGCTGTGAGGTCTGCCATGAGCCCCACGGCACAGTAAACGGCTACCAGCTGCGGTCTGATATTACTTCCCTGGACGGGACCAAGACCAAGCGCGGGCTAATGTCTTTTGACTGGTATTACTTGAATAACGGGACCAAGACCAGAGGCGTGGATGCCCGGTTCTTCTGCAACGGCTGCCATGGTATCAAGCACATGGGTAACAACAAATCTTTCCCGACCGACTGCTTTCAGGGCGGTACCGGCTGCCACAGCCATGGGAAGAAGTTTTAGAAAAGATTAGACTTCCGGCTCTTTTGAGCCGGAAGTCTTTTTCGACATTTGTTTTGGTTGTTTTAACATTTTTCAAATGATATAATTAAATAAAACAATACTCAAAAGTAAGAAATTCTTGCATAGGAGGAGGAACGGTGTGCACTACTCAATTGTTAAAATTACGAGCAAAGGACAAATGACACTGCCGGTAGAGATACGGGATAAACTGAAGCTTAATCAAGGCGACCATTTGGCTGTATACCTGGACGGTGAGGAAATCCGTCTTAAAAAAATTGATCCATTGAGATCTGCACCTCTCAGGGAGGAGGACCCTATCTGGGACATGATTGGAAAATTTGAAGACAAAGATAACAAGCAGGATGTTTCTGAAAAACATGACCATTATCTTGCGGAAGGAGAGGCAGAAAGTTGGAAAGATTCTTTGTAGATACCAGCGGCATTTTTTCTCTTCTATGCCGGACCGATGACAACCACTCCAGGGCCAGGTCTTTGTTAAGCCTTGCCGGTGAAGAAAAGTGGCAGCCGGTTTTATCTAATTTTATTTTGGCGGAAACCCATGCCCTTCTTTTGCGACGTTTAGGCTCCAGGGCGGCCCGGCACTGGCTGCTGAATAACGCCTGGCCGGTGGAAAGGATAACGGAAAAAGATGAGAAACGGGCAAGAGAAATAATTGCCGATTATGCGGACAAAGATTTTTCCTATACAGATGCCACAAGTTTCGCGGTGATGGAACGACTGGAGATAAAGAAAGTGTTTACTTTTGACCGTCATTTTGAACAGTTTGGGTTTATCGCCTTTTGAATAAAAGACATGCCTAACCGGTATAAAACCTTGCCTCCCAACCATATTAAGAGCAGGAGGTGTTTTTTTATGGAAACCTACGTGACAGGCAAAATTACCGCCGATCGTGCGGAGGAAGGCCGTATCCGGGGCCTGATGGACCGTCTGAGCCCTGTAGGTTACATGTTCACCGAAACAGCAGAAGGGGTTGCTTTTACCAAGCCGGGCCGCATCGAATCCGTTATTACCGAAATGGTGCCGGTCTGCGAGGACCACGGCCTGGACGTGGAGGACTTTGACCTGCGGGAATATAGGAAAAGCGACAACCGGGAACGCAGCCGGTATGACAACGGAAAAATCATCAGGGATTGAAAAAAGGAACTAGAAGGACATAAAAGGACCTCGGGCGAGGTCCTTTTAGCTTTTTATAATAAACGACAAAATAACATCAAATTAAGAAGGATAAGGTAAAAATTTGTCGAAAACTATACAAATAGTTTTGGAAATAAGAACCATTAGCAAATTAGCCGGATTTATTTACTGATAAGGTGGTGTTACAGTGGAGAGAGTGCGTACAGGCATTGAAGGGCTCGATGAATTGCTGCACGGCGGTATCATTCAAAACAATGGCTTTCTTTTGGAAGGCGCGCCGGGAACAGGAAAGACCACCCTTGGCATCCAGTTTATTTATAACGGGATTACCAAATACAACGAGCCGGGGATAATCGTGACTTTTGAAGAACTGCCCGAACAGCTTTACCATGACGCCCTGGCTTTAAGCTGGGACCTGCGCCGGCTGGAGCAGGAAAATAAACTGCGGGTGATCTGCACTTCACCGGATGTTATTCTCGGTCAGACCATGGCCGCCGGGGGAATACTTGAACAAATGGTTGAAGAAACAGGCGCCAGGCGGATTTTGATTGACAGTGTGAGTCTTTTTGAACTGGTAAGTGAAGACCGGTACAATATCCGCGCCAGGTTTTATGCCTTCCGTAATGCATTGAAAAGGATGGGTCTTACAGCCATCTTTACCAAGGAGGTCACCAAGGACATCCTGGCCGGGGAGATCCCTTATGAGGAATATATTGTGGACGGAGTAATCCGCCTTTATTTTCAGGAGATGGAAGGGGACTACCGGGAACGCTATATTGAAATCCTTAAAACCCGGGGCAGCAGCTTTTCCAGCGGGAAGCATGTTTTCCGCCTGAATGATAAAGGGGTGCAGGCGCTGGCCAGCCTGCGGCATTGCCCGGCGCATGGGGCGGGATGTAAACCTGGTAAGGGAAGCCCTGGAAGTTTTTGTTGCCAAAAAAGTCCTTGAGAAAACAGGGCAGGGTCCGGATACCATTTACAAATATTTGCCCCCGTACAATGCTTTTTGACCGGCAGGGTTGTTCCGTATCACCTTGCAAAACCATGGAGGGTAAATGATGCACAGAGAAGAGTTTCAGGAAATAATAAACAGGATGTTTTTCGGGCTGGCTGGTACGAAAACTTTTGAAGACATTTTTAATACCATTGGCGGGGCCCTGATTGCCTTACCAGGGGTTCATACAGTAGTTATCCGTAATGCCGGCGACACCCTGTCTGAATGCGGGGTGATACACATCGTCGGGCTGTTGATGGTAGACGACCTGCACGAAGATTCGGGCCGGAGGGTTTGCCGATGGGTCACTCAGGAAGGGCAGTCGCTGTATATTCAGGATACCCGGATTGACCCCAGGGTGGATTTTAAAAAGGTG
>JBMOPI010000129.1:0-7186 GCA_049324975.1 Bacillota bacterium
AAGTAAGGTCATCTACAATCCTTCTGGATTCAGCAAAAATTTCGGTCCTGATATCAGATTCCAATTCGTTTTTTACCCACAGGCTGTCTTTAATTATAAACATTATGCCTGTGAGCATAACAAATGCCATCAGCAGGTTGAACACTGTCCGCAGCATGGATACCGGCTCCCTGGCTGTTATGCCGCCCGCCCACCTGCGCACCGGCAGATAAGTGACAATCAGTTCTGCCAGCAGGGCGTTAAAAGCACCGTTAACCCCCTGCTTTAAAACAATGAGCAGGACCGCTGTCCCTCCCATTTTCAGGAGATAGTAATGAATCAGCCAGCTCAGCGGCATCCCGATAAATATCCAGTATAATCCGTCATACAGGATGATGTTTTCGTTCTTGCGGCGTAATAGCAGCCCTACAACCAGCGCTTCAAGGGTAAAAATAATAATTAAGTAGGGATGATGCCACAGGAAATAGGTATATCCACCGGCAACGGCAGCAGTGATGGTCCCCCAGACAGTACCGTACAGCCTTACCGCAACCATTACAGCAATACTGCCGAACAGGAAATCCACCCCAAAATATAAAGGCATTTTAAAATAGTTGCCGGCAAGACCCGCTGTAATCAGTCCGGCCAATACAATAGCGGATCTTATCGATTTTAGTGGTTTGATGTGATGATTAGTCATAATTCTATATGATTCGACATCTAGTAATATTTCCCTGCAAAAACAATTTACTCAATCCATTTCATCGTCGAACCCGGCGGCAGGTGTCCTATGGCGCTAAATTCGGATATTTTCCATTCATCTGACTGCAAAACAAGCACTACTTCCAGATGCCAGTCAAACCCCCTGTACGGAACGATATTGGTTAGTACGGCCTTGTTTTCTTTTGTTTCATAACATTTTCCTTTCTTGTTAAAAAGGCTTCGCTGGCGTGAAGCGCCGAGTTAGCCTTTTTTATACCGCAGGCGCGATATAATTTCCTATGGTGTAAGAAAGAAACCGGGTTCACACCCGGTTTCTTCGTTGTCTTATTTTTTCAGTAAAGCTTCGGCTTCTTCAAGCTTGGCGGCACCAACCTTGAGCAGTTCGTCGGTATAAGCCGGGTTATGGATACCCATACTCTTGTCGGCGTCAACATATGTAATGTCCGTGGTGGCCACACCCAGCGCTTTTTTTGCCGCCGTTACATCCTTCTTGGCAGCTTCGGCTTCCGCAAGGGCTTTCTTGGCTGCTTCAAGACGAAGTTTCAGCTGGTCAAGCTGGGCCTTAACCTTGTCTTTCTGCTCCTTCATTTTAGCTTCCATCTTAGCTGCGTCAGTATGACAGCCGGAACATTTTTCGTTAGCGACGATCTGTTCGGCGGTCGGGGCTTTGAAGTCATGTTTCACCTGGTTGGTGAAATGGCAGTCAAAGCACGCAAACTTCTGGTCCATCTTGCGGGACGGTTTGTCGGCCACACCAATGCCCTGGATACCTTTAATCATTTCAATCTGGGGATGGTGAACCTCATTGCCTTCCTTAATCCCTTCGGCGGTATGACAGACACCGCAGGAATCCAGCCCTTCGTTACGCAGGGCAAACATCTTGTCCCCGCCCATTTCGTGGCACACGCGGCAGGTTATCCCTTCAAGCTTGCCGGCATACTTGCCGCCGGGCTGAAAATCAGCAAATTTAGCATTGTGATCGTCAAGAATCTTTACAGCTGAATGGCACTCAATACAAGCATCTGCCCTCTGGGGCGGGTACTTCTTGTTTTCCGCCATTTCTTTAAAGAATCCATAGTGGCCGCTGGCCTCCACCTGTTCAACCAGGGACACTGTTTTGGCTTTGGGTTCGGCAGCCGGCTTATTGGTCTCCTTCGTTGTGGCCTGTTGGGCGCCGCCGCAGCCGGCGATGACGAAAAACGCCAGCAGCAATAATACAGCCAAAAATAAAAATTTACCTGTTTTCCTCATTCATATACACCTCCGAAATATTTGATTTGTCTCATACGAGGATATAAGATTTTTACACCACCTCCCCTTAATTAAATAAAAAACCCCCCGGAATTAAACAGGGGGTAATAAACATATTACACACTTGCAGCCTGGCTGTCATAGCTTGTCAGCTTTAGACCCATGGCTTTGTGCCCCTGTCTTTCAACAAGTTTACCCCTCATGTGACAATTTTGGTTGTAATTATATTTTTATATAAATTTTTCAATACTTTTTTCGACATTTTTTTATAATATCCTGCTTTTTGGTGTTAAAATCTTTCAGGACATAAAAAAATGCTCAAAGGGCAAAAAAAAGAGCGCTAAACGCACCTAATTTCGCCCCGGTCCAGGTCTAAAACCACCCGGTCGCCGTCGGTCAATCGTTCTGTCGCTATCTGCCGGTGCTGCCGGTCGTAGCGGCAGGCTAGCCGGGCCATGTAATCCGGGTCCAGGCGGATGCGTTCGCTGATCAATCTTATCACCGTCTCGTCCAGCTGTTCATGTACCCACAACTCCTGCTGGCCGTCAGCTGCGTTCGTGGTCATGACCATCCACCGGGTCAAGTCCAGGGACAGTTCCAAATACGGCGCCAGATAACGGGCACAGCCATCGATGAGAAATTCTATATCAAGGCTGCAAAGGGTGCGTTTGTAAGCCTTCCTGTAACCGGTTAGCTTAAGGACGCCGCATTCGTTAACGACTGTCACCGGCCTTTGCTGGAGTATCCAGAGCCTGTCCACTTTATCCACTGCAAACTCCACGTCCACCGGACCACCGGTAAAATCCTCCAATGCGGCCACGGCCGCCGCGAGTTCATGTATCCAGGAACTGTCCATGCAAGCAGCCAATTCCACAAAAGAGCCCATAAAAGAAAAGGGAGAGGCATCCCCCTGGACTAACCGCTCACCGGTGCCGGGGACAATTTCCACCAGCGCCCGGCCGGCATCCCTTACATCCTGCGGAGAGGGGTGGCGGGAAAAACAAACTCCGGCATATACGGCGTCAATCATTGGTTGAAGGACCACCGCCATGTCCGGCCAGGCGGCCGGCTCCACGCTTTGATCCGCTGCATCCGCACTATGGCCCATATAACCTCCTGAAGAAAAGAGCCCTTAACAGGCTCTTTCATACTTCAGATTTTTATTTAATCTTAGACCTTAAGCATATTGAGGGTCTCCTGCAGTTCGCCGACCACCTGTTCCAGGGTCCCGGCGGCTTCGGTAAAGCGCTGCACCAGCGCCGTCTGCGATTCTACTTCCTCGTTGATGCTGTGGACACCGTCAACCAGCTGCCGGCTGTTGTCCAAAACGTCCTTGGTCAGACCGGCCAGATTTTGCAGGTCCGAAATTGTCGTGGTCAGGGACTTATATGACAGCCGGGCTACCGTGATGCCCTTGAGGATCACCTGCCGGTGGTCCTCCAGGGCGTCGGAAGCATGCCTGGCATGGTCCCGGACGGTCTGGAAGAGGTATGAAATTTCCTGGGTGGTGGAGGCTGCATCAGCCGCCCTGGTCTGGATTTCCGTGGCCAGGTCGGAAAAATCGCTTTCTTCCGTACAGTAGTTCTTGGCCTCTTTGACCGCTTTCCGGGCCAATTGGCCGGCCTGGTCGGCCAGGATGCTGACCACCTGGATGACGGAACCCACTTTCTCCACCTGGGATTCCAGTTCTTTGATCACGTCATGGGCTACAAACATAGCATCCTTACTCTTTTCCATGGAATCCAGGAATTTTTCCGATGAGGTTTCCGCTTCCGACAGGTTCTCCGATGCCCTCTTCGTTGTTTCCGCAATACGCTCCGTATCTTCTTCCATCTTTTTCATCGTGTCCGCCACCAGGGCCATCTTGGTCTTGACAGTTTCAGCGGTTTCGGCGGCGTCTTCGGTGTTCTGCATCAAATCCCGGGTATAGGTCGCGATGAGCCTGGTGGAGAACAGGGTTTTTTCAGCCAGGTCACGCAGTTTGATAATCATATTGACAAAAGACCGCATCAGGCTGCCGACCTCGTCCCGGGCGTCAGTCACCATGCTGCTCAGGCTGAAGTCACCACTGGCAATCCGGTTGGCTTCCTCTTCCAGAAGTTTTACCGGGTTGGATATGCGGTTGGAGATATAAACAGACAAAAGGATAAGGGCTACCGTAAGCATGGAACCGTAAACAATACTACGCTGTGTTGCGGCTGCTATCTGCTTATTGGTTTCATCAATGGAAAATCCGATCCGGAACCCCCCCCAGTGCTTGCCGTTGACGTAAATGGGGGAGGATATATCCCACATAATCTCGCCCGTATCCCGGGGATACTCCTGGCGCAGGTACGGTTTAGTGTTCTGGGCCGCCGCATTGCCTACCGGATCATCAAAAAGGCGCTTGCTGCGGTCAAGGTTGCGCCCTTTGCCGACCTGTGAAAACTTTGTGTTATGGGTGGGCAGATAGCCGTTAGTATCTACAGCAACGGCGTATACCACAACTTTGTCCTTAAGAAAGGCATCCTCAATCTGCCTGAGATTTTCATCAGTATAGGTGTCATATTGGGTATGATATTTCTGCGGGCTGGTGTTGGGTATCAGCTTATAGTCTTTGTCAAACACCTGGCTCTCGGTAAGCTTCCCGTATTTTATGGCATCACTTAATATCTTACCGGTAGTTTCAGCTCCTGTCTGGGCAAGGATAACTCCCCGTTCAAGAAGGGCGGTACGCAAGGCGTCGCCTTGCCGGTAAATACTGTAAGACAAAAAAATGATCAATAACGGCACCATAACGCTGATTAAAATCAAGCTGTTTTTTATTTTCAGTGAATTGAAGCGGGAGGTCACCATAAGCGGACCCTCCTTATTTTTTGTTTAGTCCTCTATATTTCGCCTGGATTCAGTGTTTTTCCTTCTATTTTCGGAAAATTTCTACGTTAAAAGCCTGACAATGTTTGTCAGGCTTATCATTACTCCACCACTGCCGTGCCGGCGCCGGTGTCTTTTCTTAGCTGGATAATGTTATCCGTCATGGAATCAAAGGTATCGTCGTGGCTGATGATGAAAATCTGATCAAAATCAGCCGTAACTTCAGGGATGGTCTGGGCAAGGTTGCTCCGGCGCTCGCTGTCCAGGTTGGTGGTGGGCTCGTCAAAGAAGGCGATGTTGGTACCGGACAGGTGCTTTAACAAAGCCAGCCGCACTGCGAGGGCGGCGGTCATCTGCTCCCCTCCAGACAGCTGCGCAAACCCCCGGGTCCGTTCCCGGCCGCCGTGATTGTCCACCAGGGCAATATCATAATCCGGCTGCCAGTTGAGAGTAACATTCTCTTTGGCCACCTCCCGGTAAATCACATTAGCCTCCCTGGACAGGTGCTGCAGGTACACGGCGGCCACCGGTTCGCCGGCCCGGTTGAGGATGTTCCGGACAAACTCAAGAAGTTCGAGGGAAGCCCGGCCCCGGTGAATCTCAGTGCCGACGGCCGCAGCTCTGGTACGCCATTCTTCCATTTGGGACAGCTGATTTTGCTTTTCTGCCAGTGTCCGCTGCCGTTCCTGCAAAGTAGCGGTATAGGTGCCCCGCCGGCCGATAAGTTCTGTTATTTCCCCTTCCACCGCGGCGTATCTACCGGCATCAAACTGCCCGGCCAGCTCCGTCAGGTTCCGCCGCAGTTCCCCGGCTTTCACCGTCCGGGAATTGATTTCATCCCCGGTCCGGGCCAGGTCGGAACTCAGCTGTTCCACTTTGGAGGCTTCAGACTGATGGCGCAGGTACTCGTTATATGCCTCCTCATGGCCGGCCTGCTGCCGCCGGGCTTCCTCCATTCTGGCGTCAAGGTCCCTGAACCGGCTCAGTTGCTCCAATTGCCTGTCCCGGTCAGAGCGCTGTAAGGCGACGGTTTCTTCCCGGGCAGCAAGCTCCTCTTCCATCTTAATCAGCTGCCGCTGTTCTGCGCCTATTTCCTGCAGCCTTTTGACTGCCTGGCGCCGTTCCGCTTCCACGGCCGCCAGCCGTCCGGCGGCGGCGCTTTTATCCTCAGAGAGTGACCGGTCCAGGCGTTCTGCCATTTCCCGAAGGTTCTCGGCGGCAGACATAAGTCTATGTAAAACATCCCCAAATTTCCCGGCCAGCCCGGCCAGGCGCCCGGACGGGCTGGCGTTAACGTCACCTTTGTCCCACCCGTCGACATAAGGGGGCAACGATTTTAGTCCGGCCAACGCCGCCTCCAGGTCTTCCTTCAGTTCTTCCGCCAGGACGCTCAGGACCTCCGGGACAGCGCTACTGCCTGTGGCTGCAGCTTTAAACTCCGCCAGTATCCCGGCAATCACCTGCCCCGTCTTCTCGTCCGGCAGGCCGGCAACGGTTTGCCGGATCCGGTCCGTCAGGCCGGCTACGTCCGCCTTCAGTTTCCCCAGCCGCCGGCCCTCCTCTTCCAGGGCAGCCAACTCCTGCTGGGCCTGCCGTGCTTCCCGCAGCCCGGCTTCTGTTTCCGCTATAACCTGCTGCAGCGGTGCCAATGCAGCCTGGGCCTTATTAATTTCCAGGGCCAAATGGGCCTCCAGGTCCCCGCCGACATTCTGGCAGGGGCTGTCCAGAAACGGGCACTTGCCCCCGGCCGCCTGCCGCCGGTTTTCTTCCAGGGTGCTGATGTGCAGGGCCAACCGGCCCGCTTCGTCCCTCTTGGCCAGCCAGAGGGTTTCCAGTTCGGCCGCTGTTCCCGCAAGCCGGCCCACCTCTTCCCGGCGCGCCAGCCGGGCCGTGATACCGGCTATCTCCGGTTCTGTCCTGTCCCTGGCCTCCACGGCCCGCTCCTCGATCCGGCTCAATATCTTCTGCAGGTAGGTCAGGCGTTCATCCAGGCCGGTTTTGTGTTGTTTCAGCCTGTCCAGAAAAGCTTCCGGGGCTTTGAACCTCTCCATTTCTACCCGGGCAGTGTTTTCCCGGACAGCCAGGCCTGCTTCCAAGACTGTATATTCCTGCTGCTCCGTGGTCAACCTCGCCCGCTGCTGCCCCATGTTTATCCTGTCCCTGGCTATTTCGGCACCGCTGCGGTCAATTTCTTTTTCCAGTCCGGTCAGTTTTGCCTGCAGCCGGTCCCGCTCCGCCCGTTGTTTTTCCAGCCCGGCAGCAATCCCTTTAAGCCGCAGGAACTCTTCGTAGCCGGGGGCCGCGGCAGAAACCCGCCGGGCGGCTTCCTGCGCCCGGAACAGGTCCTTTTCGAGGGCCACCTGCTTATCGCTCAGGTTTT
>JBMOPI010000130.1:0-7103 GCA_049324975.1 Bacillota bacterium
TGCCGATTTTACCCACCCCTGTAAAATAGGTGGCGTTCTTTTGTTCCAGCGAAGGCGGCGGCTCTATTGCCTGACGGGGCAGCCTGAGCACCTCGGAAACGCTGTCCACCACAAACCCTACCATCATCTCACCCCGGTTGACAATGATTATCCTGGTACTATCGGTGTTTTGCCGGAGGGGTAAGCCAAAATGACGGCGCAGGTCCATGACCGGAATCACCATCCCCCGCAGGTTGACCACCCCTTCAAGAAAATCAGGGGCATGGGGCACCCGGGTGATTTCCAGCATTCTGATGATTTCCTGAACAGCCCGGATATCTATGGCATATTCTTCATTTTCCAGTTTACAGGCAACTATCTGCATATCATCTTCCATTAAGACCGGTACCTCCCTAGAACAAACTGGCCACGTCGATAATCAGCGACACCCGGCCGTTGCCCAGTATTGTAGCGCCGGCGATCACCGGTATACTGCCGATAAGCTCACCAAGCGGCTTAATGACGATTTCCTGCTGGCCGATAAGGGTATCCACAATAAGGCCGACTCTTCTCTCGCCTTTTCGCACTATTACCACGTTTATCTCTTCCTCTTTAGGTAAATCGGCGGGGGGTACCTGCAGGATTTCATGCAGGCGCAGGAGCGGTAAAACATCTCCCCGCAGGAGCATGACCTCCTGTTCCTGGACCCTGTTGATCTGGTCAGGCATGATGCTGGTCGTTTCCGCTATGAAGCTAAGGGGGATGGCGTAGATTTCCGCTTCCAGCCTGACCAAAAGGGCCTGGATGATAGCCAGGGTCAGCGGGAGCTGAATCTTGAAACTGGTGCCGCTGCCGGGCTTGCTTTCAATGAAGATGTTACCGCTCAATGCTTCAATCTTGTTTTTCACCGCATCCATGCCGACACCCCGGCCGGATACATCGGTGACTTTTTCAGCTGTACTGAAACCCGGCAGAAAGATCAGTTTCAGCAGGCTGTTTTCATCCATCTGGGCTATTTCTTCCGGGGCAGCCAGCCCGTTTTCCGCAACTTTTCTCTTTAACACCTCGGGATTTAAACCCTTGCCGTCGTCAGCCACTTCAATTACAACGTTGTTGCCCTCGTGCCGGGCGACAAGGTAGACATGACCGGTTTCACTTTTTCCTGCAGCCAGCCTGTCCGCCGGCAGTTCCACGCCGTGGTCAACACAATTGCGCAGCAGGTGGACCAGCGGGTCGCCGATTTCGTCGATAACGGTCCGGTCCAGTTCGGTATCTTTGCCCTCGATAACCAGTTCAATCTCTTTGCCCAGTTCCCGGGCCAGGTCGCGGACCATCCGGGGGAACCTGCTGAACACGTTGTCGATGGGCACCATGCGCACTTTCATTACAACATTCTGTAAATCGGCAGTGATCCGGTCTATCTGTTCCAGGGTCTCATTCAGTTCCGGTGACTGCGTTTCTTTACCGATTTGCTCCAACCGCGTTTTGTTGATTACCAGTTCACCCACCAGGTTCATCAGGCTGTCCAGGCGGTGGATGTCCACCCGCACACTGCCGCTGGTTTTGGGCTTGTTGTCCTGGTGCGGCCGGGCCGGTTTGGCCTGGGGCTTTTCCTCGGTTTTCTGTTCCGGCGGAGCCGGTGTAGGCTGGACATCTGCCTCCGGTACCACCGGACCGGATTTTGGCAGCTTCCCTTCAATTACCGTGATTTCCGGTTCTTCTACCTCGGTGACACTCAAAAGCTGTTTTTTAATCGTTTCCACAGGTTCTTTGCTGACCATCACCACGTCAAAACCGGTGTCAAACTTTTCTTCTTCAATATCCTGTACGGGCGGAACCGTTTTGATAATCTCGCCGATTTCCTCCAGTTTTTTAAACACCATAAAAGCCCGGGCAGATTTCATGATACATTTCGGGCTGATATTTACAGTTATGTGCACACATATATAGCCCTGTTCGAGCGCTTCCTCGACAAGGTTTTTTTCAAATTCGTTAAAGGTAACTTTCGTAATGTTGGAAACCGGGCCGGCAGCCACAGCCGGTTTGGGAGCTGTATCAGCCACGCCGGAAGTCATGCCGGCCTTTAGTTCGGCAACCAGGTCATCAACCGGGATGCTGCCGTCCCCTCCGGCGGCAATGTCATTAACCATCCCGTCCAGGGTATCCACACACTTGAACAGCAGGTCGATAACGCCCGAATTTACCTGCATTTCCCCTCTGCGGAGCGCATGTAAGACATTTTCCATCTGATGGGTAAGTTCGGCCACCTGAGCAAAACCCATGGTTGCCGACATACCTTTCAAAGTATGGGCGGAGCGGAATATGTCATCCAGGATTCCGGCCGCCTCTTCTCCGGTTTCCAGTTCCAACAGGGATTCATTAAGCCTCTGCAGGTGTTCCCTAGACTCTTCCAGGAACATTTCAAGGTACTTACTCATGTCCATAACTTACACCACCTTCTGTTAGAGCAGGTTAAAAATTTCCCCGGCAATGTCCGGCAGCGGCAAAATCCGGTCCGCCACATTGCTTTCCACCGCCGCCCTTGGCATACCCCAGACCACACAGGTGGAACGGTCTTCGGCTATGGTCACGCCATTGGCGGCCTTGATCCGGGCCAGGCCCAGCACCCCGTCGGAACCCATGCCGGTCAGTAAAACTCCTATCAGCGGGAGCCCGCATTCCACGGCGGACTTCATCATAATGTCCACCGAAGGCCTGTGCCCGCTTACCGGTTCGGCGTCATTCAAACTGATGAGAAGCTGGTCACCAATTTTTTTCAGGGTCAGGTGCCTGTCCCCCGGCGCCAGGTAAGCATAACCGGCAGTTATCACGTCACCCTCTTCAGCTTCTTTGACCCTGAGCTGGGAAATCTCATCCAGCCGTCGGGCCAGGGAACCTGTAAAGCCTTTTGGCATGTGCTGCACAATCACGATCCCGGCCGGTACATTGCCGGGTATCCTGGACAGTACCGTCTGCAGCGCCCGCGGTCCCCCGGTGGAAGTCCCTATCGTCACCAGCTTTTGCATTGCAGTCGCCGGGCCGGAGGCTGCTTCTGCACTGTCCGCCTTTAACAGCCTTTTTTCCTGCAAATCGGAAAACTGGACTACCCGTTGGTTAATCCGGGCAGCTACTTTTACCTTCAGTATCAACTCATCCTGAATCTTATCCAGGTCAAGGGAAATATTGCCTGAGGGTTTGGCCACAAAGTCAACTGCGCCCAGTTCCAGGGCCCTTACGGTGGCCTCTGCCCCCACCCTGGTCTGGTTGCTCAACATCACCACCGGTGTGGGGTGCTTCTGCATAATTATACGTAAAGCCTCCAGGCCGTCCATTTCCGGCATCTCAATGTCCAGGGTAATTACGTCAGGTTTTAATTCAATGGTTTTTTGTACCGCTTCATAACCGTTTATCGCCGTACCCACTACTTCCAGCTGCCTGTTGGCGGACAGGATGTCACTTATGAATTTGCGCATGAATGATGAATCGTCAACAACCAAAATCCTGAACTTCTTATTTGCTTCCAATTTATCGGCGATCATAACAAACCCCTTTGCCTCAGCTCTCTTTGTTGATTAAAAATGAATCTGATGATTTTATCCCTTTCCCTTTCTTCAATCAGGGTAAATTCCACACCCACCGATTTCTTGTCCTTGCCGGAAACATTGTCTACCACCCGGACTGCTTTACCGATGGCGGTAAGGGTTGTGCCATCGTCAAAACAGACCCTTATTTCCAGCGTATTCCCCTGCTTTATGGGGCTGCTGGTGGTAAACATCAAGCCGCCGCCGCTGATATCCAGGGTAGTGGCATTGAATTCCTCGGATAAAGGTTTCATATTCTCGTCCAAAACCATGTAACGCATTGGTATCCTGGTGTCCAGGCGGACAAAGTTCCGCCGCTGGACCCGCTTGGTGTTAATGGGGCTGCCCAGCACTATCGTAGGAACGTGCCCCAGGTTATAAGACATGACCAAGCAGTCGACAAAGTAAACTGCCATCTGGTCAAAATATGAAACCGTTACCTCCGTCCCCCGGGGAAGATGTACGACCTCGCCGGCCCGGTAAGGCGCGGCAAGGGTGAGGGTATCACCGCTGATGCCTTCTACGCGGCTGCGGTAGACACCTTCGTACCCCGGTTCTCTGATTTCTATTTCTGCCGGCTGGTTTATTCTTAAAGGACCATAAACGCCCATACCTTCACCCCATTCTACAGCATTTATTACCCGAACATTTTGGCTAACCGGCTGAAAAAACCTTTAATTCCCCCCGGTTCAGGGTAAGCGCCCTGCTGCATTAACTGGGCCGCCAGCTTTTGGATACAGTGCGCCGCCGGGGATTTAGGATATTTGAGATAGAAGGGTTCCTGGCTTTTTACCGCCCTGGTGACCAGCGGGTCGTCCAGGATAAAGCCCAGGTGGCCGATATTCAGCTTCAAAAATTTTTCTGCCACCACCGAAAACTTACTGGCGGTTATATCTGCCTCTTCGGCGTCCTCCACCCGGTTGACCACCAGGTTAATCACCCCGTGTTTGCGTCTGGCCGCCATAGCCTTGACCAGGCCGTAGGCGTCGGTAATGGCTGTCGGTTCCGGGGTGGTAATGACAATTACCTCGTCGGCCGCCAGGACAAAGCTCATCACATTTTTCGTCAGACCGGCCGAGGTATCGATAATCAGGATATCGGCCATGCCTTCCAGCTCTTCGAGCTTGTTGACAAACTGTTCTACCTGCCATTTCCGGAGGTTCGCCATCTCCTGGATCCCTGACCCGCCGGCAATTACCTGCAGGCCCTGCGGTCCCGTGGTGATGATTTCCTGGATGGATTTTTCACCTTTTAAAACATGATAAAGGTTAAACTGCGGGTTTATGCCCAGTACCACGTCGATATTGGCCAGACCCAGGTCCGCGTCCAGCACCATGACCTTTTGTCCGTATGACATCAGGGCCAGCGCAAAATTGATGGTGAAATTTGTTTTCCCCACCCCGCCTTTGCCGCTGGTTACAGCTATAATTCTGGTCCGGCGCGGACCGCCCCTGATTTCCGATTCCACCTGGTGCTTGATGGTCCTCGCCAGCACCCGAAGTTTTTCGGCTTGATCACGCATGGTTTATCTCTCCCTAGCAATCATTCTGGCTATCTTGACCGGGTCTGCTATTTCGATGTCATCCGGTACGTTCTGGCCGACAGTAACGTAAGATAAATGTTTCTGGGTTTTGTTAACTATATTCAACACTGCACCAAAACAGGAAGTTTCATCAAGTTTGGTGAAAACCAGGGCGTTGACATTGATATCAGCATAGCTTTCCACAATTTCCAGCATATCCTTGTACTTGGTTGTAGCGCTTAAAACCAGGTAAGTAACGGTTGGCTGGACAGCGTCCATAAGGGTTTTCAGTTCAGCCATCTGCACAGTATTGCGGTGGCTCCGCCCTGCGGTGTCGATCAATATCAGGTCTTTATCCTGGTGGCGTTCAGTAGCCTTCTTTAATTCCTGGGCGGTATAGATAACTTCCACCGGGATCCCGATGATTTCCCCGTAGGTCTTCAGCTGTTCCACGGCAGCCACCCGGTATGTGTCCGCAGTAATCAAAGCCACTTTCTTCTTATCTACGATAGCGAAGGTTGCCGCCAGTTTGGCGATGGTGGTGGTCTTGCCCACCCCCGTGGGTCCTACCAGGACGATAGACTGCTGCTGGCCGTCCTTCTTTTTGAAAGTTATCGGCCGGGGCTTCTTCAACAGTTTTAAAATGCTTTTTTCCAGCGCCTCACAGGCCGCTTCCCCGCCGTTACAATCGTCCGGGCTTTGTTTCAGCATGTCTTTTATCAGCCTGTGGGCCAGCTTTTCTTCCACTTCCCTGTCCAGCAGCTGCTGAAAAATTTTCTGCACCTCGGCCGGGTAGTTTTTGCCTTCCCGCTGTTGTTCAATCTGGGTCATCATTTCTTCCATCATCGTTTTCATTTCCTGGATCTCATCCACCAGGTCGTCATTGTCTTCCGGAGATTCCTGGATAGCCGCCGCCACCCGGGACAAAGACTTCAGCCGGACAGGGGCCGCGGTTTTCGGTTCCGGTTCCGGCACCGGGTAATTATCTTCCAGGGCAGCCATGACTTCAAACATCTGCCGCCCAAAAAAACCCAAAAAGCCTCCCTCTTTAAATTTTCTGGTGTGTAAAATGACGGCTTCCTTGCCCATATCCATTTTTACCCTGTTCATTGCATCCTGCAGTGTTTCGGCTACAAACCTTTTCACCCGCACTAAATGCTCACCACCCCTACGGACTGTACATTAAATTTACCTTCCAACTCGTTGTATGACAATACCGCGAGTCTGGGAATCAGTTTTTCGGTCAGTTTTTTGAAGTAGATCCGGACCACCGGCGCACAAAGGATGACCGGTTGGTATCCTTTTTCCGAGACACTCTCCACCACTTGACTCAGTACACCGAACAGGGCCTGGGCCCTCTCCGGCTCCAAGGCCACGTAGGAACCGTGTTCGGTATGCTGTACAGCATCCCTGATCATCTGCTCCACTTTCGGGTCAAGAGTAATCACATGAATAGTGTCGCTGTTATCGGCAAACTGCCTGGCGATAATCCGGGACAGGGCCTGCCGGACATATTCCGTCAGCATGTCGGCGTCTTTGGTAATGCGGCCGTAATCGGCCAATGTCTCCAGAATACTCACCAGGTCGCGGATTGGTACCCGTTCCCGGAGCAGGTTGGCCAGGATCTTCTGGATTTCGCCAATCGTGAGGATACCCGGGATAAGCTCTTCCACCACAGTAGGGTGGGTCTTTTTGACATTGTCGATAAGGGTCTGGACGTCCTGACGGCTGATTAATTCGTGGGCATGGCTCTTGACCACTTCCGTCAGGTGGGTGGCTACCACCGATGAGGGGTCAACCACCGTATACCCGGCCAGTTCAGCCTGCTCGCGCAAAGCGGCAGGTATCCATTTGGCCGGCAGTCCGAAGGCCGGTTCCACAGTGTCAATACCGGTAATGCCGTTTTCGGTCAGGGTGGAACTCATGGCCAGGTAATGGTCGGCCAAAATCTCCCCTTCGGCTGCTTCCACCCCTTTTATCTTAATAACATAACTGTTAGGCTTTAACTGCATATTGTCCCG
>JBMOPI010000131.1:0-7072 GCA_049324975.1 Bacillota bacterium
AATTAATATCAGTTTCCTCTATATTTAAGCCACTTTTAAGACTCGCCAAGATATACCAGCTTGTGGCTGTTATTAACCGGGAAATCGGATCTCACGAGTTCATCAATAAAAGACAGGCTGTATTTGAACAGGTACGGGAAAATGTTATAGACGCGCTCCTGCCAGTTTTGCCGGGGGTAAAGATTGAGTGCCAGTTTCTCAAAATGCCCCACGGCCTCGTCACAGTTTTTCCGGTGCTTTTGCAGGGCTTTGTTTTCAAAGTGACTTATATGGTGAAGCATTTTGGCCAGGCTTTCTTCCCCGGGCTGCCGCAGGGTTTTGTCCACCGGCACCATCCGTTCAATTATTTCCATGTAAGTGCGGCGGACATGTTCTTTATATCCGGCAAACAACCCGGTGATGTCCAGCCTGTCTTCAGCCGCGAGATATTGCTTTAACTTTTCTTCCAGGCCGGAGCAGACCTCCGTAAAATGCAGGTTGTACTTTTCCAACAGCTTCCGCATCGCCCGTTCAACAAGGGTGATATTTATCCGGGGGTAGATAACCGGCATGGACATACCGAAAAGAGGATAAATATCCTTATACAGCGCGTAATAGGAAATCTCCCCGGGCCCTGCTATATATGCCAGGAGCGGCAGTAAACGGTCCTGGGCCACCGGCCGCAAAACCACATTAGGACTGAAAAGGGACGGGTTTTCCCGGGCCTCCCGGGCTAGTTCCGGTACACTCCAATAAAGTTCCCGCCCCCGCACGGTCACCCGGTCCCCGGCCTTCAGCAGAGGCAACCGCTCCCCGTCCACATAACGGAAAAGGTGCAGGTGTTCCCCCGACTTTTCCACCTGGGGAGTATAACGCCTGGCCTTTACCCGCTCCACCCCGGCATTGTAGGCTGTCCGGACCTCTTTATGGCGCAGGATAAAATCGGCGAAAATATCCTTCATAAAAGCGCGCAGCTCCGGAATCAGCGGGTTAATCAGCACCAGGCCGGTATTTTTGAACAGCCAGGCCATCACCGCCGCAAACCAGTCGGCAAAATTACCCTGCTCCCGGGCCAGCCGCTTAAGCTCAGCCAACATTGCCCCTTTCCACTCGGAGGGGTTAGTGGCCGCATCCAGTTCATCAATCAGCCGGAACACCGCCTCATTAACCGGGATGTGCCCAACTGAAAATTTGCCTGCGGGTTCTTCATCAAGGCGCAGCTTAACCGGCTGCTGTTCCCGGTTAATGATATGGATATGGTCAATCTCCGCAAAATCGTGGTCCTCAGCAGCCACCCAGAAGCCCGGAATTACCGGAACGCCAAGCTCTGCAGTTTTCCTGGCGGCCAGCTGAATGGCCGTGATTGCTTTATAAACAGTGTAGAGAGGGCCGGTCAGAACCCCGGCCTGCTGGCCGGTAACCACCAGCACGGCGTCTTTCTGTTTTAACAGTTCCAGGTTGGCCAAGGCCTTTTCCCCGGCGCCCAGCCGTTGGTTATAGGCCGTTAAAATACGGACCAGCGCCTCCCGGTCCGTCTGATAATGCTCCCGCACCAGCCGGCGCCGCTCTTGATAGCTTGCCGCCTCGTACGGGTTATAGACATAAAATTCCGCCACTTGATGAAAGTCATTTAAATACCGGTTGACCAGCGGGTTGGCGTATTCCACCGCCACAGATTTTACTCGCACTTCACATTCCCCTCATCCAACAGATTTTACCTTACAACATAAATTTTATTCTGAGCGTCTTCAATAACCTCGCCGACAACAGCCGCCGCAATGGTCTGCCGCTCCTTAAGGCCGGCCACGAGCCGGTCCGCCTTTGTCGCCGGCACGGAAATCAGGAGCCCGCCGGAAGTAATGGCATCAGCCAGGAGCAGCTGCGTCTCTTCTGAAATCTCCGGCGCAAATTCTACAAAAGGCTTGAGATAACTTAAATTGCCCCGGGTTCCGGCCGGAATGATGCCGAAACGCACGTATTCCCGGGCCGGCGCCAGCACCGGCACCGCCCCGGCATAAATCCTCATCCCCGTACCGCTGGCCCGGGCCATCTCAGAGGCATGACCCAAGAGGCCGAAACCGGTAATATCCGTACAGGCGTTCACGCCAACTTCCTGCATCACCTCAGCCGCGGAATTGTTCAGGGCCGCCATCACCCGCGTCACCTCTTCAATGGCTTCCGGGCTGGCCGCCCCGCCTTTGATAGCTGTAGTGATAATGCCGACACCGACTGGTTTGGTTAAAACCAGTTTATCCCCGGTCCGCGCGCCGGCATTGGTCAGTACCCGGTCGGGATGCACAGTACCTGTGAGGGCCAGCCCGTACTTCGGCTCTGCATCCTGAATGGAATGCCCGCCGACAATAATGGCGCCTGCTTCCCGGACCTTGTCAGCGCCGCCTTTCAGGATTTCCGCCAGCACTTCCAGCCCCAGCGTGTCAGTGGGAAAGGCGATCAGGTTCATGGCGGTCAACGGTTTGCCCCCCATGGCGTAAACGTCGCTTAAAGCGTTAGCGGCGGCAATCTGCCCGAAGGCATAAGGGTCATCAACCACCGGGGTAAAAAAATCCACCGTCTGGATGAGGGCAATATCGCCAGTTAACCGGTAAACCCCGGCATCGTCGGAAGTGTCCAGCCCTACCAAAAGGTTGGCATCCGGCATACTTGGGGGCAGCATACTTAAAACCTGAGCCAGGTCCTCCGGACCTATTTTAGCCGCTCAGCCGGCTTTACAGGACAGCGAGGTCAGTGGGCAATCCTGTTTCTTTCCGTTAATATTATCAAGTGGTTTTTCCGCCATCTTACCCGTCACCCCTTTACCGTAGGATTAAAAATAATTCTCTGTGCTCTCTGTTACTCTGAGTCCTCTAATTTTAATGCTCCAGCCAATGTTTCCAGCAAAATCTTTTCCTCTTCCGGGGCTACCGTGCGCAGATCAATGAGCAGCCGGTCTTTCTGGATCCTGGCCAGCACCGGTATCTCCGCTGACCGCAGCCGCTCCTCAAAGGCATTGACCGATACCTGCCGGGGGACCACGGAAACCAGCCGGGTCGGTATATTCTCCTCCGGCAGGGCGCCGCCGCCCACCTGGGAAAAGCCGTCAATAACTTCCACCGATGCCAGGAATGCTGCATTATCGCCACCGGTTGCAATGCCGGCAGCCGCGGCGCCGGCACGTATCCTGAGCTTCCGCGCAAAGCTTCTGGCCCGGCGGTCCAGTTCTTCCCCGGTCATAGTCAGCATACGCAGGGTAGGAACGGCACTGACCGCCCTTTTTTCGTCCAGGTACAGGCGCAGGGTTGTCTCCATCGCCGCCAGGGTGAATTTATCCACCCGCAAAGCCCTGGCCAGCGGATGCTTTTTCAGCTTGTCGATAAACTGCCGCCGGCCGACGATAATGCCGGCCTGAGGTCCGCCAAAAAGCTTGTCCCCGCTGCAGGTGACGATGTCCACACCGGCTCTCAGACTTTCCTGAACTGTGGGCTCCTTGGCCAGCCCGTAAGCGCTTAAATCTACCAGCACCCCGCTGCCCAGGTCTTCGAAAACCGGGAGGCCTTTACTGCGGCCCAGCCGCACCAGGTCTCTGGTTTCAACCTCGGCTGTGAAGCCAATAATCTTATAGTTGCTCGTATGTACCTTCAATAAAAGCGCTGTTTCTTCGGTCACGGCATTTTCGTAATCACGGAGGTGGGTCTTGTTGGTGGCCCCCACCTCAACCAAAACCGCCCCGCTTTGAGCCATGACCTCCGGAATCCGGAAGGACCCGCCGATTTCCACCAGCTGGCCCCGGGAAACCACCACCTGCTTCCCGGAGGCCAGGGCGCTTAAGACCAGCAGCACCGCGGCGGCGTTATTGTTCACCACCATGCCGGCTTCAGCGCCGGTAAGCTTGCATAACAGACCCTCCACATGCACATGGCGGGAACCCCGCTCTCCGGTGGCCAGGTCCAGTTCCAGGTTGTTATAACTGCCGGCAATTTCCGTAAGCGCCGTTACCGCTTCCCGGGCCAGCACCGCCCGGCCCAGGTTGGTATGCAGCACAATCCCGGTGGCATTAATGACTTTCCTAAGATGGGGCCGCGTTTTTTCCTGCACCCGCTCCCGGATCAGGTTTACAACAAAGCCCGGATCAGTTTCCCGGGCGTCAAAATCCTTCTCTTCACCGGCCAGGATGCGTTTTCTGAGCCCCTCCACAACCTCACCGGCGGCTTCGGAAATAATTTTGTGACTGTAATGCCGGACCAATTCCATAACCTCATCTGTCTCCAGCAGGTGGCTGATAGCCGGCAGCCGGCGCAGCAGGGATTTTTTGCCTTCCATAACTAATACCTCACTCACTTAGAAACTATTTTTTTCATTTATTCTACAATATACCCGCAATTCCTCTCTTGAAGGCATAATTTACCTGCTTAAAAAGGCTTCGCTGGCGGAAGCGCCGGCGTTAGCCTTTTTTATACCGCAGGCGCGTTTATACTTCCTATGGTGCAAGGCAACCGATTACCCAGGGACTGTATCATAAAGGTGCAATCCGCCCAAAATATCCCGTAAAGTCCCCGCCGACCGGCTGAGTCCGGCCAGTTCCCTGTCATTAAGGGGAAGTTCCAGCATTCTGACAATCCCCTGCCGGTTGACAATGGCCGGAAGGCTTAGACAGACGTCCGTTAACCCATATTGCCCCATCAACAGGCCGGACACTGTCAGGATAGAGCTTTCATCCCGCAGCACGGCCTCGACTATCCTTCTGACAGCCAATCCCACGGCGTAGTACGTGGCGCCTTTTTTCTCAATAATGGCGTAACCCGCATTACGCACCTCCCGTTCCATGGCGGCTTTTTCCCCAATTAGGCAGCCCCTGTCACAAGTGCGGCAAAACTCATTTATGGAAACCCCGGCAATGTTGGCCAGGCTCCACACCGCCACCTCCGTGTCGCCGTGTTCGCCGATGACATAGGCATGGATATTCCTGGCTTCCACGCCGCAGTGTTCACTGATGACCTGGCGGAAACGGGAACTGTCCAGCACTGTGCCTGAACCCAGCACCCGCCCGGCCGGCAGACCCGATAACCGGAGGGTTACATAAGTCAAAATATCCACCGGGTTGGAAACCACCAGTAAAATTGCTTCCGGGCAGGCTTTAACAACTGCCGGGATGATTCCCTTAAATATATCGGTGTTCCGCCGGCTGAGGTCCAGCCTGGTTTCCCCGGGCCTTTGACTGGCCCCGGCAGTAATAATGATCATATCCGACCCGGCGGCATCGGCGTAATCCCCGGCCGTAATTTTAATCGGTTTGAAAAAAGAAGCCCCGTGCTGCAGGTCCATAACCTCGCCTAGCGCTTTGTCCCTGTTGATATCGATTAGTACCAGTTCCGACACACTGCCGCTGACAGCCAGGGCATAGGCAGCCGTGGCGCCGACAAAACCGGCTCCGACAATTGTAACCTTAGGGGCGGAACGTTCCATAATTTAATCCTCCGTCATTATTATCTATCAGGTGGTTGGTATAAAATTCGAATGACATTGCGTAGTGAGCATAGTCCTGCTTCACGGAACGAGAAGAAAAAGCGTCTGGCTGGTTCCCGCTTTCTTTCTGTAAATACAGAACAGACCTTTTTCTTCGAGTGAAGTGTTAGCAGGACTGCGAAACAGAGCACCGTCATGAGAATTTTATACCAACCACCTTTTATAGTTTCCGCCCCGGACCTTTTTATTCCGGCTTTTTAACCTTCACCGTCACCACCTGCAACGGTAAAGTAACCGGCCCGGGCAGCGGCCCCCCGGTGACGGTAAGCCGCCAGCTCTCATCTTTAATCCCCCGGGGGACATCGATGATCACTACCCCCTTGCTCAAAGCGCCTGGTGCAATTTCCACCATGGGCTGGGCTGCGCCATGTAAAGCGTAAGTATTGCCTTTATGGTCAACCAGGGCAATATCGGGGTCAAAGCGGATTTTTTCCCTTGACTGGTTTGCCACCAGCAGTGTGATAACTTTTAATTCCTTTTCCGGGTTGGTGTCCGGTTTGGTTTCCACACCGATGACGGCAATGCCGAGACGACCGCCCCAGGCGCCCTGTACCGTACCTACCCCGTGAACATAAACCCTATACCCGGGATTTTCATCCTGAACCGGTTTATCAAGACTTTTCCCCAGACTGTAGCCGGTTGCAGCCAACAAAGTTAATACCAGTGCTGTTATCATAAATAACAGCCTCCGCCTGTTGATCAGTAATACCATCTTTATCTCCCTCCTTAGTTAATTTGTACGATATTTTTTTTAATAAATGCATATTTTACTTTCTAATCACTTCTAGGCTTATTCATTATTACATTTTGAATTAAAGTATTCATCTCTTCCTCGATACTCTTCGTATTAAGATCGCAACTAATATACGTCTTATTTCGACTGATTTCGACAAATAGTATTCATCAAAAAAAAAGATGCGTCGCCGCATCTTCATTTTACTGTTAATTTAAGCTTGTTTAAGGTTATAAATATAATTAAACTGCTTATGGCCGATTAAGGCCTGGGCCAGCGTCCCGGCAATAATCCGGGCCATGTTGTACACAGTATATAATCTTGTGTTCTGGATTAACAGATGTGGCACAAAACCGCTCATGTTCACGATACCCTGGATATTGACATGCCCTACCTCAGGAAGGGTTTTATTTACGCCGGCACCGGGCTTTAACGGTTTTTCCACGAGCATGATGTTTTCTATGCTGCTGACCCTGCCCAGACAGGCATCCACTGCAATGACGAAAGCATCAGGATGTTTTCTCCGCACGGTGGTCACGATTTCTTCCAGGTTCTTGGCATGCACCGGTTCTTCCAACGTGCCGTAAACTTTGGCCTGAGGGTATTCTTCCTTAAGAAAAGTACCCACCAGCGGCCCGAGACTGTCGCCGGATACCCGGTCTGTCCCGATACACAAAATTACGACTTCCCGGTGGCTTTTTATAAGTAACGTCAGCCTCTGCAGCAGTGTCTGCTGGCCCTTGGGATCCTGGTAGTGAAATATAATGTCCACGCTTCCCGCCCTCTTCTTACAATAATTAAGTTTATTATATTTAAGGGAGCATGTCGAAAGCGCGAAAA
>JBMOPI010000132.1:0-7044 GCA_049324975.1 Bacillota bacterium
CGGCTGCGTTGACAACACCCGCACCCTGCGGCTGTTTATTGAACTGGCGGAAGAGGCCGGCCTGGCCCTCAAGGATATGCCCTTTATCTTTGTCGGCCCGGAGCCGGGCAATGAAAAGACCGTCGGGCAGGGGGTCAGCTTCCTGGCCCACGGCATCAGCAACTGCATCGGCTACCCGGCGCCCATTCCGGTACCCATTCCCAAGCCGAAAGAGAATGCCCAAACCCACGATGATTTGGACCGGGGCAGCAACGACATCGTTGATTTCTTTGCCGGTGAGGGGCTGTATGAAAAGGTGGGAGCCAAGGTTTATACCGAACCGTATCCCAAACTGGCTGCCCAGACTATCCGCATGCACATCCACCGGAAACGGAAGGACCTCGGCTGGGCGTGACCCCGGCCGGGCTTAGAACATAAGAAAGGAAGACGGACCGATGAAAAAGAGATACTTATGGTTAGGACTTATTATTTTAATCCTCAGTGCCGCCCTGTTTATAGGCGGCTGCGGTGGCAAGGATGAAGGGGCCGGCAACAAGGAGGGAACTGCCGGCGGCGCCAAGGAAAAAGTTGCCCTGAAAGTCGGCTACCTGCCCATTACCCATTCACTGCCGCTGGTGGTAAGCCATAAGCTGGACAATGCTAATTTCAAAAATGTCAACATTGAGCCGGTCAAGTTCAGTTCCTGGCCGGAACTCACCGAGGCTTTAAACTCCGGCCAGATCCAGGGGGCCATCACCATGTCCGAACTGGCCATAGCCAGCAAGGCCAAGGGCATCCCCACCCAGATTCAACTGCTCAGCCACCGTAACGGTGATTTCCTCACCGTGAAAAATGATATAAAATCCCTGGCTGACTTGAAAGGCAAGACTGTAGCCATTCCGCACCGTTTGTCAGGACATAACATCTTGCTCTACAAGGCTTTGAAGGAAGCCGGTATCAAATACGGGGATGTGGAAAAACGGGAAGTACCGCCGCCGGACATGATGGGCGCACTTAACCGGGGTGAGGTAGTCGGTTATATCGTAGCTGAACCCTTCGGCACCCAGGCGGTAAAAGGCGGCCAGGGCAAGGCCCTGCTCCGCTCCAATGACATCTGGAAGGACTGGATTTGCTGCGGCCTGGTGCTAAATGAAGACTTTATCAAGGCTAACCCTGAGGCTGCCCAGGAGTTCATGGACAGCTTTGTAAAAGCCGGCCGGTATATTGACCAGAACCGGTCCGAGGCGGTCAAAATTGCCCAGGAATACATGAACATCAAGAGCGAATTGTGGGAGGAGTCCCTGAAGCATACCAGCTACTCCGACCTCAAACCGAAAAAGCAGGAGTTTGAGACCCTGCAAAGCTACCTGGTTGAAATGGGTCTGCTGAAAGAAAAGGTGAACCTCGACGAACTGATTACCGACCAATATGCCGTTAAAGCTTATGAAAAGGTTAAATAAGGATTTCTAAACAAGGCTGATAAGAAGGTGAAGCAGATGTCCGGACGGGTCGAGAAAGTCGTTTTACCGCTCATTACCTTTGGTATTGTACTGTTAATATGGCAGGGGCTGATCTGGGGGAAGGTTTTTCCCCCGCACCTGCTCCCATCCCCCAAAGCAGTGCTGGACGGGGTAATTGAATTAATTACCGGCGGCCAGCTTTTTGAACATATCGGTGTCAGCCTCTTCCGGATGCTCTTGGGGTATGGGGGAGCGGCGCTGTTAGGCATCCCGCTGGGCCTGCTCTGCGGCTGGTACACCAGGCTCTGGACGGCCCTCGACCCCTTTGTGCAGGTGCTGCGGCCGGTTTCCCCCATTGCCTGGATGCCCCTCATCGTATTATGGTTTTCTATTGAAACCTCGCCGATTTTCATTATCTTTCTGTCTGCCTTTTTCCCCATCCTTTTGTCAACGGTGGCCGCGGTCCGTAACGTGGACCCGGTTTATCTCAAAGTCGCCCGGAACTTCGGTACCAAAGAATTTGATATCCTGCGGAAGATTGTCATCCCCGCTTCTTTTCCGTATATTACCGTGGGATTGCATATTGCCCTCGGTTCCGCCTGGATCCACCTGGTGGCCGGGGAGATGATGGGGGTGCGGTCCGGCCTCGGGTTTCTAATCGTGGATGCCCGCAATACTATCCGGTATGAACTGGTTATTACGGGAATCATCTTTATTGGTTTATTTGGGCTGATTATCGACAAACTGATTACTCTGGGGGAAAGATGGGTTAACAGGCGTTGGGGTTTGAACCCGTAAAGCCGTTGATAATTATGAACAGGGCAGGTGAGTGGGATGACTAGAGTCAAAATACAAGTAAGAGAAGCGGAAAAGGTTTTTGTCAATAACCGGGGCGAAAAACAGCAGGCCCTGGCCAAAGTGAGCCTCGAGGTATATGAAGGGGAATTTGTCTGCCTGCTGGGACCAAGCGGCTGCGGCAAAACCACCCTGCTCAGCATGATTGCCGGGTTTAACGAGCCTACAGCAGGGGAGGTCCTGATTGACGGGGAAAAGGTTGTCAAACCGGACCCCAGGCATATCACCATTTTTCAGGAATACGGCCTTTTCCCCTGGCGGACGGTGCTGGATAATGTGGCCTTTGGCCTTGAATCCCAGGGCGTGCCCCGGGCGGAGCGGGAAAAAACGGCCATGGAATACATTAAGCTGGTAGGCCTGGAGGAATTCTCCCGTAACCACCCCGGTGAGCTTTCCGGGGGCATGAAACAGCGGGTGGCCCTGGCCCGGGCCCTGGCCGTGGAGCCGGACATCATCTTCATGGATGAGCCCTTCGGCGCCCTGGACGCTATGACCCGCTTCAAGATGCAGGAGGAGATTGTCCGCATCTGGCAGGAAACCAACAAAACCATTATCTTTGTCACCCATGACATCGACGAAGCTGTCTATCTTGCTGACCGGGTGGTGGTAATGACACCGTTGCCGGGCAAGGTGAAAAGCGTCATCCCCGTACCCATAGGCCGGCAGAGAGACCGTACGGGTATTGATTTTATCAGGATCCGGGACCGGATTTACACTGAATTTGCCTTAAAGCCCGAACGGACAGAAGATTATGCGATATAGTACGGAGACCATTGACATATTCTCCTACAAGTGGTAGTATGTAATAAAGTAATAAAGTTTTCCTTTTTGGAAGACGCTCTTATCCAGAGAGGTGGAGGGACTGGCCCGATGAAACCCGGCAACAACCAGGCGCTTTGCAGAACGGCGCCCGGAAATGTGCCAATTCCAGCAGGATATATTCCTGAGAGATAAGAGAGGAGTAATCACATTGTACACCTCTTCTTATCGAAGAGGTTTTTTCATTTCCGGTGAAAGGGGTAATTAAAATTACAGTCATGAAAGGAGCTGAAAGTATGCCGATAAAAATACCAGACGACCTGCCGGCAACGGAAATCCTTACTAATGAAAATATTTTTGTCATGAAAGAAAGCCGGGCCTATCATCAGGATATCCGGCCCCTTAAGATTGCCATTTTAAACCTGATGCCGACTAAGATAGTCACGGAAGCTCAAATTCTCCGTTTGCTGGGCAACTCCCCGCTGCAGGTGGATATAGACCTGCTGCACCCTAAGACCCATACGTCCAAAAACACTCCGGAGGAGCATTTGACCTCATTTTATAAAACCTTTTACGATGTCAGGGACCGGAAATTTGATGGCATGATCATCACCGGGGCGCCGGTGGAAACGCTTGAGTTCGAAGAAGTGACTTACTGGGAAGAATTGAAACAAATCATGGACTGGTCGGTGCATAACGTATTTTCCACCTTCCACCTCTGCTGGGGGGCGCAGGCGGGGCTGTACCATCATTATGGGGTACCCAAACACCCCCTGCCGGAAAAAATGTTCGGGGTTTTCCCGCATACCGTCAACAAGAAAAACGTCAAACTCCTGCGGGGCTTTGATGATGTGTTTTACGTGCCCCATTCCAGGCACACGGAAACCCGCCGGGAGGATATTGAAAAAATACCGGAACTGGAGATTTTATCGGAGTCGGAAACTGCCGGGGTTTATCTCGTAAAAGCAAATAACGGGCGCCAGATTTTTGTCACCGGGCACTCCGAGTATGACCCGCTGACACTCAAGGCGGAGTATGAGCGGGATATCGCCAAAGGCATAGATATTGCAGTTCCCCGGAATTACTATCCTGATGATGACCCAGCCAGGGAACCTGTGGTCAAATGGCGGGGACACGCTAACTTGCTGTTCTCAAACTGGCTGAACTATTATGTTTACCAGGAAACACCATATGATTTGAGTGAAATAGAGTAACGGTAATCGAGCAGTTCCACGTCAACCAGGTGCCCCAGGCCTGATTCAGCGAGAAAGCATAGATTAAAGCGAAATAAAGTAAAAGAACAGAAGCGGATTTAAACCGTTTCTGTTCTTTTTTTCACGGAATAAGCTATATTTTTATTAGTATGATTCCGGAGAGGGTGAACTGCATGTGGTGGAAAAGGTCGCACATTGTATATATCGACACCCGCTGGTTGTTCCTGAAGGTGGCGGTGGTAGTTCTGCTGGTGGTCGCGTTGGTTGCCTACTGGAAGTGGACCCGCGTGACCCTGATAGAGTTTGAATCCAAAGACCTGGCCTCGTCCTGGCAGGTTACTGACCCGGTGATGATTAAACAGATAAGCAAAAGCCTGGATCAGGCTGCCCCTGCTGAAGGGCGCCGCCCCGGCGCGGGCATTATTACCATGCGGCTGACCAGCCGGCGGGAGTCCAGGGAATATATATTTACCGAACCAGAAATCATTTTCGACTCTAAAAAAGACAGGCTGCTTAAAATTCCTGAGACCCTCGCCGGTATTTTAAGACTGGCGGTAAGTGAACTGCGCAAAAGGAGCCCATTCGGCGAAATGCTGGATTGGGAAGAGGTGAAAGAGTTCTTCCCGGTCGGGGCTCAAGCCAGGGTGAAGGACCTGGATTCCGGCCGGAAGTTTTCGGTACGGCGGACCGGCGGCTACAGCCATGCAGATGTCGAGCCGTTGACGAAAAACGATGCGGCGGCTGTAAGGATGATTTATGACGGCCGGTGGAGCTGGAAGCGCCGGGCCGTTGTCATAGAAGTGGGGGGCAGGAAGATTGCCGCTTCCCTCACGGGTATGCCGCATGGGAAAGGCGAGCTCAAGGAGAATGATTGTTACGGCAAAATAGGCCTCTATTTTGCCGGACGGGGCATAGAAAGAAGCAGCAGCCTGGCCCACCTGGTAATGATCTGGAAGGCGGCCGGCAAGACCAGGGAAAAACTCCGCGGCTTATCCCCTGAGGAGACCCTCCTGGTGCTTTTTACCGCCCTGGACCAGCGGGATCCGAAAACACTGGAACTGCTGGTCACGCCGGGCGGGAAAATTGACCGGGCCATAATACAGGATGTTATCGGGGTGACGGTTACCAATATGCGTAGCCAGGCTGGATTTGCTTACCAGGTCACAGTTTCGCTAAGCATGCGGGACGGCCCATACAATCAATTGCGGCGGGTCCCGGTGCATCTGACCAGGGACCGGGAACTGGGGATGTACCGGGCCGACTCCGGTTTTTTATCCGCTTTGTTACGACCGGGGAAATAGCCCCGGTTTTTTATTGCCTTTTTCCGGGGGCCGGGGATATAATAATTCCATTAAATCATAATAAATACGGAGAATTATATGTGAGAGGGTGTGTAATATGAGCGTCACGGAAACCATCAGGAAAAGGTATGACCGGACATCTCTGTTCTACGACTGCATGGACTGGATGATTTCCGATAAAATCAGGAAAAGGGTTATTGACCTGGCCCGCGGAAAAGTGCTGGAAGTCGGGGTTGGGACGGGCAAAAATCTTAAACTTTATCCGCCTGACTGTGAAGTTACGGGGATTGATTTCAGTCCCGGCATGCTGAAAAAGGCAAAAAAAAGGGCCCGGGGCCTGGATAATGTTGCTCTTTATGAGATGGATGTACAGGAACTCCGGTTTCCTGACAATGCCTTTGATACTGTTATTGCCACCTGTGTTTTCTGTTCCGTGCCTGACCCTGTCAAAGGGTTTCAGGAACTGCGGAGGGTTTGCAAACCTGAGGGCCAGCTAATTTTTCTGGAGCATGTCAGAAGCAGCAACAAATTTATGGGCCTGCTGATGGATGCCTTCAACCCCCTGGTGGTAAAATTAATCGGGGCCAATATAAACAGGCGGACCCTTGAAAATATTAAAAAGGCGGAACTACACCTGGAACAGGTGGACACCGTTGGGATGGAAATTCTAAAACTGGTAATTGCCAGGCCAAATAAATAGAAGTCATAGGACCTAATTCAGGGATATAATGGGCTAAGATAATCCATAATAAAATTATTGAACTAATTTTTACCGGCGGTTAATCAAAAAGAAAGAATTACGTTAGACAGCAGGAACCGGTTTCCTGCTTTTTCTATATAGCAGGACATTACCAAAAAATGTCGAAATCATGATAATGTTATAAATTATAAACCGGGGGGCTAATTTCATGACCCTTTTTTTCCACGGCCTTACTTATAGAGAACGCTACCGCCAGATCCTTACCATTTTGCTCAAACACGGTTTTGGCTATTTTCTGCTGGAACTGGGCCTGGGGTGGCTGATTCCGTTTCATAAAGGGGTTATGGGCCATGAAGAACGGGAACATGCCTATACTAAACCTGAACACCTGCGCCTGGCTTTTGAGGAGCTGGGCACTACTTTTATCAAACTCGGCCAGATTCTGAGCACCAGGGCCGACTTACTGCCGCCTGAATTCCTTAAGGAACTGGCCAAGCTTCAGGCCTCGGTGACACCAATCCCCAGCGAGACAGTAAAGGAAGAGCTAGAAAGGGAGTTGGGGTTGGCCATCGGTACGGTGTTTGCCGATTTTGACGAAAAACCTCTGGCGGCTGCTTCCATCGGCCAGGTCCACAGGGCCCGCCTGCATTCCGGCGAACAGGTAATCGTCAAGGTCCAGCGGCCCGGGGTTTGGGAACTGGTTAACACTGACCTGGAAATCCTGCACCACCTGGCAGGTCTTGCCGCCAAAAGGACTCAGTTAGGTCAGATTGCCG
>JBMOPI010000133.1:0-5932 GCA_049324975.1 Bacillota bacterium
AATCGGATAGGAGGCCACTCATTATTTGAGTGGCCGACCTTCCACACCACCGTGCGTACCGTCCGGTACACGGCGGTTCCAAGAGTTTACACTTTTCCTTGCAGATAACATTCCATAAAACTGAAATATCCGGCGCGTTTTATGCGGCTTATGGATAGGACTGCTGTAAGTATTGGGCTATGGGCAGTACGCCAGTAGCCCTTTCTCGTGTTTGCCCACATCCAGGCTTTCTCCTCGACGAGACCTGCTCGTTTGAGGTTCTCAAAACGTGTCCGGATTTTCTTCCATCGTTTCCAGGTCACCATCCGTATTCGACTTCTCAGCCATTCATCCAATCCTTGAAGTATTTGCTTCGCATCGGCCAGTTTGAAGTAGTTCACCCATCCTTTAATCACTTGATTGAGTTTGGTTTTGCGTTCCTCAATACCCATCCCGTTACTGCGCCCTGTAACCTCCCGGATTTTATCCTTGAGCTTCTGGATGCTCTTCGGGTGGATTCTTAGTCGGCCTTCTCCCCGATAGATATAAAAGCTATATCCCAGATATTTGACGTAGTTGACGTGTGCCATCTTGGTCTTCTCCCGATTTACCTTGAGGAACAGCTTCCCCTCGATGAATGGCAGAATATTGTCCAGCGTTCGCCGCGCTGCCTTTTTGCTTTTGCAGAAAATCATCAGGTCATCTGCATAGCGTACAAAGCGATGTCCCCGCTTTTCCAGTTCATGGTCGCATTCGTTCAACATAATGTTCCCCAGCAATGGACTTAGTGGTCCACCCTGTGGTACGCCTTCCGGGCTGTCCTCAAATAATCCGCCAACCATGATTCCTGCTCTCAAGAATTTATGTATCAGCGAAATCACTCGTCCGTCCTTAATCGTTTCCGATAGTATCTGGATGAGCTTGCTCTGGTTCACCGTATCGAAGTACTTCTCCAAGTCCATATCGACTACATATTTGTAGCCTTCTGTGATATTGGTCTGACATCTCTTTAGAGCGTCGTGAGTACTTCGTTTTGGACGGAACCCGAAGCTGTTGTCCGAGAACTGCTTTTCAAAGATTGGCGTCAGGACTTGGCTTATCGCCTGTTGGATGAGCCTGTCCACAACAGTTGGTATCCCTAGTTTTCTGGTTTTCCCGTTCTCCTTGGGTATTTCTACCCTTCGAACGGGATTCGGACGGTATTTTCCGTCCCGGAGGGACTGCACTAGCTCCTTCTGGTTTTCTTTCAGGTAGGGTAGAAGTTCATCCACCTGCATTCCGTCAATTCCACCTGCACCTTTGTTTCTCTTCACCTGCTTATATGCCAGGTTCAGATTCTCTCGGGTTAAAATTTGCTCCAGCAGTCCTTCCGTCTGCTCGGTTGTGTTGGTGATGTCGGTTTCAACCATCTTGGGTGGCTCGCACACTTCTGCATACTCTTTCTGTTCCGCAGATATCCTTTGCAGATAGTCTTCAAGATGAAGTTGTCTGTGTTTCAATTCGCCACTTTCAGTAGCTTTCATTGACCCTCACCTCCTCTGGTTCGGCCCTTCCGCAGGTGTCGCGACACCTGCGTACTATGGCCTCTGCTGACTTCTCACGATAAATCTTGTTTCAACCGGGCTTCATACTCTGTTTCCACCCGTCCGTGAGACCTCCCCAGGTAAGAACGCAGTCTTTCCTTCCATCTACCTGCCACACTTACATCGTGGGCTTCCGGATAGTTTAGGGCTTCGGTTTGTCTTGCAACCTTACCCAGCCCGCATATGCCTGATGTGATTCCTGTTCGTCAGGCCAGAAGTTTGCCTCCGGCTTCCTTCAGATTCCACCTCGCGGTGGACACCCTTGCCCTTGGCTATGTGCTTGGCACTATCAACCCGCACTCGGGACTTGCACCCGTTAGACTGCGCCCATGCTGGGCGCACAAGCAAAAAACCGGCCGCGCCTTTACGGCGTGGGCCGGTTTTTCTGCTATTTGCTCTCCGGGACAGGTGGCAGCGGGCACAGCTCCGGGCAGGACAGTACCCGCATTTTTTCCAGCAGCATCTTAACAGCCAGGACAAAACTGGAATGGGACCAGGTTAACGGGGCAACCGATAAAGGCTCCCCTGTATACGGGTGCAACTGTTCCGGCAGAATGCCGCTGAACAGGGCATTCTTTGTGACCCACTGCAGCAGCTGCAGTGGTTTTTGCAGTTCTTCCATATCCTGTGCTTTGGCAATATACCATTCCGTCAGCCATAAAGTACAGATGAACCAGGGGTTACCGGGTACCCGGGCAATGTCGCCGGACTTCTGGAAATAATAATCATTGGTATACCGGGCAATGCCGCCGATATCCGTCTTCACCCATAACCCGGCTTCAATAGCCTGCATGGTAGCGATTACCCGCGGGTCATCTGCAGGCAGCACCCCGAAGGCCACTACCCCGAACAGGCTGCTCTCCAGGGTCAAATCCCTTTTTACAGTACCGTCTTCTTCAATATAGAGGCCCCGGATGAACCGGTTCAGGCTTTCATCATAAAGGTGCATCAGCATGCCGTTTCTGATGCGTTCGGCAGTCTCATTAAACAGGGCAGCCCGTTCATCGTCAGCAAAGATTTTGGCAAAATTGGCCGCTGCTTTAAGGCCGCCGTATACGGCCGCAGCAGTAAATGTAAAAATTCCCCGCCGTTCTTCCCACAGGTCATAGCTCTCCTCAGGCAGGTCCAGCCCTTCATGCAGGTATTTGACCATAAAATTCCCGGCCGGCCGGATCAGGCTCCGGTACAACTGCTGGCAGAATTCTATGTCCTTGGTCTTCTGATAATATTCCCACAAAGCAAAAATCACCAGGGCCGTTTCATCTTCCTGAATCGGCAGCTGGGATTTCCCCTTGTGGATCCACGGGTGCCAGCTCGACCCCACAGATCCGTCGGGATTGTATTTGTGCAGCAGATAACCTCCTTTGGTGAGGGCATCTTCACAGAATTTGAAAAAGGGCTCCGTCATCTCCGGATACCCGGCCTTAATCAGGGCATAGGAAACCAGTGCCCCGTCCCGCGGCCACATATAACTGTAATGGTCACGATTATATTGCATAATATCGGAGTCGTTGGCGGCCAGGACTGCCCCGTGTCTGTCCACCTGGCTCCTTATAATCAACAGGCTGCGCCGGTATAGACCCATAATATCCTCAGGCAAAGAGAGCCCTTCGTAGCTGTCTTTGTTTACCCACTGACGCCAGTAAGCCGAGACTGATCTTAATATAATTTCCGGCGACCGGTGCCGGACATAGTCATCAAGTTTTTTTACCTCCTGAAAATTGCGGCCGATGGTTATCCAATAATACAGGACATCCTTGCCCTTAGGAGGCAGCACACAGCGGAAACTGACAGTACTGTCCACCGAACCCTGGGCGATGGGGTTGCCCTGCAGGTCCCCGTCTTCGGCATCCCGCCAGGTGCCCTCAGCACCCCGGAACCTTTTGGTTCCGGTGGCATACTGGAAAATGCCGCCGCTGCCGGTATAGCCGTTCATCATAAAATACTTGCCTTTTTTATAATGATAAAGAGTTTGCAGGATAGGGTCAAAAACCGCAGTGTCCCCCACTTCCGATTCGTCGATGGAAAAGTCGTGAGTAAAGAACAACCGGACTTCCCGCTGGCGTTCGGTAAGGTTCCGCACAATCACTTTTTTGATGTAGATATTGTCATGATAATGCACAAAATCGTTGATTAGCAAACTGATCCCCATGTCGGGGTTAGCCGCCTGGACACAGGTAATCAGGGTCTCTTTTTTATACCGCAGAGTCCGGGTCCAGCTGCTCTCGTCACACCAGGAAAAATGTCCTTCCGTCCACACCCCCAGGCTGTTCTTGTTGCCGGAAATGTGATTCCACTGGCCAACAAAAGGGTAGTACAGGTCGCGCATATTGATGCCCGCATCAAAATTGATGAGCAGGCTGCCGTTACCGATGACCAAATGCCTGGGCACAAAGAGCCCTCCTTAACTTGCTGATTTAAATTCCTCAATCTTTTTAGCGTAAGCTGCCGCCAACTCTTTTGCCTGTTCGTCACTGCCGGCTTCGCTGAAGACCAGGAAAACCGGTTCCTCGCTGTCCGGCAGGACCAACGCCCACCCCTGCGGGTGGTATATCTTAATACCGTCAAGCAGCTCCACCTGCCGGCCCTTGATATCTTCCATCAGCCGGCGCATGACCAGGCCTTTCTCTGTCCACGGGCACTGAACAACCTCCTTGTGCACATGGGTTTTGGGGATATCATTAATAATATTCGACAGGGACTTTTGCTGCCCCTGTAAATACTCCAGCAGCTTGATAAAGATATAAGTACCGTCAAACAGCGGCTGAAACAGTCCCCCCCTGGAAACCTCCATCAGCGCCCGGGGATTGGCTTTGGTCCGCACGAGTGTGCCGTCGGAAGCCTCAGCCAACTTCTCAATTACCGACGGCGCTGTTACCGGTATGCCCAGTGTCCGGCCGGCCCCCCCGCCAAAAACAACCGCGGCCCATAAGGTCATAATTTCCTCATCCCGGATAATCTGTCCTTCCTCGGTTATCACCATCACCTGGTCAGCGTTGCTGTTCAGCACAATCCCCATATCCATCCGGTTTTCCCGGACCATGGCAGCCAGGTCTTTAAGCGAGTAATCGGCCTGGTTCACGGTACTTACCTGGCAGCCCAGTTTTTCAAAAACCGGCGGAATGAACCAGCCCAGGTTCAGGTAGTCGTAAGCAACCAGTACTTTAAACCGGCAGCGCCTGATGAGGTCGTGGTTGATGGTTTTCAGGATGCCCTCCCGGTAAGCGTCGGCCAGTTGGGGCACGTACCTGACTTCACCCAGCTGCCCGATATCCGGCCGCCGGAAATCCTCCTGGAAAAAGGCGTTTTCAATTTTACGCTCAAAGTCCTTGCTGACGTTGATCCCCTCATCATCAAGGAATTCCAGTAAAATCCGGTTCTTTTCAAAGGGAGGTATCAGGCGGATATGTACGCCGCCGGCGGCGTGCAGGCTCTTTACCGCGTACCTGGTAATAGATGTTGTGGTTACGCCGATATCGGACACAGAAATACCGGCAGCCAGCAGCCCGGCAGTAAAAGCTTTTTTCGCTACCTGGGAAGCCCGGTGGTAATCGGTGCTCAATACCACCTGGGAACCCTGCCGGAGATTGGCCCCGTAAGCAACAGCCAGCTTCACCGTAAATTCCGGCGTGATTTCGATGTTGGCCAGCCCACCGACACCCTGCACGGAAAAGAGGTTTTTGCGCCGCATCTCACCCCAGATAAGTGAATCTGTTAAAACAGTATTATCTTCCACGACTTTATCCGGCCAAACCTTTACCTGGGGTTTGACGGATACCCGCTGTCCGAGGAAACTGCTGTCACCGATGACCACCCCCTCATAAAGGGCGCTGTTGGCCTGGACCTGAGTATGGCTGCACAGCACGGCGCCCCGAAGCTCCACACCGTGGTCCAGGTAATTATAGTCCCACATGATAGACCGGCGCACCGTCGCTCCGCCCCGCAGCACATTCTCTCTGCCCAGCACGGCATATTCGCCGAGCTGTACCCCCGCGCTCACCCGGCAGTTGTCACCGATAAAAACCGGCGGTGTAATCTTAACGGTCGGATCCAGGGTTACATTTTCCCCCAGCCAGACCCCGTCCGGGGCCTGTTTTCCCTTTACCGACGCCTGAACTTTGCCGTCCAGGATATCGTAATGAGTCTGCCGGTATTGTTCCAGGCTGCCGATATCCGACCAGTAACCTTCGGCCACATACCCGTAAAGAGACTCATTTTTTCCCATCAGCAGCGGGAAAAGGTCTTTACTGAAGTCAAAAAAACGGTTCGCTTCATAGTACTTGAAAATATCGGGCTGAATAATGTAAATTCCCGTATTTACCGTATCACTGAAAACTTCGCTCCAGCTGGGTTTTTCCAGGAACCTGATG